>JBAWFB010000272.1:0-7757 GCA_049591495.1 Solirubrobacteraceae bacterium
CCCACCGCAGCCGGTGTGGGCTGCCACGTCGGCGGATGCGGACCCCCGAGGGTGGGCACATCCGAGGGGTAGACCTCGTTGCCGTGGATCGCGTGATCGCCGATCTCCAGCTCCTCGTCGGTGAGACGAAGCGGGATGAAGATCCCGACCAGCTTCAACAGGATGAACGTCATCACACCGCTGAACACGATAACCCACAGACCCGCCTCGGCCTGCCATCGCAACAGCGTCCAGCTGCCGTTGATGAGCAGTCCGTTGAAGCCCGGCAGGTTTTCCGCACCAGTGCTCTTGACGCCGATGTACTCAACGACGCTCGCATTGGCCAACAGTCCGACCAACAGGCCTCCGCAGAGACCGGCTATGCCATGTGTATAGATCACCCCCAGCGTGTCGTCCACGTGTCGGAACACGGGCGCTCGACTGAGGAACCGGATTGACATCCACACAATCGTGGAGCACACCACACCAATGATGATCGCCCCGTAGCCGTTGACGAAACCGGCCGCGGGGGTGATACCCACCAGACCAGTGATCATTCCGTTGACCGAGCCGAGCAGAGACGGCTTGTCGCGGAAGATGTAGTCCCAGGCGATCCACACGAGCATCGCCACGGCGGTGCACAGGTTCGTGTTGAGAACGGCCGCCGAGGCGTCGGCACCCGCGTAGTAGGAGTCTCCACCGTTGAACCCGTTCCAACCCAGCCACAGCAGACCGGCGCCGGCCGCGACCATCAACAGGTTGTTGGGCGCGTCCACCTCGCGGTCTCGTTGCAATCGTGGACCGATCACCGCGGCGGCGACGAACCCGGATATGCCTGCCGCCAAGTGGATGACATAGCCACCGGAGTAGTCCAGCGCGCCGTGCGCGGCGAAGTAGCCGCCGCCCCACAGCAGGAACGCGTTGACGGTGTAGACGAACGTGATCCACAGCAGCACGAACGGGATCCACGCCTTGAAGCTGATCCGTCCGAGCACCGAGCCGAGCATCAGGATCGGTGTGATCGCCGCGAACACGAACTGGAAGTACACGAGCGAGGACTCCGGGAAGTGGAACGGCGGTCCCGTTGAGACCGACGGGATCAGCGCCTGGCCCTCCTCCGCGGCATGTCCAAGCACGCTCCCCGGTTCGCCCAGCGCGGTGCCCAAGAAGCCTTTGGTTCCGAAGATCCCTCCGCCGGAATGCGCGATCGGATTGTCGAAGCCCATCTTGAAGGCCCACAAACACCACGCCACCAGTACCAGGCAGAACGCCACGAACGTGAGCATCATGCTGTTGACCGACCAGCGCTTCTGCATGACCCCGCCATACAGAATGGCGAGACCGGGGAGGCTCATCAGTCCGACGAACGTCGCCGCGGTCATCTGCCACGCGTTGTCGCCGGCGTTGAGCCAGGATGGATATGACAACCAGGTCATGTGCCTCCGTTTCCTACCGTTGTTGGATATGTCGAGCCGCCGCCCGCCCACGCGGTGGCGACACGCCTCTCTTTAGCTCCGCTTATGAAACCGGGAGCGGCGAAGCGCGGCTAGGGACACCGTGGCCAACACTTGGCCTGACCGTTTCGACATTTGTATAGATGACCCTCCGAACGGCGTCAGCGACGCTTCAGACACCGCTGCGGGTAGGACACAACGCTCGCGCCCGCGGGATTCAACTCTCTCTCTTCCCCCCCGCCCGCGGGATTCTCAAGGGAGGGGTGTTCAGGCGCTGAGAGGGGGACCCGTCATCTGGCAGGGACTCATTCGAACGGAAAACCCGCGCGCCGGCAGGCTTGCCGTAGCGACTGCGCGATCTCCTTGGAAGCGCTAGTCGAGGCGCACATGGAGCGCGCGCGCCCGCCACAGGCGTGCAGGCGCGCGGCCCCCAGGGTGCTGGCGAAGGTCACATCGACGCAGTCCGCCGGCTCGCGCGAGCCGCTCGTCAGGGCAAACAGGCCCAGTCCGATCGCCGCGAGGGCCACACACGTGAGCATGGTCGCGACGATCGCCTTGTCACGCCGCCCCCAGCGCAGAGGCTGGGACAGTCGTTTGGACTGGCCGACCATGATCATGAGCGTTTGAGCCTACTCGGCGGGATGGATCAGCGCGAGTCGGAGTCCGCGTCCGGCTCGTGCGCGGTATCCGGCGTGGAACTGTCGGCTGCCTGGAACGCGAGCGCGGCCGAGTTGATGCAGTAGCGCTGCCCGGTTGGGCCCGGGCCATCGTCGAACACGTGGCCGAGGTGCCCGCCACAAGTACGACACACAACCTCTGTGCGGCGCATGAACAGCCCGTTGTCGGGTCGCAGCTCGACCCTCTCGGCCACCGCCGGCTCGGTGAAGCTCGGCCAGCCTGTGCCCGACTCGAACTTCGTCTCGGAGCTGAACAGGTCGCTGCCGCAGCCGGCGCAGCGGTACATACCTGAGTCCTTGTTGTAGACGTACTCGCCGGTGAACGGCGCCTCGGTGCCCGCGCGGCGCAGCACCTCGTACTGCTCGGGTGTCAGCTGCTCGCGCCACTGCTGCTCGGACTTGTCGACTGCGGACTGGCTCATTAGAGATGTTCTAGCAGCACGGTGAGCCGCGCTGCTATCCTGATCTTTACGTTCACGTCAATTTCCACAACCCGTTTCGGCGTAGGCGCCGATCATGAGCACTACAAGTGGTGGGCGCTGTCGTGCACGAGCCTCGGGATGTTGCTGGCGGCCACCAACTCCGGCACGCTGATCATCGCGCTGCCGAGCCTCGAGCGCTCGCTGCACACCAGTCTGCTGGCGCTCGTGTGGGTGATCCTTGCCTATCTGATCGCCGCCACGGTGCTCGTGCTCACCGCCGGACGACTCAGCGACCTGTTCGGGCGCAAGCGCGCGTATGTGGGCGGCTTTCTCGTGTTCGCCCTCGCCTCGCTTGGAGCGGGGTTCTCCAGCGGCGCCACAGTGCTGATCTGCTGGCGTGTACTGCAGGGGATTGGCTCAGCGTTCCTGTTTGCCAACGCCGCGGCGCTTGTCACAGACGCGTTCCCAAAGGAGGAACTCGGGCTGGCGATGGGCGCCAACACGATGGTGGCCGCGATCGGGCTCGTGCTCGGCCCGGTGCTCGGCGGCGCGCTCGTTGAGATCTCATGGCACTGGGTGTTCTGGTTCAACGTGCCGCTCGCGCTCGCCGGCGCCGCTTGGGGCGCGCTGATTCTGCGCGAGCTGGCCAAGCCCGACAAGGTGCGTGGCTTTGACACGCTCGGCACCGTCACGTTCCTGGTGGGCCTCACCGGACTCGTGCTGGGGGTCTCCAAGGGGGGGCTCTCAGGTTGGAGCAGCCCGCTTGTGATCGGCGGGTTGGCGTGCGCCGTGGTGCTGCTCCCGCTGTGGGTGGTGATCGAGCGCCGCACGCGCGTGCCGATGCTCGACCTGTCGATCTTCAACAACCGTCTGTTCGCCGCGGCCACCGCCGCCGCGTTTATCAACGGGCTGGCGCGCTTCGCGCTGATGTTCCTGTTCGTTTTCTACTTCCAGGGCGCCCAATCCAACAGCCCGATCGAAGCTGGCATCAAGCTGATTCCGCTGGCGCTCGGCATGCTGGTCGCGTCCCCCCTCGCGGGTATCTACGCCGACCGCCACGGCTCGCGCACGCTCGCGTCGCTCGGGATGCTCGTGAGCGCCGCCGGGCTGGCAGCGATGACAACGCTGCAGGTCGACACGCCCTACTGGCAGAGCATGATCTGGCTGGCGCTCGTGGGCATCGGTTCGGGCATGTTCAACAGCCCCAACACCGCGGCGATGATGGGCACCGTGCCCGCACAGCGCCGTGGCATCGCCGCGGGGGCCCGCACGCTCCTGCAGAACACCGGCGCGGTGCTGTCGATCGCGTTCGTGCTCGCGATCGTCACCTCCGCGGTACCGAAGGCCACCCTGTTCGCGGTGTTCTCAGGCGTCACCCGCGGCTTGTCGGCCCACGCACTCGACCCGTTCATCTCCAATATGCACGTCGCGTTGTGGGTGCTCGTCGCCACCTCGGTGCTCGGCGCGATCGTGTGCCTGCTGCGCCCCCGCCATGTGACCATCCAGGCCGAGGAACGCGAACAGGAGCTGCGGCGGCGCGCCCACGAGCAGCAGGGCACCCAGGAGGCAGGAGCGCCCGTGCGCGCGGGAGCACGCGTGTGAGCGCAAATCCCGCCAGCGCGCAGCTCGGCGCGAGCGCGAGCGGTACCGATGCGCCCCTGCGCATCGGCGACGTGGCGCGGCTGGCAGGCACCACGCCCCGCACGATCCGCTACTACGAGGAGCTCGGACTGCTCACGGGCGCGCCCGAGCGCCCCTCCGGCGGCCACCGCCTCTACACCGCCGCCGAGGTGGAGCGCCTGCGCGAGGTGATACGGCTCAAGCAGCTGCTCGGCGTCACGCTCGACGAGCTCAAGGACCTGCTTACGGCCGAGGAGGCCCGCGCCGCTGTGAGGGCCCAACTGCGCCGCGAGGACGTGCACCCCGAGCGCCGCCGCGAGCTGCTGTCTGAGGCGCTCGGTCACATCGACCGCCAGCTCGAGCTCGTCGAGCACCGCGCCTCAGAGCTCGCGAAGCTGCGCAAGGAGCTCTCGAGCACGCGGCGCACGGTGTGTCGCCACCTGCAGGAGATAGAGACCCATTCGCACGCATGACGGCCGATCGCATGAGAATCGGCGAGCGCCGGCCCGCCTCCACGGCGGGCTCCTACAGTGAGATAAATCCCGCGTCCTGACGCAGAGTAAGGAGAGCAGCCTTGGAGCGCAAGTGGTGGACCTTGATCGCTGTGTCGGTGGCGATCTTCATGCTGTTGCTCGACATCACCGTCGTAAACGTCGCGCTGCCGTCAATCCAGCGCGCGCTGCACTCCTCCTTCGCCGACCTGCAGTGGGTGGTCAACGCCTATGCGCTGACGCTCGCCGCCTTCCTGCTGACCGCTGGGGCGGTCTCGGATTTGATTGGGCGCCGACGTGTGTTCGTCGCGGGCCTCGTGGTGTTCACACTCTCCTCGGCCGTCTGCGGGCTGTCCACCACTCCGCTGATGCTCAACCTCGCCCGCGCCGTCCAAGGAACCGGTGGGGCGATGATGTACGCCACCTCGCTGGCGCTGCTCGCACAGGCGTTCCACGGCCGCGAGCGCGGCATCGCGTTCGGGGTGTTCGGCGCCGTCACCGGCGCCGCTGTCGCAATCGGTCCCGTGATCGGCGGGATCATCACCAGCGGCATCGGCTGGGACTGGATCTTTTTCGTCAACGTCCCGATCGGCGTGGCCGCGGTGATCCTCACCCTCACCCAGGTGTCAGAGTCGCGCGACCCCAACGCGACCGGCGTGGACTGGGCGGGACTGGTGACGTTCTCCGGGGCACTGTTCCTGCTGGGGTTCGCTTTGATCGAGGGCAATGAAGACGGCTGGGGCTCGACGCGAATCGTCAGTTTCCTGATCGTCGCGGCGGTGCTGCTGATCGCGTTCGTGATCGCCGAGCACCGCCAAGCGCGGCCGATGCTCGACCTGACGCTCTTCCGCCGTCCCGCATTCGCAGGGGCAAGCATCGTGGCGTTTACGCTGTCGGCCTCGATCTTCGCGATGTTCCTGTACCTGACGCTCTACGTGCAGGACGTGCTCGGCTACGACGCGCTGCAGGCCGGCCTGCGCTTCCTACCGATCACGCTGTTGTCCTTCATAGTCGCCCCGATCGCCGGACGTCTCAGCGTGCGCGTGCCGGTGCGACTGCTGCTTGGCGGGGGTCTGCTGCTGGTGAGCGGCGGACTGCTCGCGATGACGGCTGTCAGCCCGAGCTCAGGCTGGACCGCGCTGATCCCCGGCTTCATACTCGGTGGTGCGGGTATCGGCATGATCAACCCACCGCTCGCGTCCACCGCGATCGGCGTGGTGCATTACTCCCGCAGCGGCATGGCATCCGGCATCAACAGCACGTTCCGCCAGGTCGGCATCGCCACCGGGATCGCCGGGCTGGGCGCGATCTTCGAGCACGAGGTCACCAGCAGCACGACATCCGCGCTTGCCGCCAGCGGGCAGCAACACGCGGTGCAGGGCGCCGCCCACGGACAGCTCTCCACGCTGTTGGTCTCCGGCGAAGTGAGCAAGGTCTTTCACGCCCTCTCCCCCGCCGCGCGCACGGCGCTCGCGCACTCCTACCGCGTCGGGTTTGTCGAAGGCTTCGACCGCATCCTGCTGATCGCGTCGGCCATTGCCCTGGTGGGAGCCGTGCTCGCGTTCGTGCTCGTGCGCAGTCGCGATTTCGTCACCTCCAGCGCGCCGACCAGCGCCGGGGAGCAACCCGCACCCGAGCAGACCGCGCTCTCAGGGCGCGAGCCGCTCGTAGCCGGGGCAGGTGAGCACCGGTAGCCGCGGGTAACGCGGATAGGTCGGGTCCTCGCGCGAGCGCGTGCACAGGGAGAACACAGACCCACGCGTGTTGGGCACCTCCTGACGATGCCTGCAGGTCTCACACAGCCCGGCGCTCGGGCCACGCGGGCGGGGTACAACCGAACCGTCTGCGGACACGCGGCAAGCGTAGTGCGCGCCGACCAGCAGCGCGGTGGACGAGGCGAATCGGGCCGACAGCAAGGGTCGCACTCCACTGTCCAGCGGCGTTTGTCTCCCATAATGCAATAATCGTTGACTAAGCAACTATGATCACCTTCTATCGACTACTGGGCTTCCTGCGCCCTTACAAGCGCGGCGTAGTCATCTCCTGGATCCTCGCCAGCTTCGCGATGGCGATGAGCGTGATCCTGCCGCTGCTCACCGGCGAAGCCGTCGAAACGATCAACTCCGGCGCCCGTCACGCGCGCCACCACGAACTCACCCAGCGCTCGCACGACCGCCACACACTGCTGCTGTATGCCCTGGCGATCATCGCGGTGGTGCTCGCCCGCTGGGGTTTCACCTACTGGCGCCGCATGATCGCCGGGCGCGTGTCGCTTGGCGTCGAATACGACCTGCGCGAGCGCCTTTACAAGCAGCTGCAGCGGTTGGAGCTCGGCTTCTTCGACCACCAGCAGACCGGTCAGCTGATGAGCCGCGCAACCGTGGATCTGCCCGCGGTGCGCTTCTTTCTTGGCTATGGCCTCGTGTTCATCCTGCAGTTCGTGCTCACGATCGTGCTCGCGGGCATCGTGATGATCGTGATCAGCCCGTGGCTCGGGCTGATCTCGCTTGCGCCGTCTCCGTTTGTGGTGCTGATCTCCTACCGCTACGGCCGCCGTGCGCGACCGGCGATCCAAGAGACCCAGCAGCGCATCGCCGAATTGACCGCGGACGCCGAGGAGAACATCTCCGGCGTGCGCATCGTCAAGTCGTTCGCACGCGAGCCGCGCCAGCTCGAGCGCTTCCGCCGCAGCGTGGGACGCACGTTCGAGCAGGCGATGGTGGCCACCCGCCTTGAAGATTTGTACAACCCCGCGATCGGCTTCCTGCCGCAGCTCGGCATCGCCGCCGTGCTGCTGCTCGGCGGCAACGCGGTGATCCACGCACACCTCACGCTCGGCCAGTTCACCACCTTCTACCTACTGCTCAACATGCTCGTCGGGCCGCTGCGCTCACTCGGCGTCACGCTCAATCTCGCCCAGCGCGCGACCGCCTCCGGGGCACGCATCTTTCAGGTGCTCGACCGTGAGCCCACGATCGCCGATCCACCCGGCGCCCAGCCGCTGCCCGCGGGCAGCGGTCACGTGCAGCTGCGCGGCGTCACGCTGCGCTACAGCGACCCGCACGACGAGCTGAACGTCGGCACCTACGCACAGGTCGGTCGGCGGCCGGACAG
>JBAWFB010000273.1:0-7406 GCA_049591495.1 Solirubrobacteraceae bacterium
TCCGCCCGACACCACCATTGATGCCAAGACGGAGCCATCCTATACCAAACACTCAAGTGTTGTCAAGGGGGTCCACCAAAAGACCCCCAAAACACCCCACCACCCACCCAGAACCACTCACCCAGAGCTACGCCCCCCGACCGGACGAGGACAGCAAGGACAGCGGGTGCTACGCCGAGTGCGAGGGTGTCAAGTCGATCTCCGAGCAGCAGCTGATCGCAAGGCTAGATACAGCCTATGGCCAGGCCATCTATCTGACGGCCCGCGGGCTGCGCTTCCTGCTCGACCTCTGAGAACGCGCCTCAGACTGCGGAGACTTGCTCTTCCTCCGCCACACGGAAGGAAGATCCGCAGCCGCAAGCGGCGACCACGTTGGGGTTCTCGACCTTGAAACCGGCCCCCTGTAGGCCTTCTTGATAGTCGATCGTGGAGCCTGACACGAACTGCAGGCTCTCGTTGTCGACCAGCAGCTTCAGCCCGTGGCTCTCGAACACGATGTCGTTGTCGCGCTGCTCGTCGAACGCGAGCTGGTATTGAAAGCCCGAGCACCCGCCGCCGCGCACGCCCACACGCAGCCCCGCGAGCGTCACGTCGGCCTGTTGAGCGTCCAGGAACTCGCGAACCTTCTCCGCGCCCTTGTCCGTGATCGTGATCATTGCTTTCCAAAGTATAGCGACCCTCTATTTGTTCTAACCTTGGCTGAGCGTGCCCACCGCCGAGCAGATCAAGCAGCGCATCGAAGCCTCAATACCGGGGGCGCGCGCCGACGTGGAGGACTACACGGGTGGCGGCGACCACTTCCGCGCGACGGTCGTCTCCCCCGCGTTTGCCGGGCGTAGCCGCATAGAGCAACACAAGCTCGTGTACGCCGTGTTCGGCGATGAGATCGGTGGAGCGATCCATGCGCTGGCGCTGAAAACCCAGGTTGAGTCAGGAGTAGCCAATGTCTGAGGAGTCCAATCCCATCCGCAACGCGATCGCAGAGGCGATCGGCGAGCACGACACGATCCTGTTCATGAAGGGCACCCCCGAGGCGCCCGCGTGCGGCTTCTCGGCACGCACGGTCGCGATGCTGCAGTCGCTTGAGGCACCGTTCGCGGCGGTCGACATTCTGCCCGACCCGCGCATCCGCCAGGAGCTCTCGGCGATCTCCGGCTGGCCGACGATCCCGCAGCTGTTCGTCGGCGGCGAGCTGGTCGGCGGCTGCGACATCGTCACCGAGATGTACGAGTCCGGCGAGCTGGCCGAGACGCTTGGCCTCGACGAGCGCGAGGGCGTCGCGGTCGAGGCGGTACCCAACGGCACAGCGCAGCCCACGGGATTCACGCAGATCGAGAACCGGCTCGGATGATGGTCGCGAGCGTGGTCGCGGACCGCGGGACCCACCGCCCGTTGCGGTAGGGTCCCCGCGCGCCATGACTCCTGTAGCGGTCGTCAGCGACACCACCAACTATCTCCCGCGCGAGCTGGCGGCGCGCGAAGGCATCCACCAGGTCAGCCTGTACGTGGGCTGGCAGGGCCATCCGGAGCGCGAGAGCGAGCTCGACGGCTTCGACGCGTTCTACGAGCGGTTGCGCACCGACCCCGATCTGCCCACCACCTCACAGCCATCGATCGGCGATTTCCTGGCCGTGTGGGAGCCGCTGCTGGACGCGGGCCAGGACATCGTCTCGATCCACCTCGCGGGCGGCATCTCCGGCACCTGCGAGTCCGCGCGCCAGGCCCACGGGCTGCTGGCCGAGCGCGGGCTCGGTGAGCGCGTGGAGGTGATCGACGCGGAAACCGCCTGCGGCGGGACGGGCCTCGTGCTGCTGGCCGCAGCCGCTGCCGCGCGGGAGGGAGCGGACAAGGCTGCTGTGGCTGCACGAGCGCTCGAGGCACGCAAGGCGTTGAAGATCTGGTTCTGTCTGGACACGCTCGAGTACCTGCGTCGCGGCGGACGCGTGGGCAAGGCTCAAGCGTGGATCGGAGGCACGCTGAAGATCAAGCCGATCCTCTCGCTCGAGTACGAGATCACGCCTGTGGAGCGCGTGCGCACCGCCAAGCGCGCGTTTGAGCGCATGGTGAAGTACGCCCAGCAGCTGCACGACGAAGGCGCGGACGGGTGGGTGGTTCAGTACATCCAGGCGACCGATCAGGCCGAGCGACTGATGGACCGCTGCCGCGAGATCTTCGGCTCGGAGCCCACTTTCACCTCAGAGGTGGGACCGGTGATCGGCACCTACACCGGCCCCGGGCTGCTCGGAGTGGGTGCGCTGCCACTGACGCTGCTGTCCTGAGAGCCGTCAGAGCGGTAACTCAGGAAACCACTCAGGACGGCGTCTCAGGACGGACAGCGCGAGCGCCTCAGGACTTGATCAGCGGCCCAGCGGTCGCCAGTACCTGTTTCTTGCTCAGCGGCAGGTCAAAGCCACCGTTGGGCGTAGGGCTCTTGTCGATCAGTAGGTTGATCGCAGCAGCGTGGCGGGCCTCCACCTGCACGATGCTGCCGGCCACGCCGAGCAGCTGCTTGCTTTTCAGCGAGGGGCCCGCCCCGTTGTAGGCGCCGACACCTGTGTTCTCGAGCACTGACGCCAACGCCAGGAAGCTCTTTTCATCGGTGGCGGGGAACACGAACGTGGGCTTCTTGACCGGCGTGCCACCCAGTTCCTTGACCGCGCCCGTGAGGGCCTCGACGTGCTGTTCCTCCTCCATGCCGAACTCTTCAGCGTAGGTCTTGGCCTGACCGCTGAGGCCGACTGTCTTGCCCTTGACCTTGTAGAAATCGCTCTCCAGATACTCCAAGGTGAGCGCGAAGTTGAGGATTTCCGCGTCCCCGCCACCTGTTTGCGCAAGTGCCTGCGATACGAACGGTCCCACAGCAGCGGTACCGTAGACGGCGCCGGCGGCCAACGCCCCGCGCAGCATGAAACTGGCACGAGTCACACCGTGCACCTCAAACGCAGCCAGTTCCGGGTGGGCGAGAGTGTTATCGATCATGGTCTCAGAAGCTCCTTTTCGCATCGCGCTTAGGCCAGGAACGGCTTGACAGCCGCAAGGACGGTGGACATGTCGGCAGGTATCGCAAACGCTCCGTTGGGGGTCACCGGCTTCTTCACCAGCGTGCCGAGCGTGGAGGCGTGACGCGCCTCGACTGTGTGAATCGAAAGCGCGGCGGCCAGCACTTCGGGGTTCTGGATGTTGCCCGCCTGCCCGAGGTACGCGGAGGCGCCGAGATTCTCGACCGTGTAGGCCAGCTGCGCCACCTGGCCTGCGTTTTCGATCGGGAACTTCGCCTGGGGCTTGGTCACCGGAGTCCCGCCAAGCTTTGAGACGGTGCCCTTGAGCGCCAACACGTGCTCCTTCTCCTGTGAGCCGAAGCTCTTCAGCAACGCGCCCACCTTGCCGGTGAACAGCCCGGCGGAGATCACGTTCTCGTAGAACTGGGTCTCCAGATACTCGAGCGTGAGCGCGTAGTTGAGAATCGCCACGTCGCCTGTACCCGAGCTGCTCTTTGCCGTGGTTGCCGTGGCCGCTGTCGATGCTGTGGTTGAGCTTTTGCTGCTCCCGCACGCGGCGAGCACGAACGCACCAAAACTCGCGGCACCCCCCGCACCCACAGCCTTCAGGAAGCGCTTGCGATCGACGTCGTCGCGCACCAGCCGCTCGACGATGCCCGCCGGTTGTGTGACGGGATCCTGCTGCTCAGTGCCTTGTGACATGCTCGCCTCCTCGATTGGGGACTTCGACTTACCCCAACGATTCGCACCGTCGCGCGCAGCGGATCAGTGAACATGCGAGCGAGCCACAGCCGATCGTCTGGATCGGCCATCCAACCCCGTCTCCGGGGAGCTCAGGCGCGGCGGCGTTTGCGGCGACGGCGGCCGCGACCAAGCATCAGCACGCCGACGAGCGCCACACCAATCATCACCTCGCGCTGGTGGCGCTGCAATTGGCCACGCCAGTCGGTGACGCGCGCCACTTCTCCGTGCAGATGGTCCAGCGACACGGCCAGCTCCGCGCGGTTTGACTCGATTGAGCTGCGGATCTCAGCTGCCGAGCGTTGTGCCATCGACTGTCCCCCTTCCAAGACCACCATCGGTTTTCGCATCGGGCACGTCTCCCGAGCCGACCGGCGAGGACGGCGTGGCTGGGAGCGGCGATGCAACAGGCGGGACCGGCGCGGCGGGCGTCGTCGGCGTGGGCGGCATCGCGGCGCTCGCCGAGCGATCCGGGGAGGATGAAGAAGAGCTCACGGTCTCACGGATCTTTTGGGCTTCTTCGATCGCCATCGTGGGCACCGGCGGGGACCCCGATTTGACCGCCTTCGCCGCCAGCAGCCCGGCGATCACACCAAGCACCACGAGGATCACCGCCATCGCGAAGAATCCCCAGAAGTACGTGAATTCGTTGCCGATCGGCAACTCGTAGTAGAGCAGCCAGGCGCATCCGATCAGCACGAAGAACAGCGCGGTGAAGAAGAACACACCGGCGACCACCGCCACCACGGCGCCCTTGGCCAGACGCGTGGTCTTCTCGGTTATCTCCGTCTTGGCGAGCTCGATCTCCTCGCGGATCAGCACGCTCGCGCGCTCTGAAACCTCTGTGATCGCCGCTGCGATGCCCTGCTGACGTGCGCTGCCGGCCGAGCTTTGATCGGTCGGGCCGCCCGGAGGGCTGCTCACTCCGGAGGCTCCTCGTCGAACACGCGCCTCCACACATAGGCCGCCGCCCTCTGGGTGGCGAGGCTCGCGAGCGCGCCCACCGCAGTCAGCAGGCCGGACCACATGATGCGCTTCATCAGGTCATTCTCCATCCGCGGAAGTGTATTGCCCTGCCGGACGACTATCTATGCACGCCCGCCCAGCGACTGGCCGCGCTCGGTCGGCCTCCGGTCTCCCGGCGGCGGTCCAGCGGCGGCGATATAGCGCGTTCACACGTGAGGCGTTCCTAGACTGAGTGGATGGCCGAGGTTCCCCTTCAGGACTTCCCGCTGTTCCCGTTGGGGATCGTCGCACTCCCAACCGAGAGCGTCCCACTGCACGTATTCGAGGACCGCTACCGCACCATGATCGAAGAGTGCCTCGAGGAGGCGAGCGAATTCGGGATCGTGTGGCTCTCAGACGACGAGCTCAAGCCGATTGGGTGCGCGTGTGAGATCGAGCGCGTGCTCGAGCGCATGGAGGACGGACGGTTCACGATCCTCGTGCGCGGCACACGCGTGTTTCGCCTGCTCCAACGCCAGGACGACCTGCCCTATCCGGCCGGGATCGTCGAGTTCGTGGCCGAGCGCGAAGAGACGCCCGACTGCGAGGTGGTACGCGATGCCCACGAGCTCTACGCAGAGCTCGTGGAGCAGGCCACCGACCGCACGCTCACCGAGGAGGAGCTGGACGCGATGGACGCCTACAGGATGGCCGCCACGATCGACTTCGGCACCGACGCCAAGCAGGAGCTGTTGGAGCTGCGCTCGGAGAACGCCCGCCTGCACCTGCTCACGCTGCTGTTCCGCGCGGCGATCAAGCAGCTGGAGCTGGTCGAGCGCGCACAGCTGCGGGCGCGCTCCAACGGGAAGGTGCACCTAGCCTGAGCGCTCACGCGACGACCGCCACCCCGCCGCGACGCGGGTCTCCCGCGCCGATCAGCGTCCCGTCGCGAGTCTGCACCGCTTGCACCCCGCCAAAGAACAGGTTGAGCGCATGGAAGCCCACCAGCTCGCGCCCGGCAGCTGGGTCGCCGGTCGAGCCGTCCGCCGACCCGCTCAGCTCACCCGCCAAATCGAGCCCCGGCTCGTGGTAGACGATCCCGTCCTCGAAGTGCGCGCGCGGAGCGCCCACCGCCTCCGGTGCGCTCAAACCACGATCGACGGCACCCACGATTGTCTGCAGCAATGCCGAGCGGATGCGGTTGGACCCGGCGCTGCCCAGCACCAGCTCGACCTCGCCGTCGCGTGTGACGACGGTCGGGGCCATCATGCTCGGCATCCGCCGCCCCGCGGGATGGGTGTGGAAGCCAAGCGGGCTGAGATCCTCCTCGCCCATCACGTTGTTGAGATGGATACCGGTGCCCGGCACCACCACGCCCGAGCCCTCCCCGTTGGTGCAGGTCACCGAGCAGGCCCTCCCGTGGGAGTCGAGCACTGAGATGTGGGTTGTGGAGCCGAGCCTCGAAGAGAGGAAGTACGTGCCAAATCCCTCATCTCCAAGCCCTTCCACGAACTCCGCCGTGCGCTCCCCCTGAGCTGCTTCCATCGCGCCAACCAGCGCATCCAGCGACGGTGGCGCCGGCTGCGCGTCCAGTAAGCCCAGCGAGTAGGCCAGCAATGTGCCGCCAGCCGACGGTGGCGGGTTGGTGAGCACTTCGCGGTCGCGGTATCGCATCCGCAGCGGCGCCCGCTCGATCGCACGATAGGCGGCAAGCTCAGAGCGGCTGATCGAGCCACCGCGCTCCTGCAGCCACGCGCACACCGCCTCGGCGATGTCGCCGCTGTAGAACGGCCTTGCGCCGTCGCGCCCGAGCCGCTCCAGCACGTCGCCCAGCTCGGGGTTGCGCAACAGCTCCCCCTCACGCAGCACACGGCCCTCGGGCGCCCACAGCGCGGCACACTCTGGCGTCGAGCACAGCAGGTCGGCGAGGATCTTCGCAATGTAGGCTTGCCCGGCGTTCAGCACGACGCCCTCACGCGCCAGCTTCGCCGCGGGCGCCGCCAGCTCGGCGAGATCGATCGTGCCCCAGCGTGCCGCCGCCGCGCACACTCCTGCGGGCGCCCCATACACGCCGCAGGAGGCCGGCCCGATGTAGAACACCTGCACCGCGTCCCCAAACGACACGTCCACCGCCTGCAGCTCGGCCGCGCTGCCGTCCTGCGCGCGGGTGGGGGCCTGCACGAAGAAATCGAGCAGCGCCGGCTCCTCCCCACCGCCGGCCACCATCATGTAGCCGCCCGCGCCCAGCCCTGTCAGCAGCGGCTCAGCCGCAAAGGACGCCAGCATCGCCCCGATCGCCGCGTCGACCGCGTTGCCACCGCGCCGCAACACCTCCGCCCCCGCCTCGGCGGTCGCCGGATGCCCAGCCGCAACAACCCCCTTTTGGGCTCTACTCATACGTGAGCGATAGCACAGCACCACGCACGGCGAGGCGACATCAGTTGTCCTTGCCCGTCATCGTTGGTGCCTGCGGGCGGATGGGATCGGCGATCCTGGTGTCGTAGATGTGCTTTCGCACGTGGATGTGCGTTTGCGGTTTGCAGGTACATAACACTTCATTTTGTAAAGTGTTATGCGTGCGGTTTGGAATACACCGACCGCCGCCCCTCCTCCTGATTTCCCGTCAGAAGTTGGGGATGAACTCAGGCACGTCCATATCGCTGACGGCCAAACCGCCGCGGCGTGACTGACGGCCCTCGCGCGGCGCGGGCGGCCCCGTGC
>JBAWFB010000274.1:0-8705 GCA_049591495.1 Solirubrobacteraceae bacterium
CGCGACCTCTCAGGCGGAGAGCGCCAGCGCCTGGCGCTGGCGATCGTGGCAGACGGGGGAGAGCCCCCCGCGGTGCTGGCGCTCGATGAGCCCACGCGCGGCATGGATCGCGAGGCAAAGGCCGAGCTCGCCGAGGAGCTGCACCGCCGTGCGCTGGAGGGCCAGGCGATCATCGTCGCCACGCACGACCCCGAGTTCGCGGCCTCCTGCGCGCAGCGGGCGATCCTGCTGGCCGACGGGCGCGTGATCGCCGATGGCCCTGCACCCGAGCTGCTGGCGGGGGGCTGGTACTTCGCGACCGAGACCGCTCGCATCCTCGGCGGTGCCGGTGACGCGCTGCGCCCCGAGCAGGGCGCCCAGCTGCTGCTGGATGCCGGGGCCGGCGACGCAGCCTTCCAAGCCGGTGGGCCAGTGGGTGAGGAGTCTGCCGAGCGCCCCGCCCACGCGGTGGCCCACACGGCGGGAGAAGCGCACTCGTGAGCTGGCCGCTGGCATCGTTTGCGATCGTCGCCGGCGTGCTGCTCGCCGGCTGGTTGGCCTATGAGCGCTCGCGTCCCTCTCCCCGCATGGTCGCGGTCGTCGCCACGCTCGCGGCGCTCGCCGCGCTTGGCCGCGATGCGTTCGTGGCGCTCCCCGACGTGAAGCCGATCACCGCGATGACGCTTGTCGTCGGCTACACGCTCGGCCCGCTCCCGGGGTTCACGGTCGGGGCGATCGGGATGCTGGTGTCCAACATCATGCTCGGCCAGGGGCCCTACACTCCGTGGCAGATGGCGGCCTGGGGCCTTGTGGGCCTCGCCGGCGCGCTGCTCGGCCGCCTCAGCCGCAGACAACTCGGTCGCCTCGGTCTCGCGCTCGCGTGCGCGTTCATGGCGTTGGTTGCCAAGGAGATCATGAACGTCTACACGTGGACCATCGGTGCCGCCCACACCCCCGCAGCGCTGCTTGCAGCAGCAGGGAGCGGGCTGCCGTATGACATCACCGACACGGTCGCCTCGTTTCTTTTCGGCTTCGCCTTCGGTCCCGAGCTCGCGCGCCTGCTGGGGCGCATGCGCGCACGTATGACCATCGAGTGGGAGCCCACCCCTCCACCCACCGATCCGCCCACCCGCCGGTCGACCCGCCCGCCGGCGGTAACGCCGCTTGCGCTGATCGTGATCTGCCTGATCGCGACCTCCTCCGCGCACGCCGCCACGACGCCCGAGGTCAGATACCTGGAAAAAGCTCAAAGTCAGGACGGCGGTTTCGGTGGCGCTCCCGAACAGCCCAGCAGCGAGCTCTACTCAGCCTGGAGCGCGATCGGGCTGGCGGCGGCCGGGCGCAATCCACTCAGCGTGCAGCGCGCCGGGCACTCCGTGCTAGACGCGCTCCGTGGCGAAGCCTCGACGCTCGAAGGCGCGGGCGACGTGGAGCGCACGATCCTCGCGCTGCACGCGTGCGGCGTCCCCGCGTCCGACTTTCCAGGCGAGAGCCTTCTCGGCAGGCTGCTGCGCGAACGGGTCAGCGACGGCTCGTTCGATCATCTCGTCAACATCACGGCGTTTGCGATTTTCGCCCTGCGTGTTGCGGGGAGCACGGCGGACAACTCGATAGTGGAGGGAGCCGGACGCTGGTTGGCCGCCCAGCAGAACCCCGATGGCGGGTTCGGCTTCGGTGAGCGGGGTGGCAGCGAGGACGTCGATGACACCGCCGCGGCCGTGCAGGGCGTGATCGACGCGAGCGGGCAACGAACGGGCTCGGTCGTCGCGCGCGCGGTTGCCTACCTGCGGCGTGCGCAGAACCCAGATGGCGGTTTCCCCCAGCAGCCCGGCGGCGAATCCAATGCCCAGTCGACCGCGTGGGCGGTACAGGGGTTGGACGCGGCCGGTCAGAACGTCAACGCTTTCAAACGCTCAGGTAGCCGCTCGCCGCTGGCCTATCTGGAGAGTCTCGTGGCGCCAGACGGCAGCGTGCGCTATTCGCGCACCAGCACCCAGTCGCCGGTGTGGGTCACCGCGGAGGTGCTCCCAGCGCTCACCGGCAAGCCATTCCCCGTAGCGCCTGTCACCTTCAGCCGCGGTTAAGCGACTCGCCTACCCTTGGAGAGGATGTCCGCGATCTCCACTCCGACCGTCGTCGCCGACGGCAGACGGGATGCTCGTCCCGCGTTGCTGCTCGCAGGAGCCTGCGTCGCCGCGATGGCACTCACATGGGTGCTGGCGGCTCTGGTGCCTGCCACCCACACGCGTGATGCAATCGTGCTGTACGACTTCACGAGGCTCGACCGCCCAATCGTCGAAGCTCCCGCCAAACTTCTGCTTGCGCTGCTCGAACCGGCGTTCTTCATCGTCTGGGGAGTCGCGCTCGTCGCGCTTGCCGCCGTGCGCGGACGTCCACGGGTGGGGCTGGCTGTCGCGCTCGTGCTGTCGCTGGCTCCGCTCAGCAGCGAGCTGCTCAAGCCACTCGTTGCCCATCCTCACCTGCAGGTGACGCCTGTCTACATCACCGGTGCCTCGTGGCCGAGTGGTCATGCCACCGCGGTGACGGCGCTCGTGTGGTGCGCTGTGATCGTCGCTCCACCAGTGCGTCGTCGCGCCATCGCGATCGGGGGCGTGCTGCTGGCCATCGCGGTCGGCTGCTCGCTGTTGATCCTTGCCTGGCACATGCCAAGCGACGTGCTCGGTGGTTACCTGATGGGAACGCTGTGGGCTGCGCTTGCGATCGCGGCACTGCGCGCCGTCGGCCCGCGCGGCTCTCTACGGGGAGGGATCAGGCGTTCTCATCAGCCGAGCCGGGCCCATGCGCACCCGGAGCCCATAGCGGCTCGGCTCCCGTCGTGGATGGATCCTCATTCGCAGCGCGGCTGAGGATGAACAGCATGTCTGAGAGCCGGTTCAGGTAGCGGATCACCTCTGGGTTGCAGTCCTCGCCGACCGCGATCGCACGGCGCTCCGCGCGGCGGCACACCGTGCGGCACACGTGCAGTTGCGCACTCGCCGGGGTTCCGCCCGGGATAACGAACGAGCGCAGTGGCGGCAGCGTCGCATTGATCTCGTCGCACACACCCTCGAGCCATTGCGCGTAGGCGGGGGTGACGCGCAGGCGCTCCTGACCCTTGCGCGTGGCGTCCGGTGCGCCGTCTGAGGGGAGCGGCACCGACAGATCGGCGCCGACGTCCAGCAGGTCGTTCTGCACGCGTGTCAGCCACTCTGTGAAGTTCGCCGGCATACCCGCAGCGAGCAGCGCCACCCCGAGTGTCGCGTTGAGCTCATCGATGGTGCCATATGCCTCCACGCGCGGGTGCAGCTTGGACACGCGGCTCATGTCGCCCAGATGGGTCTCGCCGCGGTCTCCGCCCTTGGTGTAGATGCGCGTCAGGTTGACCGTCACGACCCACCGAGTCTGGCAGATGGACACCTAGGACGCCCGCCGTCGGCGGGCGTGATCGATGGGTCGGACTGCGTGGCGTCGGGCAGATCGGATACTTTCCCGGCCTTCATGCGGGTAGGTGTTCCGAAGGAGACCGCCGAGGGCGAGCACAGAGTTGCGCTCGTGCCGGAGGTCGTGGCCAAGCTGAAGACCAAGGGCCTTGAGGTCTTGGTCGAGACCGGCGCGGGCGCAGGCGCACTGCTGCCGGATAGCGCGTTCGTCGATGCCGGCGCCGAGCTGAGTGCCGAGGCGGCCGAGGTGTGGCGCTCGGATGTGGTCGTAAAGATCTCCCCGCCCAGCGAGGCTGAGGTCGCGCTGCTCGGGCAGGGCTCGATCCTGATCGGGTTCCTCGCGCCGCTTACAAGCCCGCAGACCACACGCGCGCTCGCTTCCGCCAAAGCGACCGCGTTTGCAATGGAGTCGATCCCCCGCATCTCGCGCGCGCAGTCGATGGACGCGCTGTCCTCGCAGAGCAATATCGCCGGCTACAAGGCCGCGCTGCTCGGCGCCGAGAACATGGGCCGCTTCTACCCGATGCTGATGACCGCCGCCGGCACGATCCCCCCAGCCAAGGTGCTGGTGCTCGGTGCCGGGGTCGCCGGGCTGCAGGCGCTCGCCACCGCCAAGCGTCTGGGTGCCCGCACGACCGGCTACGACGTTCGCCCCGAGGTGGCCGAGCAGGTGCAGTCGCTTGGCGCGCAGTGGCTTGACCTCGGCCTTGAGGCCAGCGGCGAGGGGGGCTATGCGCGCGAGCTCACCGAGCAGGAGCGCGCACAGCAGCAACAGGCGCTGACCGACGCGATCAAGGGCTTCGATGTCGTCATCACGACCGCGCTCGTGCCGGGCCGACCAGCCCCGAAGCTGGTCACCGCAGAGGCCGTGGAAGGCATGAAGCCAGGGTCGGTGATCGTGGATCTCGCCGGCGAGTCGGGCGGCAACTGCGAGCTGACCGAGCCCGGGCGCACGGTCGTCAAGCACGACGTGAAGATCGTCTCCCCGTTGAATCTGCCGGCCAGCATGGCCGAGCACTCCTCGCAGCTGTTCGCGCGCAACGTGCTGGCGCTGCTAGATCTGCTGGTCGTCCCGAAGGAGGGCGCCGAGGGCCAGGTCGAGCTGAGGCTCGACTTCGAGGATGAGATCGTCGCCGGCGCGTGCACTGTGCGTGACGGGGAGATCGTGGGTCCCGGTGCGAAGGCCGCCGTGGAGCCCGCGACCAAAACTTCCACTGGCAGCGCCGTCGCGGACGGCGATACGGGAGGCGAGGACGGATGATGCTTGCAAGCGTGCTCACCACCAACCTCGCGATCCTCGTGCTCGCAGGCTTCATCGGCTTCGTGGTCATCTCCAAGGTGCCCAACACGCTGCACACGCCCCTGATGAGCGGCACCAACGCGATCCACGGGATCGTGCTGCTCGGCGGCCTGCTGCTGTTTGGTCTCGCCGAACTGGACGCGTTCAGCAAGGCGCTGCTGGTGATCGCGGTCGCGTTCGGCACGATCAACATCGTCGGTGGATTCCTGGTGACCGACAGGATGCTCGACATGTTCAAGTCGCGTCCCAAGCCCAAGCAGGTCGAGGAGAGTGCCGCGCCACAGGCAAAAACCGGCGCGGACGGCGAGGCGGGCACCGACGGAAAGGCGGGCGCATGAGCAGTCTGCCGCTGGGCACCGTCTTCCTGCAGAGTGAAAGCTTCATCTATGTGCTCTACATCATCGCCTTCGCGATGTTCATTCAAGGTTTGCGCGGCCTCTCGGGGCCGACGACCGCGGTGCGCGGAAACCGCATCGCCGCCGTCGGGATGGGGATCGCGGTCATCGCCACCCTGCTCAACCCAGGCGCCGGCAACTGGGGGCTGATCGCGCTCGGCATTGCGCTCGGCATCGCCGTCGGCGTGCCGGCAGCGCGCCAGGTGAAGATGACCGCGATGCCGCAGATGGTCGCGCTCTTCAACGGGGTCGGCGGCGGGGCTGTGGCGATCATCGCGTGGGTCGAGTTCCGAAACCACGGATCAACCTACGGCTCGCACATAATCGAACGCACCTTCACCAGGGGCGTGTTCTTCGAACGCGTCACCGCGCACGTCGGTGGACCACCCACGTATGTGGCGATCTTCTCCGTGTTCGCCGCGATCGTAGGGTCGGTGTCCTTCTGGGGGTCGAACATCGCGTTCGGCAAGCTTCAGGAAATCATCCCGGGCCGGCCGATCAGCCTTGGCGGCGGCCAGCAGGTGGTCAACCTTGTGCTGCTGATCCTCGCGCTGGCCGCGGGTATCGACCTGGTTGCGGGCGCCCACTCCGAAGTGCTGTTCATCGGGATGCTGATCGTCGCCGCGCTGCTCGGCAACGCGGTGGTGCTGCCGATCGGCGGCGCCGACATGCCGGTGGTGATCTCGCTGCTGAACGCCTTCACGGGCCTCTCGGCCGCGGCGACCGGAATGGCGCTGAACAACCCCGCGCTGATAGTCGCCGGGATGATCGTCGGTGCGTCGGGCTCGATCCTCACCAACCTGATGGCGACCGCCATGAACCGCTCGATCCCCGCGATCGTTGCGGGCGGCTTCGGTGGCGGCGGGGCTGTGGAGGGCGCCGAAGGTGCCGGCGAGCACGCGGGCACGGTGCGCTCCACAAGCGCGGCTGACGCAGCGATCCAGCTCGCCTATGCCAACCGCGTGGTGGTCGTGCCCGGCTACGGGATGGCGGTCGCCCAGGCCCAGCATGCGGTCCGCGAGCTCACCAAGGAGCTCGAGGCGCGTGGGGTGGAGGTCAGCTACGCGATCCACCCGGTCGCCGGACGCATGCCAGGGCACATGAACGTGCTACTCGCCGAGGCCGACGTCCCCTATGACCAGCTCAAGGAGATGGACGACGCCAACCCCGAGTTCCAGCGCACCGACGTCTCGCTTGTGATCGGTGCCAACGATGTGACCAATCCAGCGGCCAAGAACACGCCGTCCTCGCCGATCTACGGGATGCCGATTCTCGAGGTGTCAGACAGTCACTCGGTGATCGTGATCAAGCGCTCGATGAACCCCGGTTTCGCGGGCATCGAGAACGAGCTCTACTTCGACCCGAAGACCGCAATGCTCTTCGGGGACGCCAAGTCGGCTGTGAGCGAGATCACAGCCGAGCTGTCGGCGCTCTAACCCTGACGCCGGGCCTCTTGAGCACAGGCGTCGCCTGAGTCGGCGCGCAGCAGAGCCGTCCTGCGCATATTTGCGTAATCGGGGTTGGCCGTCTCAATGGCCGGTCGGCGTGTGCTGACCCGCGGGTCTCTACAGCCGCGTGCGCGCTTTTGGCACGCGAACCCCTAGACGTGCCATTTTGGTACGCGATGTAGACAAGACATGCATTGCTATTGAAGTACATCGTATCCTAGAATCAACTGAGGAGAGGAAACATAAAAATCTGAGGGGTCTGGGATTCGGTTGTACCGCCTCATGTCTTCGGGTCGATCACGGTCCATGCTGGCCGTTTGCGTGCTGGTGTGCATTGCGTGGATCTCCGGGACGGCTCGTCCAGCGGGCGGAGCCGGCGGGCCGCCCCGGAGCGGCTATGGGCCGGCGCTCGAACAGGCGAGGTACGCGTCGCACCCACACACGAGCGTTGGATTGACAGCTGCTCGGGCGCCACAGGCCACCGCCCCGCGGGCGAAAGCAAGCATCGTGGGTGGAGCGGGCGCTTCGATCTCAAGCTTCCCCTTTCAGGTTGCGCTGTACGCGACGCAGGCTGGGTCACCAGCCGCGGGTTTTTTCTGCGGTGGGGTGATCGTGGGCGCCACCCACGTCGTCACGGCGGCGCATTGTGTCGTCGGCAACGCCGGAAATCCCGGCGAAATTGCCGTGCTGGCAGGGTCGAGCTCGCTCGATCCCACCGATCCGGGGAGCGTCAGCGATCCCGTGCAGTCGAGTACGTTCGATTCGCACTACGACCCCGCCAGCAGCGAAGACGACGTGGCGCTGCTCACCCTCGCAAGGCCCTTGTGGCCCGGTACCGCCGCGCCCGCCCTCAACGGCACCAACACGATCGCGCCGCTGCCCATCGATCCGAATAGGGCATCCGCTTATGGCAATCCCAACGCCACTCCGGCGATCGTTGCAACAGCGAGCGGCTGGGGGGACGTCAACCCGGCGCCCGGTCACACGCCCAGCTACCCCACCGGTCTGCGAGCGGTGCAGATGCCGCTCGTCTCCGAAACGCTCTGCGAAGAACAGTACGCGGTCATCGAACAGCCGATCACCTCGAGCATGATCTGCGCGGGCGGGGGAAAATCGCATGTGGACACCTGCTACGGCGATAGCGGTGGGCCACTGGTCGTCGATCAGGACACCCCTGCGCGTCCTCCGGAGGACTACGTGCTGGTGGGGCTGGTCGACTTCGGCAACGGATGCGCCCAACCCGGCTACGCCGGCGTCTACACGCGCATCGCAAGTCCGGCGATCATGAGCTTCCTGAGCTCCGGTGAGGGGCACGTGGTGGCGCCGGTCGGCTCGCAGGCCAAGCACAAGAAGAAGCGCAGGAAGCACAAGAAGCGCCATCGACGCCAAGGCTGAACGGATGGCGCACAGCCGTATGGGGCGCGGCGCGATCGTCGAGTTACGCAGCCAGCCTTCCGCGTCCTCTGGAACACTGGGAGGGTGCTGTCTCGTCAAGACGCGGTCGCGGCCCTATCGGCCAACGAGTTCGATCTCGTCGTCGTCGGCGGGGGGATAACCGGCGCGGGCGTCGCACTGGACGCGGCGGCTCGCGGCTACAGCGTCGCGCTCGTCGAGCGTGCCGACTATGCCTCTGGGACGTCCAGCCGCTCCAGCAAGCTCGTGCACGGTGGGCTGCGCTACCTGCAGAACTTCGACCTCGGACTCGTGCGCGAGGCGCTGCTCGAGCGCCAGCTGATGGTGGCGCTGGCACCTCATCTGGTGCACCCGCTGCCACTCGTGGTGCCCGCGTTCGACGGCGCCCGGCCGGACAGGCTGATGGGAGTCGGGTTGAATCTCTACGACGTGATGTCGGTCGACCGGGGGCGTCTGCGCGGGCGCCGTGCTCGGCGCGGACGTGGCGAGCAGGCGGCGGGCGAGTCGGCACCCGCCGGGCGGACGCTCACGCTGGAGGAAGGGCAGTCATGGAGCCCCGAGCGCCACCGCGTCATCTCCGGCGAGGACGTCGTCGAGCTGCTGCCCGCGCTGGCAAGGCGCGAACCGACGAGTGGCTACCTCTTCTACGACTGCCAGACCGACGATGCGCGTCTTGTGCTCACGGTGCTCGGCGAGGCGGAGCGCTTCGGTGCGGTGTGTGCCAACCGAC
>JBAWFB010000275.1:0-3054 GCA_049591495.1 Solirubrobacteraceae bacterium
GGGTGGTGGTGGGGGTTTTGGTCGTTTTGGTTTCCGGCGGGAACAGTCCTTCGCCGGAGGAGGATTTGGGGGTGGGCGTCTGCAGCGGTATCTTCGGCGTGGCCGCTTTCACCGTGGTCGGGGTGCCAGGTGTTGGCGTGGCCCCGGGGGTGGTGGTGCTCGGGGTGGTGGGCGTCGCCGTGGGAGCTACCGTTGGGGTCTTCGCCACAACAATCACGGCGGACTTGGGCTTGGGCTTGTTGAGCGCCGCGTATGCCGCGACCGCCGCGCCGCCGACGAGCACCGCGGTGGCGCCAAGGATCGCCACACCGGTGCGCCAGCCGGGGCCACCCCGGCCGATGCTTCCGGGCTTGCCGGCGCCGCACTGAAGGCACCAGTCCTGCCCCTCTTGCATCGCAGACCCGCACTTCGCGCACTCACTCACCACCCTATCTTGACACCTCATGCACCTCCACACGCGGGGTCAGCCCGCGTGTGGGGATTTAGAAGTTGGCGCGGCAGGATGTCTTTGCCGGTCGGGTGCATCCGCTCGTCGAGCTCCAACTGCCAGTAGTAGCGCGTGAATGTGACGTCGCGGCGGTATTCGCCGACGTGCGGTGCCACGTGCTCGCCGGCGGCCATCCGCACGATCAGCTCGGGATAGCTATGACCGGGCAGGGCCGCGAGCGCAGGCGCGGGGAAGGCGCCGCCGAAACGCGTGTTGACATCGGTGATGCGCACGCCAAGCCGCGGATCGCGAAACACCTGGATCGTGGCGGGACCGCGTACGCTCAGCGCTTCCATCACGGTGCGTCCCAGGTCCACGAGCTCGGGATCGTCGATCACCGTGCCCTTGATCGACTCGCCGCCGCGGGACTCGAGCATCGTGCGGGGGATCGCGTTGACGCAGTGTCCATTGGTGTCGCCGAGGCAGTCGATCGACAGCTCGGGGCCGTCCATCGCGCGCTGCACCATCGTCGGCTCCTCCACATACTTGACGAAGAAGCGAGCCTGCGCAGGGTCGTGGGCGAGGTGGATCGAGCGTGCACCGGAGCCGCGGCGCGGCTTGACCATCACGGGATAGTCGATCGCGTCGAGATCCGTGTCGTGCGGGAGCACCGTGGGCGGAGACGGCAGCCCGAGACGCTCCAGCAGCAGATGCGCCTCGTACTTGTCGTAGGTCGAGCGCGCCACCTCCGAGGAGGGCACGAGCGCCGGCAGCGCAGGCGAGGGCAGGGCAGGCGAGGGGCGCAGCACCGCAGACTGGACAGGCGAGGACGGCGTGCCGGAGAGCCCGCTCTCGCGAGCCAGCGCCAGCACCTCGATGTCGAGGTCGGTCAGCGGCAGCACGGCCCCGACTCCGTGCTCGGCGCACAGCCGCTCCAGCTCGCCCACATACGCGGGATCGTCGATCGGTGGCGCGCCGGCGCGCACCTGCGCCGCGTATTGGGCGGGCGCCAGCGGATTGGGATCAACCGCCACCACCGTTGTGAGCGCGGCAAAGCACGACACGATGTCGTAGCGCTTGCCCACGCCCGTCAACATGATCGCCGGCGGGGTCATTCCCATCCCCCGGTGGCACCCTTGTAGAGGCCGGATCCGCCGAGCACAATCGCCACCGTGCGCCACAGAATACGCAGGTCGAGCGCGGGCGAGCGGTGCTCGATGTAGTGAAGGTCGAGCTCGATCCGCTCGCTCCACGGCAGCGCCGTGCGCCCATTGACCTGCGCCCAGCCCGTGATGCCCGGCCTGATCGCCAGGCGTTGGCGCTGGCGCTCGGTGTATTGAGCGACCTGCACCGGGATCGTGGGGCGGGGGCCGATGAAAGACATGTCGCCGCGCACCACGTTGAGCAGGTTGGGCAGCTCGTCCAGCGAGGTGCGGCGCAGCAACGCGCCCACGCGCGTGATGCGGGGGTCGTTCTCGTTGATCGCCAACCCCGCGCCGATGCTTTCGGCACCGTCGACCATCGTGCGCAGCTTCAGCATGTCAAACGGCGCGCCGTCCTTGCCGACGCGGCGCTGACGGTAGATCGGGTGTCCGCGCGACTCCAGCCGGACCGCGAGCGCTGCCGCGGCTATCACCGGCGCGGCGCACACCAGCGCCACGCAACCGAGCACCACGTCGATCGTGCGACGTATCACGCGCTGCTCCCCGACCGTGCCGGTGGACGGTCGGCGTGCGCACCGCTGCTGTGGATGAGCGTCGTTGTCATCTCGTTCCCTCCGCTGCCTCCCACGAAGCGACGGTGCCGTGGCGCAGCCAATCCCATAGTCCGGCGGCCGGGGAGGCGGTTGTGAGCACGTAGTAGCGCGCGATCAGCATCACTCTCGCCGGGACCGCCGTGGCGAGCGCCGCGGCGCCCAGCAGCGCGAGCTGCAGCGCGAGCGTCACCGTGTAGAGCGGGCTCGCGCCGGTGGCCACCAACGCCACGTTGGCGGCAAGCGCGAGTGCGTGCAGGAACGGGGTGGCGTAGCGCAGCAGACGGTGGGAGAAGATCATCAGCGCATACCCAGGGGTGTAGCCGCGCGGGGAGAGCATCCCGCCGCGCAGCACGATCGGCCACGTGTGGCTCATCATGCGCCGCTTGCGCCGCCACTCCCCCTCGATCGAGGGCACCATCTTCTCGGTGGCACGCGCAGCGGGCACTTCCACGGCGCGCCAGCGACGCTTGACCATGTTGAACGGGAACGACAGGTCGTGGCCCATGATCGGGTCCACCACGATGTAGGACTCGCGCCGGGTGGCGTATATCGCGCCGTTGCCGGCCGTGATCGAGCGCAGGCGTGACTCGCGCGTGCGCAGCGCCATCTCGTAGCGCCAGTAGACACCCTCCTGGTTGGTGGCGTGCCGTGTGCCCCGCGGGCGCGCGGCGCCGGCGGGGCGATCAGCCGTGCTCTCTCGATCCGGGTGCTCCGCGGCTCTTACAAAGTGCACCCGTCCGCACGCGTAGCCGACGCGCGGATCGGCAAACGCACCCACAAGCTCGCTCAGCGCCGAGGGCTCCCACAGCGAGTTGGCGTCGGAGAAGGCCACGATCTCACCGCGCGCGCGCTGCACGGCGGCGTCCTGTGC
>JBAWFB010000276.1:0-21492 GCA_049591495.1 Solirubrobacteraceae bacterium
ATCATGCTCTGGGTGGCCCGTCGTCAAGCTGTCACGGAGGTCTGTCATGAGTCTGAATCCCATGTCCGCGAGGCCGGCGCTCGCGGATGCCGACGCGCAGCTCAGGCGCGCGGCGCGCAGTATTCGCCACCCGCTGGCGCGGACGTTGCTGACGCTCACATTCACAACGGGTTTGATCGACGCCGTGAGCTATCTGGGTCTGGGGCACGTGTTCACGGCGAACATGACGGGGAACGTCGTGCTGCTCGGCTTCGGCATCGCCGGCGCCGGAGGGCTGCCGGTCGTCGCGCCCCTCGTGTCGCTCGGGGCCTTCCTGGTGGGCGCGGCAGCCGGCGGGGCGCTCGGGTCGAGGATCGCCCACCGCCATACACGCCAGCTCAGCGGCGCGCTCGCGATCGAGGCGTCTCTGATCGCGAGCGCGGTCGTGCTGGTGGCGGTGATCGACGTGCGACCCAACACGCTTTCGGCGTACGCGGTGATCACGTTGCTGGCGCTTGCGATGGGAGTGCGCAACGCGACCGTGCGACGGATCGGGGTGCCCGATCTGACGACGACCGTGCTCACGATGACGCTGACCGGCTTCGCGGCGGACTCGCCCGCGGGGGGTGGCTCGGGCTCGGGCTCCACACGCCGAGCCGCGGCTGTGTTGGCGATGCTCACCGGGGCGATCGCGGGTGCGCTGCTGGTGAAGAGCAGTCTAGTGTTGCCGCTCGCGGCGGCGGCGTCGCTGGCGTTGCTGACCGCTCTGGTGTATGTGCCGGCGATGAACAGAGAGAAGCTGCGTGTGAAGTGATTGCGCTCATACCAGGGAAGACCGTGCACATGTGCACGGTCTTGCAGGGCCGCATGCGGCCCTGCTTCGGGTAGGTACATGTACCTACCCGCCAGTCGGCGCATGCGCCGACTGGAACAGCAATGACGACGGCGCGTTTGACATCCCCACCGGTATGTGAAAAGATACCCACCGGTATGCGAAATGATGTCGCCAGTCTTCCCCCGGGGCCACGCCTCCCTCGTGCGGCGCAGACCGCGATCTGGTTTCGCCGCGCGCAGTGGCTGATGGACACCTGCCAGGCGCGCTTCGGCGACATGTTCACGCTGAAGATCGCCAACGAAGGCACGTGGGTGGTGACGTCGGATTCCGAGGTGATCAAGCAGGTCTTCACAGGCGACCCGCGCCTGCTGCACGCCGGCGAAGGCAATCGCATCCTGCTGCCGGTGCTGGGCCCCAACTCGGTGCTGTTGCTGGACGACCGTGGGCACCTGAGCCAGCGCAAGCTGATGCTGCCCGCGTTTCACGGTGAGCGAATGCAGCGCTACGGCGAGCTGATGGCAAGCGTGGCCGCGGGAGAGATCGAGAGCTGGCCGATCGGGGAGCCCTACAAGCTGCGCCCACGCATGCAGGCAATGACACTCGAGATCGTCCTGCGCGCGGTGTTCGGCGTTTCCGAAGGCCCCCGCATGGAGCATCTGCGCGATGAGCTGCGCCACTTCCTAGACCTCTCGACCAGCCTGTTCACCGGCGCCATGCTGAGCGCGCTCGGGCCTGAGCGCATCCAGTTGGTTCCCTCTTTTCGCAGGAACATCGAACGGCTGAACCGTCCTATCTACGAAGAGATCGCCGACCGCCGCCAGGCTGGAGATCTTGCGCAGCGCGACGACATCATGTCGCTGCTGTTGTGCGCCACCCATGAGGACGGCAGTCCGATGAGCGACGAAGAGCTGCGCGACGAGCTGGTCACGCTGCTGGTCGCGGGCCACGAGACGACCGCCAATGCGCTTGCGTGGTCCTGCGAGCGGTTGTGCCGCCATCCCGAGAAGCTCGAGCGTCTCACCGAGGAGGTGCGCGCGGGGCGCGAGGACTATCTGAAAGCCGTGGTCCAGGAGACGCTGCGGCTGCGCCCGGTGATCTCGATCGTGATACGCCGCCTCGTCGAGCCGATGGAGATCGGTGGGCGCCTGCTACCCGCCGGCGCATCGATCGTGCCCTCGATCCACCTCGTGCACCGGCGCGCCGACATCTACCCGCGACCCGACGAGTTCGTCCCCGAGCGCTTCCTGGAGCAGGAGGGCGGGAGGGCGCCGCAGACCTATACATGGATACCGTTCGGGGGCGGCGTGCGCCGCTGTCTGGGCGCCGCGTTTGCGCAGTTCGAGATGGAGGCGGTGCTGCGCGAGCTGGTGCTGCGTCGCACGCTGGCCCCGTCGCGCGCGCGGTCAGAGCGTGTGTACCGCCGCGCGATTACCGAGACCCCGCGCCATGACGCCGAGGTTCTCGTCGGACGCTCATCCGCTCACTGTCCCGCCGGCGCTTTCGAGGCCCGGCCAGAGCTTCACCCAGAGGCCGAGGCCGTACCGGCTTGAGCCCCGCGCGGGCATCTCGCGCGCAGCGCGCCGCGGTGACCCGCGCGGCACTGCTGCGTGCGGCCTCGCACGCGATCTGCGAACGCGGCATGCAAGGCGCGTCGATCGACCTGATAGCCGAACGCGCCGGTTACACCAAGGGCGCCTTCTACGCGCACTTTCCCAGCAAGGAGGCGCTGTTCCTGACGATGTTGGAGGAGAAGTTCGCGGCCGACCTGGAGCGCCTGGAGGCAGCGATGGTCGGCGTCGGCCAGCCGGCTGAGGAGGCCCGCCAGGCAGCCGGGGAGTTCCTTCACTATGTCGACCGCGACCCCGAGTGGCCCCGCCTCTACCAGGAGTTTGCCGCCCACGCCGCCCGCAACGACGAGTTCCGTGTCGAGTTCGCGCAGCGCCAGCGCGCGCTGCGCGACGGTATGGCGGAGCTGTTTGCGCGCTGGTCCACGTCGTTCGGTGTCGAGCCAACCGTGAGCCCCGCCGACGTCGCCGCGATGACGTTCTTCATGGCCGACGGCTTCCTGGTCGATCGCATCATCGACCCTGAGCTCGACGACGGCCTGTACGGGAGGATGGTCGAGATCTTCCTGCGCGGACTGATCGCGATGGCGGAGGCACGTCCCGCCGATAGGTGACTCACAGGTGACCGCCACCGTATTGTGAGCACTCACCACAGCGCGAAGTGAGCACTCACCACAGAGCGAACGATTTCAGATGACAAGGTTCATACACACCGCGGACTGGCAGCTCGGCATGACCAGGCGCTTCCTCTCCACAGAGGAGCAAGCGCGCTATTCCCAGGCCCAGCTGGACGCGATCGGCAGGATCGCGGCGCTTGCGCGCAGCGAGGCCTGCCAGTTCGTGGTGGTGAGCGGCGACGTATTCGATTCCAACCATCTCGATCGCAAGGTCCTCGCGCGCGCGCTCGAAGCGATGTCCGCGTTCGACGTCCCCGTCTACCTGCTCCCCGGCAACCACGACCCGGCCAGCGCCGCGTCGGTCTACATCTCAAAGACCTTCACCGAGCGCTGCCCGCCGAATGTGAGCGTGCTCAAAGCGGACGAGCCGATCGCGGTGCCGGGAAGCGACGCCGAGGTCATCGGAGCCCCCTGGGACTCCAAGCGCCCACTGGAGGATCTTGTCGCGCGCGCCTGCAGCCGGCTGCAAGCCGGCGGCGGCCGCGTGCGCATCATGGTCGGCCACGGCGGAGTGGACGCTTCGAGCCCTGACCGCAGCGACCCCGCGCTGATCGGCCTGGAAGCTGCGGAGGAGGCGATCGGCTTAGGGCTCGTCCAATACCTGGCGCTGGGAGACCGGCATTCTGCGACGGACGTCGGGAGCACGGGACGCATCTGGTACTCGGGGGCGCCTCTGATGACCGACTACACAGAGACCGACCCCAACAACGTCCTCCTTGTCGATGTGGACAGAGAGCAGATCGCGGTCGAGCGCCGCCAGGTGGGTGACTGGGCGTTTATCAAGCACACGTTCAATCTCAGCAGTCGCGAGGACGTCGACGGCGCGGCGGCGTGGCTGCAAGCGCTCGAGAACAAGCACAACACGATCGTGAAGCTGAGCTTCGTCGGCACGCTCAACCTCAGCGAGAAGGCGCACCTGGACGAGCAGCTCGAACACGCCGGCGACCTGTTTGCGGCGCTGGACGTCTGGGAGCGCAGGACCGACCTGGCGGTGCTGCCGGACGACTCGGACCTGCAGAGCCTTGGGCTCTCAGGCTTTGCGGCGGAGGTCCTCGAGGAGCTGCGCGAGCGCTCACAGCACACGAGCGAGGATGGACAGGTCGCTCAGGACGCGCTGGGGCTCCTCTACCGCCTGGCTGGTGGGGGACGATGAGGCTGCACCGGCTGGCGCTTCGCAACTACAGGGGTGTACGCGAGTGTGAGGTGGAGATCCCCGCGCAGGGCGTGACCGTGATCCAGGGTCCGAACGAGATCGGCAAGTCGAGCCTCGCCGAGGCGATCAATCTGCTGCTGGACGAGCCCGATGGCTCGGCCAAGGCGCGGGTCAGGGACACGAAGCCCGTCGACCGCGATGTCGGGCCCGAGGTGGAGCTGGAGCTAGCCACAGGGCCCTACAGGGTGGTCTACGCCAAGCGCTGGATCTCCAAGCCGATGACGACCCTCACAGTCCGCGAGCCCAAAGCCGAGCAGCTGACCGGGCGCGCGGCGCACAACCGGATGAAGGAGATCCTCGAGGAGACGCTGGACGAGGCGCTGTGGGCGGCGCTGCGCCACCAGCAGGGTGAGTCCGTTGCCCAGGCGGCGCTCGGGCAAAGCCGCACCCTGGCCGCCTCGCTGGATGCGGTGGCGAGCGGCGGCGCGCTGGGAGGCGAGGACCAGGACGGGCTGTGGTCAAAGGTCGAGGCGCAGCGCGAATCACTGTTCACGAGCAGAGGCAAGCCGAGCGCTGCGCGGGTCAAGCTGGAAACGGAGGTCCGCGATCTCGAGGCCGAGGTGGCTCGGCTACAAGGTGAGCTGAGACAGCTGGAGGACGCCGCGGAGCGCGATCGCGAGCTTGGCCTCTCAATCGTCCAAAACGGACAGCAGCAGGTGGAGCAGAAGGAGCTGGTGGAGGGATACCGGGTAACCGCCGCGGGGATCAGGCTCAAGCAGCAACAGCTCACGGAGCTGGGGTTGAAGGTCAAGGAGGCTGAGCTGGTTGCCCGCGAGGCGAAGTCCGCGGCCGAGCGCCGTGAGGAGATCGCTCGCGCGGCCGGCGACGCGCGGACCTCGCTATTGGTACTCGCCGAGGCCGACGAGCACGAGTCCAGTGCCGTGACGCTGGAGTCGGCCGCAAAGGAGGAAGCGCTTACGGCGCTGCAAGTGGCTGAAGCCGCTGCTGCCGCCGCCGACCGCGAGCGCACCCTCGCGGCCAGCGACCAGGAGCACTGCAGAAACGAGCTCGACTGCGAACAGCTCAAGGAGCGGCTCGCCAGGGTCAACGATGCCGAAGCCTCTCGGGCGGAGGCACAGCAGTTCCTGGACTCGAGTGTCATCGACGCAAGCAAGACGGCTGCGATTCAGGCAGCGGTGATCGATCTGCAAGCCGCCAGGACCAGCTTGGAGGGACAGGCCGTGTCAGTGCAGATCGTCGCCCTCCGGGACCTGACCGTCGCGTTGAGCGGCCAGCAGACCGAGCTGGCGGCGGCAGAGCGCTTCGAGGCGGAGGTGGCGGGCGAGACGAAACTCACGCTGGAGGGGATCGCGGAGATCAGCGTCACCGCCGGCGGCGCGCAAAAACAGCTCTCAGACGCTGTCCGCGTCGCCGGGCGGCGCCTGAGCCAAGCATGCGAGGCCGCCGGTGTGGGCGAGCAGAACGCTGTGGCGGACGCAAACGAAGCCGAACGAAAGCGCGAAACCGCCGAGAGCGCGATCGCCCGTGCCGGCGAAACACTCGAAGCTGATCTGCGTGACCTCACGCCAGAGCTGATGGACGAGAAGATCAAACGGCTCGAGGGTCGAATCGTCGACTACCTCGCGCAGCGCACCGCCGAGATTCCGCTGCCCACAAGTCTCGACGACGCGAAAGAGAGCAGCGAACGAGCGGAGAGCACAGCTGAGAGCGCATCGCTGGATCTCGCCAAGCGCCGTGGGGAGCTGACCCAGCTGGAGGGCAAGCTCGGCGAGCTGGAGCGCGCCGCCACCGAACGCCGCGTCAACATCGAAGCCGCTCAGGGTCGTGTCACGGCGTGCGATGACGAGCTGAGCCAAGCGCGAGACGCGGCGCCGGACGCGGCGGTTCAAGCGAGCCTCGAGACCGCCGCGCAGGCCGCGGAGCAGGCCAACAATGCCTACACCACCCAGGAGAGCGACCTGCAGGCACACGATCCAGCGGGGGCGAGCCTTCTGCTCGAGAACGCAGAAGCTGTCCTCAAGAATCTGGAAAAGCAGGCCAGCGACATGGACAGGGAGCGCGCGGCGCTCCGCCGCGAGCTGGAGGTGCGCGGCGAGGCCGGCCTCCACGACAAGCTCGCGACAGCTGAGACAGCGCTCGAGCACCGCACGCGCGAGCACGAGCAGACAGAGCGCCGGGCAGCGGCCGCTGAGCTCCTCTACGAGGTCACCAAGACCAAGCGCGATGAGGCCAAGCGCGCATACGCGGCGCCGTTCAGGAGCAAGCTGGAGGACTTTGCGAGGATCGTGTTCGGTCAGAGCACCGCGATCGAGGTGGACCACGAGGACCTGCGCGTGCTGAACCGCACGCTTGAAGGCACAACCGTGCCCTACAACTCTCTATCGGTGGGCACCCGCGAACAGATATGCGTTCTGTCGCGGCTCGCTTGCGCGTGCCTTGTCGCCGACAATCCCGACGACGGCGACGGCGCGCCGCTGATCTTCGACGACGCGCTCGGCAACGCAGACCCGCAGCGACTGGAGCGGCTCGGAGCGGTCATCAACACTGCCGGCAAGCACACGCAGATCGTTGTGCTCACCTGCACACCCGACCGCTATCGCAACGTCGGGTCTGGGGCTGTCATCAGGCTTTAGCGTTGGTGGGCCAGGTCGCTTGCTGCTCGAAGCCTTGACGAGTAGTGGCTCGCTCCGTAGACAAAACGACGGGGTTGCGCTGCAAAGAAATGGGCCAAGCTTGGCTGTGCGCTAACCACGCGCTGATGGCGGCGCCGACGGTGGGTGTCCGCTGATCGACCGCCGCTTTACAGATACCACACTGAGACGGAAACGCACACAAGCCTAGACTCTCCGGGGACTGTCTGCAACGCCTACGATGAGATGCTTCAGCGCCCGCCTACAGGCGTAGCTTGAAGTGGGTCGAGGAGTCGGTGCCCACCGCTGCGATTTTCCCGTTCTGGAAGTGCCCTTTGATCGTAAACGTCGTCGTGAATGGGGTTTCGCTCTGAGTCTCTTCGGGTGTAAGCGTGACCGGTCCGGAGAACGAGAAGCTGCCCGTGCTGCTGATGGCGAGCGGGCGGGGAGCACGTATCGTAACCTCATCGTTGGCGGGCAGCCCTTCGGGCGGGGTGGTGCCCGTGTAGCAGGCGACCCCGGCCAGGGTAATCTTCTTGCCACCCTTGACCACCACTATGTCGACCCCACCGTTGGAATAGCCATTGCGCGTCGTTTCGCTGGCGTTCTCGGCATATTCGCCGGCACGAACGTGAAGCGTTGCGGCTAGAGCGTGTGCCGCTGGCAATGAGCAGACGACTATCGCTACGGCCAGCGCTAGGCGCGGTGTCATCATGGCGCGAAACCTCATCGCGTTAGCCTAACGGACACGATGACGTCAGCTCTTCACCGACGCGGCTGCCGAGTCCTAAGGCATACATGCCAGCTTGCAGACATATGTCCGAGCTACATCATATTCTCGGACGTATGTTCCCGTCACAGACAAGTCTCCTGCTCGACGTCGGAATGTCCGAGCGTGCAGAAACAATGCCGACCAACGTGACGCAACCTGCCTACAGCGCCATCTCGCTCTACAGCGGCGCGGGCGGGCTCGATCTCGGGTTTTCCCGGGCCGGGTTCCGCATCTGCTGGGCGATCGACAGCGACCGCTTTGCGGTCAAAACTTACAATGCCAACCTCGAGTCGTGCGCCGTTTGCGGCGATGTGGTTAGTGTCGAGCCGCCGTCGGGCATAAAGCCAACGCTTGTCATCGGCGGGCCCCCTTGCCAGGGATTCTCGGTCATCGGACGCATGGACCCAGATGACCCTCGTTCCCGGCATATTGACCACTTCCTCGACATCGTCGCCTATCTGCGTCCGCGCGCGTTTGTCATGGAGAACGTCAAGGCGCTCGCCGTGAGCCCACGCTGGGCTGCGACGTGCGAGCGCCTGCTGGAGCGTGCCGCCGCGCTTGGGTACGAGCGCTCTTTGTTCGTGCTGAACGCCCAGGACTTCGATGTACCTCAGTCACGCGAGCGTATGTTCTTGATCGGCATTCGCGGAGCCCGCCCGGAGCAGCCACTTGCCACGACGGCGGGCTGTCCACCGAATGTGCGCTCTACGCTCACACGCCTCCCGCACTTTGGTGAGCCGGGCAACGATGCCAGCTGTGTTGCCCGCGTGATCCCCGCCAGCAAGCCTGTGATGCGGCCGACCGCCCATAGCGGGAGTCTGCTCTTCAACGGCTCAGGCCGGCCGCTGAAGCTAGATGGACCCGCCAAGACGTTGCCTGCTTCAATGGGCGGCAACGCCACGCCGATTCTCGATCAAGAAGAGCTTGAGCATGGTGCCGAGCCATGGGTCGTTGACTACCACCGGCGGCTGCAAAGCGGAAAGCCGCCACTCAAGCGCGCACCTGGGCGACTGAGGCGGATCACCGTGCAGGAGGCCGCAGCCTTGCAGACTTTCCCGCCAGACTGGATTTTTGCTGGGCCGCGGGTAGCCCAATATCGCCAGGTAGGCAACGCAGTGCCGCCTCACCTCGCCGAAGCCGTCGCACTTAGCGTATACGGCGTGCTCGATTCGCAAGATAAGGCCGCTCGAAAGTCAAACGCCACGAGCGAGATCCCCCAAGCGGCCTAACAGCAGAATTAGGCAGTCCAAAAACAGCTACGCATGAGCAGCTATATCGCGGATCAGTGCCTCGATGCGATCTGCGGCGATGACCGGGTCCTCGTGCTCCCAGACGATTACCAGCTCCCATCCAGCCTCGGCAACAGCTCTCGCGTTGCGTTGGTCACGTTCAACATTGCGGGCAAGCTTCGCGCCCCAGTAGTCAGAGTTCGTACGCGGCACGATGCCGTCAATAGGACAGCAATGCCAGAAGCAGCCAAGACACTCGACGACGACTCGCTGACTAGGGAACACGATATCGGGGCGAAACCGCACGCCAGGCACCAGGGCCACGTGCTTGCGGAAGCGAAGTCCGCGTCGGTGCAGCTCGCTCCGGAGTGCGACCTCGTGGCGGGTATCTACCGACCGATTGCCTCGCATGACCGATCTCACTGATGGCGATGAGGCAGGCGGCGGCGTTGGCAACGACGGCACAATCGGCAGAATATTGGCTGCCACGCTCGCTACTAATGCCCGTCGATCAAGGACGCCTGGCCGGGTGCTTTACGCGCCCAGTGTTCCGTGATGGTCTTCCATTGGTCAAGTCCGGCTTGCGAGGCATCAAGCTCAGCAAGCTGCTCGGAGAAAGCACGTTGGAATTCTCGCAGTAGTGTGGGTCGCGGTGTTTCGCTGGTAAGAGCCGCCAAGCGGATGAGCTCGCTAGTGGTGCAGACAATATGCAGAAGCACACCCTGACTAGTGTCAGCTTCGGCGACTAGACGGTCGATGGGCAGCCTATGTCCTCCTTGGTCGAAGGCACAAAGGATTGCGCGAGTCGCTCCCTGTATGCGAGCGCCTTCAGCAATGTCGCGTGCATCTTGCTCGGTGGCAGGCCGCTGCTTGACCTCAAGGCCAATAAGCAGAAAGCCTTCGCTGTCCAGCACATCCACGTCGACCTGACCAGGGTCATTTACTGGACGAGCAATGACACGCCGGCCTGCAGCTATAAAGGCTGCCGCAGCGGCTGCAGCTCCGCGCCGTCCCTCCTCTGGGTTGCGAGCGATAAAGCGATCCACCGCCGAGGTCAGATCCTTCAAGTCGACGCCTGCACCTGCGAGGACGAGCGCGTTGCGGCGATCCTCAAGTTGTCGCTCAAGTGCCTGGCTTCGCCGCCGTATTAGAGCAATCAGCGCAGCTTTTGCATCCTCGGCGGTAAGGGCGGATAGCCATCCAATTAGATCATCCGCACGTTCCCTGGACCTACTCCGCCACTTGGCAATCTCGTCGATTCGCTCTGGGCCGAACCAGGGACTTCCCGCGAGGGGATCCGGACCCGATGTGCCGAGAAGGAATCTGAGACGTCGGGCATTAGGGACGAGCACATCGCGCGCGAACATCCGCGCGTTGTAGCTTCGCGGATCGCCGCTTCGGTCTATCAACGAGAGGGCATCGACCTCGGACTCAGTCGCCTTGGCGAGCGCTGCCGTCGCAAATACTGTGAGCGCAAGCTTGTTGCCTCTCCATTCCTCAAGTGACGCTACTCGGTCGAGCCACAGCTCGCTTGGCGAATGACCAGGGTCGCGCGCGAGACGGGTCGCCTCCTCCAAGATCCTTATCGAATCTTCGCTACTAATCCTGATCGCCACAGGGCTGGAAAAGTACTCTTGGGCGCAGACAGGTCGACAGTTGCCCTGTAGTCATACAGCAGTAGCGCCGATCCGCTGGTTGCCAAGTGAGGGTTCGCATTGAGTAGGACTACAGGGCGAAACTACCTGGCGCGCAAATCATGCGCTGATGGCTGTGCCGGCGGTGGAAATGGACTGACGCGCTGGGCCAAAAGCTATAGGTCTCGCGGTGGGCTAACTTCCCGTTTGTCGCGCGCTTCCGTTTATGGCTCCCGTTCTGAGCAGCGCCATGAAGTATCGCTCCGCGACGACAGACCCACGGTTGGGAGCAACTCCATCGCGACGAAACCCACGAGCGAGACCAAACCTAGAAGCGTTCACAGACGTTCGTCGCCAAGCTGGAGCACGTTCGAGTATCGCCGTGCTTCACAATCCGAGTCTGCGGACTTCCTTCTCGTCCAAGCCGAGGTAGTGGCCGACCTCGTGACGGACGGTCTGTGCGATGTGGGCGCGGAGGCGCTCGGGATCATCGCCGAAGTCGCGTACGAGCGTGTCGCGGAAGATCAGGATCTCGTCTGGGACGCCGCTGCCTCCGAACCAGCTGCTGCCGCCCCTTCTGTAGCCGACGTACAGCCCGTATGCGTGGTGTTCGGCCCCGCGGTCTGAGACGACGACCGCGACATTCTTAAGCGCTTCTTGGAACTGGCTCGGCAGGCCATCGAGCGCCGCGCGAGCGAGCTCCTCGAATTCCGCCTCGCTGTAGTGCCGGTGGGGGCTCACCGCCTCGCCGCCGGGCCGGGTGTTGTTGACGGCGCAAACTCAAATCGTGGACTGTGCATGCGCCATATGCGGGGGACCCTCTCGTATGGGTTGTCTGCCATGCCGTCGAGCTTACTACTCGAGAAATCTGTAAGAACTCGTTCGGTCGAGGGAGCAATCATGGCATCCAGTTGCTCCATCGAGATCGCCAGGCCAGACATGGGCGGTTCTGCCACCGTGACTATATGGAGCCAGCCGATCTCAAGTCGAACCGCGTACGTGTCCTGGTGGGAGGATTGAGCGAATCGACCACATTCTCGACGAAGACAAAGGAGACAGCTGATGCCCGTCACCGGCGTGAGCAAGGACCCCGACGTCCTCACCCTGATGATCACCGAGGCCGACGGCGTCACGACGATGTCGATCGAGTCCAAGTTCGCCAGCCTCCAGGGGATGGAACAAATGATGGAGATGGGGATGGAGCAAGGCATGGTCGAAGCCCTCGGGCAGGTCGACACGCTCCTAGCCGGCAAGAGAGCGTGAGCGCCGCGCCAGTCGGTGGTTTTGCTGATGGTGGCGCCTACGATTGGGATCGTCTGACGTCCCTGACATGTGTGGAATTCAGTTCGGCGCCGCCCTGCCAAGTAGCGCTCAGCTTGCCGCGATCACGGTCACGCGATAGGGGTGCAAGCCGCGACGTCGCTCTGGCACAACGCGCTTCCAGGCTGTGGCGATGGGGGCTGTGAGCGTGGCTGCGCCCGGGCGCAGCGTGCGGAAGGCGTAAATCACGACTGGGAGCGTGGAGACTTCTCTGTTCGGGCATAGAGCGACGTGTCGCAAGACGCTGGGGTCCGACGAGCGAGCGGCAGCCCAGGGGAAGACCGGCGGGGGTGGCTTCGTGCCCGCGGGCCAGGATATGTACTTCTCGGCCTCGACCAGCTCCACGTAGACGATTGCGCCCACTTTGACTGTTACTGTGGCACCGCTCTCCGGTGCGATGCTCCGTGAGAATGTCGCCGGAGACCTTACGCAACCACTGGGCACATAGCCCGAGGACGTGCCGGAGTGCGCCACGCTGACTGTCTCAGTGCTCGAAACTGCAGTCGCCACAAATGCTGTAGCAGTGCTCGAGCCGCAGACGGCCAGCACAGCGCCACAGAGCACAGCGCCACGGAGTGCGGTTGGATATCGCATCGTCTACTTCTACTTATACGTTGATCGCGCCCGTCGCATCACGGGTCGCGCGTAGGCGAGCGGATGTCCTTGGGCGAGGAGATGTCCTTGGGCGAGGAGATTGTGCCTCGCGCCGAATCCGCGCACGCCCGCAACCTAAAGCGAAGTGCTAGTCGCAAACGGTTGCCTGAATGGCAAAACTGCTCGGCGCGCAAACCATGCACTGACGATTGTGCCTGCTGTCTGGCTGGTTTGGGCGAAGGCGCCGCCGCCGCGTTTCGTCCCAAGGCGACCGTATGGTGGCGTTGTGCCGAGAATAGTCAGCGGTGAGTACCGGCTGCGCATGACTTTCGATGATGGAATGGTTGGTGAGGTTTACGTCGCGGGGCGTGATTGGCGAGGTGTCTTTGAGTGATTGCGGGACCCTGACTATTTTGCGCGCGTGGCTGTCGACGCCACCGGGGCAGGACTGCGGCCAAATGGCGCCGACATGGCGCTAGAGCCGCTCTATGCGCAGGCTCGCCAGAACTTGTCTCGCACGGATAGCTCCCGACACTGACCCGCTTACGCCCAGCCATGCGAGGCTTGCCCTAGGATCCGAGCATGCTGATCGGCTGCATCATAGGCACTATTTTCGCTGCCAACGGATGCTCGCGTTCCTTCCCAAGGCGCCACGATCCCGGGCCGCCGAATAGCCGGTGGAAGCTCCCATCATTGGTCGTGATGGCATTTGCGTGCGTAGCCTCCGCGGCCCGTTCCTCTTCCCAGCATTTTTGTTGACGCTGCTGGCTCCATAGGGGCGTCACAAACTGCAGGGCTTCACGATGTACTGATTATGAGCGTCGCTGATGGCCGCGCCGATGAGGCGCTTCTCGTGGCGGGCAGGAGCGACACGGAGGCGTTCGGGCTCTTCTACAGCCGACGCGTGGACGCTTTGCTCGCGTTCTTCCTGCGGCGTACGGGCGACCGCGAGCTGGCGGCTGACCTGACCGCCGAGACCTTCGCGGCGGCACTGTCCGCCCTCCCTCGCTATGACCCGCAGCGGAACTCAGCGCTTGCGTGGCTGTTCACGATCGCACACCACAAGATGGTGGACTCGATCCGTCGCGGGCAGGTCGAGGACAGGGCTCGTAGGCGTCTGGATCTTGAGCCGCTCGTGTTCAGCGATGAAGACATCGAGCGCGTGGAGCAGCGTGCGGCGGCGGCAGACGGTGATGCTGCGCTGTCCGAGCTGGAGCGGCTATCGGCTGAGCAGCGTGCCGCGATCGAGGGGCGGGTGCTCCAGGAGGCGGGGTATGAGGAGCTGGCCCGGCGCCTGAGGTGTTCGGAGTCGGTGGTTCGCAAGCGCGTGAGCCGCGGACTGGCTGAGCTGCGCACGAGGATGAAGGAGGCCTAGAGATGGACTCGATGGACAGGTTCGGGCAGGAACTAGTGCAGGCTGGCCAGCGCCGTCATACAGCGCGGCGGCCGTTGCGGGCGCTCTTCGGCACACGCCTCGCGCGAACAACGCAATGGCGCCGCGTACACGCGCATGTGCCCATCGCGCTCGTGGCGCCCGCGCTCGTGCTCGCCACCGCTGCGATCACGCTCGCTGCGACCGGGGTGATCCTCACGGGCTCGCCGGTCCGGACGGCGGTTGCACCGATCGCGACCGCCGGCGAGGGCGTCCCCGTGGTGGGCGGTGTGCGGCTGTTGCCGCTGCGAACGGCAGACCCCGCGGGGGGGTTGCCGTGGGGAATGCGGATCATCCACACCACACGCGGGCTCATCTGTGTGCAGATCGGCCGCGTCCATGACGGGCAGCTCGGTCAGCTCGGCGTTGACGGAGCCTTCCACGACGATGGGCGCTTTCACGCCTTGCCTGCGGATGCGCTCCCCGACGATCTGAGAAATGGAGAGGGATGGATGGCGGGAAACTGCGCAAGCCCGGGAGATACCTACGCCGGCGACAGCGTGGGGCTGGCGCTCAGTGCGGCCAGCAGTCTCGGCCAGAGCTCCCGTGTGCCTGCCGACCGACGCGAGGTCTCATTTGGATTGCTCGGAGTACACGCGGTGAGCATCACCTACCGCGAAGGGTCGAAAGTACGCACCGAACCGGTACTTCCAGGTCTGGGCGCGTATCTGATCGTGCAGCGCTACACCAGTGGCAGGCCGTTGGGAAGCGTCAGCGAGACCGACGGCAGAGATGAACCGGGCAACTACAGCGGACCTGCAGGCCCGAACGGAGCGCTGACTGCGATCACCTACAACTACGCAGGACGGACGTGCGTCGATCGGGGCAACCTGCGCATGGCTTCGTGTGGGCTGTCGGAAGTGCCGCCCCCGAGCCCAGCTCCGTTGCCCGTCGTGCACGAGCCGCTGCACGTACACCTCGACATTGACAACCATGTGATCACGAGCGCACAGATCAGCTTTCACGCGCCCTACCCCGCCACCGACGCAGATGAAAACTACTCGGTGAGCGCACCAATCTGCCGTCACCGACTCAGTGGCTCGGGCTCCGATTCCGACGTAGAGCGCGGCTCGCTCGTGACCATTCCGGTCGGGTTCATTCTCTCCCAGGCATGCAGCCGATCGGTGACGTTCACCGTCGAGTACGCCCGCTTCGCGGGCGGGCTGCCACAACCCACGCGCATCGGGATTATCACCATCCACGAGCCGCCGGGAACGCATGCTCCACCACTACCGAAGCAGGTCCGTGAGCACGAGAGATGGTCCAGCCCAACCCGCAGCCTGCATGCGACGGTTCGTCTCAAACTCCTACCCCAAGCTCGCAAGGAATGTAGCGCGGCGTTTCTGCTCTACCCGTGCTACAAGGGCGAAGTCGAATTCACGGCTCCCTACGCGGTCGCCTCAGCGAGCACCGAATACTCCGTCGAAGGGTTCGCTAAGTGCAAGGTTGGCGGTCGCCCCGAAACCAGCTGGGGCCTGGGTCGCGATGTCAAGGCGCGCGAAACCCTGAGAACCATCTCGCTGGGACGGTTCGTGGTTACGCCCGCGTGCGCTTCGAGCGAGGGGTTCGAAGTCGTTTACCGCAACCGGGGAGGCCCCTCAGCCGCCACGCCGTACGAATCAGTCATCGTTGGCACTGTGACGCTGAGCAAGGCCGCACGACCCAACGGAACCCCAATGACCAGGCAGAGCCCGAGCCCGCCTTCCGGGTGACGGCGGCCGCATTCATGCACCGCTGGCGATCGTGACGCGGACCGGCGTGCTGGACCCGTGCCCCACGTGCCGCCGGATCTCCTACTACCCAAGCAGGAGGTCAAGAGCTACTTCTGCGCAAAAGAGATCCACATAGACAGTTGGCTGCGTTTAGGCCAATGAACGGGTCGACGACAGCCCTTACATTTCTCCTAGAGCCGGCCCACCCCGACAAAAACAGCCTATTTGCAGGTATATCTAGTGGGCGAAACTGCTCGGCGCGCAAACCATGCGCTGATGGTTGCGCCAGCCGTCTCCCTGGCTTGAGCAACGCGCCGCCGCCGCGGTTTCGTCCCAAGGCGTTCGTATGGTGGCGGTGTGCCGCGAATAAGCGCCTTCTACGGGATCACGATCTGGATGTATTGGAACGAGGGCGCTCACGCACGCCCGCACTTCCATGCCCGCTATGCCGGACAGGCCGCGTCTGTGGATTTCGCCGGAGTCGTGATCGCGGGCGCACTGTCGCCGCGAGCGCATTCGCTGGTGACGGAGTGGGCGGCGATACATGAGGGCGAGCTAGCGGCGAACTGGGAGCGCGCCAGACGCGAAGAGCCGCTGGAGCCGATCGGGGCGCTGGCGTAACATGATCTGTATGGAGCAGTTGCACGACGTGGTCGGCGTTGAGGTCAGCGGTGAGCACCGGCTGCGCCTGACCTTCGATGACGGGATCGTCGGCGAGGTTGACTTCGCGGGGCGCGACTGGCGAGGGGTCTTTGAGCCATTGCGCGACCCTGACTACTTTGCACGCGTAGCTGTTGATACCGAAGCAGGCACAGTGGCCTGGCCAAACGGCGCCGACATGGCGCCAGAGCCGCTCTATGAGCAGGCTTGCCTGAGCTTGTCTCGCACAGCTAACGCCCGGCGTTAACCGACGCCAAACCTGTCGTAGCGATCGGACGCGAACGATGCGGAGGTTGAGAGCGTGCCCGCGCCCGTCAATGGCCAGTTTGCCGACCAGAAAAATGGGCGAAACTGCTCGGCGCGCAAACCATGTGCTGATGGCCGCTCCAGCGGTTCGTGTCGCGTGACGCAGCAACGTTCGGCGCCGGTTTACGCCCCGCGTCGTTCTATCGCAGCGGCAAGCGCCTTGACGAACGCTCGCTGCTCAGACGTGCGCCGCCCTTGCGAGAGCACGGATGCCGAGTGCCTTGTCCATCACGTACCTCGCACAGCCAATCGTGTAGAGCGTCGAAGTCGCACAGGCTGACGCGGAACTGGATGTTGCGTTGCTCGGCGACAGCGCCTTTGGTAAAGAAAGACGTAGTGGCGAGCAACCCTTGGGTCGCCCGCTCGCGCTCAATAACGCCGTAGAGCTGACGGATAAGTCCAGGGCTGACCCCTCGATGTGGGGAGTAGCGCTTGCACTCAACGACGTAGAGCATGCGCCCAAAGACTCCGTGCGAGACGGCGTAGATATCTACGCCGTGATCTCTCGATCCCGATGTGAGCTCCACTTCGAAGCCTGAGCGAGTGAGCAACTCGGCAATGAGCTCCTCGAACGAGCGCCAGTGGAGCGAGTGCAGCAGCTGTGGGTTGTCAGCAAGGGTTGCGATGAGATCGTCGCTAACGCCAGCTAGAGAAATCTCCGCCGCGCGAAGAAATCCCGGGTTCGGTTCGGCGCCGTCGAGCCAGAACGGGCCAGAACCCCCATGTTCGTAAGGCTGGGGGCCGCTCACCCATCGTTTCGCGGGATCGATCATGTACACGCGTCCATTAGTCGGGCTGCGACCAAGCAGCTCGCGGGCAAGACGACCCGCCTCGACGATGAGCGGGTCGGACGAGATCGGGCCGCCCAGACCCAAATGGCCTCCGGCGGCCACCCATTGCTCTTGATCCCAAAACGTCCGGAGCTTTGACACGCTCTCCGGGATCGCCTCGAATCGCGGCAGCGATGGGATATCTGATGGAGGCTCCACGAACTCCGTAGGCCAGTCGATGAGGAAGCTGCACCTCATCGCATCGGCCGTCCGGGAAGGCGATCGTTTGACGTCATGTGCATCGATTCAACCTACTCTGGTTCGGCGACCACGGACCACCCGCAGGATCTCAAATCGCGCGAGAATGGGCTTCGTGGCGATGGGCGAACTGCTCGGCGGGCAGACCACGCGCTGATGGTTGCGCCAGCCGTCTGTATCGACTGACCCTCTGTGCCCGAGCTTGCCCCGCGTACGTCGTTGACTATCGCTTCTGCATGTGCCGGTACCCTTCCGGCGGTGTCGATCTTTTGGAACGATGTCGAGATCCTTCGTCTCGTCTACGCCTGTGAACACGGTGAACGAGGAGGCGCTCACGGCGGCATCGAATTGGCGCAGACACTCGCGGCTGATCGTGGGGTCGGGCTTGGCAATGGAGATGACGCGCGACTCGTTAGCGAGCTTTTGGCCTTGAACGAAGCTGACCTGCTTAGGTGGCAGGTGCTTTCGTCGATCGGGCGTGTTCAGCCTATAAGTCCGACCAATGCCAATGACTACCTCAACAACATCCGAGACTTCGCTCTGACGATAGCCGGCCGCGATCGTGCGCTCGGGCAAGTTATTCGAGTCCTGATGCCCGACCCGAACGATGACGACGGCCGCCCGTTCCGTGCGTTGACGCTCAAGGACATCGCAGCCATCATAGGTGCCGAGTACAGCCCGGTTGAGGCGATACAAATGCTGGCTGACTCGGGCGTGTCACCCGAAGGATTCGAGTTTGGCGGGGTGGTGTGGGAGGGACCGTCCGTGGTTGGGCATGTGCTGGATGCACTGGCACACGGCACCAGCGAGCGTCGGCGAGAACTGCGGCGCTTCATCGGCGCGTGGCTGGATGACGAGCTACACCACGGCCCGACCGAGGATCAGCGCAAAGGGATCGAGCGCGATCTCGCCAGGCAAGGATGGTTTGTGACCGATGGATGCCTAGTCATCGGAGAGCCCGTGCGTCGTAATCGCGACGCCCCCGAAGTGCCAAAGCCAGATACCGCCCAACTACACCCAACCGTATGGGACGCTGCCGCGCCGCAGTGGGCAGCGCACCATCTACACGACGCAGTACGAGCGGCGGCAGCGGCTGTCAACGCCATGTTGCAACGGAAGGTGAGTCGCGACGACATCTCGGAGTCGGAGCTGGTTCGCCAGGCGTTCTCAAAGAATGCGCCCATGAATGGTCGTGCTCGTCTTCGGTTCCCGTTTATCCAGGCTGCGAAGACGCGTGAGTCGATGACGCAAGGCGCGTTGAGTTTTGGTCTCGGCTGCTTTCAAGCGATCCGAAACCCGATCGGGCACCTACCAGACCACGAATACCGCATGACCGAGCAGGAAGCCCTTGAGCAGTTGGCGGCGTGGTCGCTGCTCGCGCGTTGGATCGCCCTCGCGACCGTGACAACCCCCGACGACTGACGCCAACCGCAGTCACTTAAAGGTTTGGCGATGGCCTCCTCGAAACGGAGCAGAAATAAGAAGTTGCACGAGCGTGCGCGTAAGGTGAAGCGCGCGTCCGCGTCCGTTCGGGCGGACTCGCCCGCGGTAATCCCCTCGCGACCTCCGATTTCTGAGCCACGAGAGTCGGATTATGTTCTCCTGTTCATCACCGAGTCCGACCTGGACTTGCCGGAATCCACCCTCAGGCAACTCAGGGCGATAGCGAGGAGGCTACCGTTTGAGGCCGCCATGCTGGACGTCGCCCTGCTCCAGGCGCGGATCGAGCCGGTCTTGGATGATCCTCTTGGCCATTGGAGGGTGGCGCAGAGGTTTTACGCAGGCCGTACGGGGTTGCTCGATCGCTACGGGCGTGTTCTACGGAGGCGGCCCGGCATGGTCATCTTCTCGGTGCAGGCGCTTACTGTTCTCATGCGCTTGCTGATCTACCATGCACGGGAAGAACCGCTTCGATCACTGACGTCATTCGAGCGGAAGATGCTGCAGGACGTCGTCTTGGGAGCGCACTCCTTCGATACTGCGTTTGTGGCCTCCGGGGCGCCAGAGCGGGATGACAAGCTCGCGTACGAACTCCAAGCCGAGACGTTCTTTCAACGGCCTCAGCGTCTGGAGGAGATGGCAAGGCATCGTGAGCTTTTCCGACTTTCTACGAGCGACGCGCGGCTTGACAGCTCAAAGAATCGCGTGCCCGTGGATGAGTGGCTAGCGGCAAGCGAAATGACTGCCGACGAACAGTGGATTGCTGGCTTCGGACTCGCAGCGATTACCCATGCATTCGGCGATGCGGTTGCACCACTGGGTCTGGCTAGTCATGTTGACGATCTACTCATCAAGGTAGGCTTGCCGGAGGTTTCGCGGTCGTTGCCAGTGCTGTCCTCGTCTCGTGCTGAGTTCAGAGACGCATTTGCAGCTCTAGGGGGTGGCAACGAGACCTTGGCGTGGGAGCTCAGGCCATTCAAGGCAACGCCGTTCCTCCGACTTACTAGCGGTGATCTACTGTTGCTTTCACCACCATGGATGCTCAGTTGGCTTGGTGAGGGATTCTATTATCGTGCCCTGACTTATGCTCAACAGTCAGAGGGCTCATCGTCCAGCGGCAAGTACACGCGCTTTGCTGGTGAAGTCGTAGAGCGGTACGCACTTGATCTTGCAGAGGCAGCAGCTCCGCTCAATGTCCGTGTGATCGGGGATCAAGCGTACGGCAAGGGGGGAGGGCGACTCACGAGCGACGTTGCTGTTGTCTCCGGCCGCGATCTCATTCTGGTCGAGGTCCACGCGCGGCGGGTGGCTGCAACGGCAGCGATTGTCGGTACGACAGCTGAGGCAACAAAGGAGGTCTCGACGCTCCTAGTAGACAAGATCAACCAGGTCGGGGGCTCCGTCCATGCGCTACTCACTGGATGCGCCACCCTGCCTCTGGTTGACATGGACGAGATCGAGCGCATTTGGCCAGTCGTTGTAGCCGTCGGACAGGTCAGACAGAGCGAGAACCTTTGGGGCTATCTAAGGGAGACCATCGATCCCGACAAGACAGCATCTCTAACGGCGGATCGTGTGCAGCCATTGCAGGTGCTGGACATCGAAGGGTACGAGAAGCTAATGGGCCTCCTTGAGGCCGGAGAGAGCTTGCCCGAGATGCTTCGTCGCAAGACTGGTGGACAATTTCGCGATCGAGATTTCGCAGTATGGCTCCACCAGGACTCGGCCGCTCCAAGTGACGAGGTACGCCTGTCTGTCCTCGAGGCCAGGTGGGAGAAGATGAGCAATGAGGTGACGCGAGCCGTTGAGCTTGCTGACGAGATACGACGAAAGAGCGGCGCGTGACGGCGCGCGGGGCCATGCCAACGCGTCGCGTGGCCTTGCTTGCGACCCAGGAATTGAGGTGGAGCGTCGCTCGGCCGCTAAGCCCACACGAGATAGAGAGGTCTTGAGATCTTGCGTGGGTTCTGCTCTGCTCTGCGCGCTGATCGACAACTGAAGCGGCCGGACGGGTGTTGGTAGCACCCGCCCGGCCTTTAGCACCGAAGGGAGTGCCTTCGATGCCACGGAAACCGTAGCTGTCTACGGGTAGTCCGTCGTGCTCGCTTGCGCGCTCCTTCGGTCACCGAAAGGAGCAGACGAGATGCCCACCAAGAAGGACGTGAAGCCACAAGGAACCCTGCTTGACGGGTTGCGTCGGTTTGAGCCCGTCTCCGATGCGCTGGTGCTCGCGGCGGTCGAGCGTGCTGAACGCCACCGCGAGCGGGAGCGCGAAGGCGTGCTGATGAGCGATCTAGTCGAGCACTTGGGGTTCGTGCATGGCTCGTGGACGACGAGGCGGCTACGTCCACAGCTTGAAGCGCTGATCGCGGCGGGTCAGCTTGCGCGGTCGCGCCGCCACGGCGTGGTCGTGTGGGAACTGACGAGCAGCGGACGGCGGCGGGTCGCGCAGACACGCAAGGCTGGCGGGGAGCTGGGGTTGCCGGAGGCCCCGCAGCATCGGAC
>JBAWFB010000277.1:0-2486 GCA_049591495.1 Solirubrobacteraceae bacterium
CAAAGACGCCAAAACGCCTAATTCTATTGATGTTCGTTAGTTATGAGGCTGTTCGCCTCTGGTGGTGGAGTGGTAGTAGCGGAGTAATGAGTTTTGGAAATTTTCCCAAAATCTGTTCGATTCCGACCCTCGCCTCCAGCTCTAACTGCGCGTGCAGCAATGAATTAGGAGATTAGGAAAGCCGATGGCTAACAGTTTGGCTAACAATTTTTGGATAATTCCAAGATTGTTTCAGTATTTGGACGGATTCGTCCGCTATTGCCTGACTGCCGGAATCTTGCCCAAGGTAGGATGGACGACGCATGAACATGAAACTGCGTTACCGTCTGTTCCTCCGCCGTAAAAGCGTCTATTACGCCTTTGACGACCAAACCAAAACCTTCACCAGCCTCAAGACCAAGGACAAGGCCGAGGCCGGCCGCCTGCTCATGGCGATGAATGAAGCCGGCAAAATGCCCGCCATGAATTTGAGTCTGGCCCGCGTCTATCTCCGCCACAGCGACCCAATGGTTTCCGTCCGCACCTGGCAGCATGTTTTGGATGAAATCATCGCCATCAAGACCGGCCCGACGCAGGCGCGCTGGAAATCCGCCGCCAAGGACAAGGCGTTCGTTCCCCTGCTCGCCCGCGTCCTGATTGAAACGCAGGCCGAACATTTGCTGGCCGTGTTGCGCACCGGCACAGTTTCGACCAATGCGTTCCTGCGGAAGATTCACAACTTCGCGGTGGACATGAACTGGCTGCCGGCCACCGTCATTCCGCGCCGGCAATGGCCCGCCATTCACTACAAGGAGAAACGCGCCATCACGCTGGAGGAACATCAACGCATCATCGCCGCCGAGGTGAACCCCGAACGCAAGGCGCTGTATCAATTATGCTGGCATCTGGGCGCGAGTCAGGGTGACATCGCCAGCTTGCAGGGCGAAGACGTGGACTGGCAAAACAACACCGTCAGTTTTACCCGGAAGAAAACCGGCGTGCCGGTGCTGGTGCATCTGGGCGGCGAGGCGTTGAACTTGTTCAAAGACCTGCCAGCGGAGGGGAATTTGTTTCCGTATCTGTCCCGCGTGCGGGCGGGCGACCGCGCCACGGAATTTGGCTCGCGCTGCCGTCAGCTTGGCATTATCGGCGTGACGTTGCACAGTTACCGCTACGCCTGGGCGGAACGTGCGAAGACCGGCGGCTACCCCGAACGGTTCGCCCAGGAGGCATTGGGGCACAACAGCAAGGCCGTGCATCGCGCCTATGCCAAACGTGCCCTGATGAAAATTCCGTCACTGGAAGATTATGAGCAGCGAGCCGCTATGAAGGTTGAACCGGCGGCGTGAGAGCCAAACGAACTTTGACCGCCCCCTGCCTACGCGCAGGACTGGATACGGTAAATGTTCCTGTATATGAACCAGTGCTCGCACTCATAACTATTCTATTACAAAACTCCTTCCAAAAATGGTCTTCCAAAATTCCACAGTCTCTCCCTTGAACCCGTTATAGCTGGCCGTCATAATTGTTTCAAATGCTGATTTGGCTTTGTTGACGATTTCCGCCCGCTCTACATCCGTGATGCGCCGCGTGACGTTATTCTCGCTATTGACTGGGTCGAGGATAGCCACGATGTCCACCGAACCATGGTCAGGCGGCGACGCGATTGGCCGAAGGCGGACGCATCATCAATTTGTCCAGTTCGACGACGGCGCGGTTCATGCCGACTTACGGAGCGTATGTCGCCGCCAAAGGAGCGGTGGAACAATTGACGCGCGCCATGGCCAAGGAATTAGGGTCGCGCGGCATCACCATCAACGCCATTTCTTCCGGCCCGACGGAAACAGAATTGTTTGTAACGGGAAAAACGCCGGAGCAACTCCAACAATTTGGCCAGATGTCCGCTTTTGGCCGGATTGGCAAACCAACTGAAATTGCTGAAGTCGTGGCATTTTTGGCCAGCGACGCTGCGAGATGGATCAGCGGCCAGAACATTCGCGTCAACGGTGGACTGGCATAAGGATTGGGCTGGAAGTGAGCATCGAACTGCTCGGCGCAAATGTCGCACCCGCCTTGCGTGAAAAGAACCAAATCGCTCATAACACAGCCTGTCTGTGACCCAAGGCAAAATAATTGGAAAAAGATCTTGCTCGATTCTAGTTTGAGACTATTATAGTAACAGTTATGGCGGTCAACACACAATTCTCGATTGCGGTTCACATCTTGGCCGGGCTGGCCTGCGGATGTGACACGGTGGGCGTCACGTCCGGCCATCTGGCTGAAAGCGTGAACACCAGCGCGAGCTTTGTGCGGCGAACTTTGGCCAAGTTGTCCAAGGCCGGTTTGGTGGAAACCGTCACCGGGAAAGCCGGCGCGTGCTGGCTCGCCAAGGATGCGAAGACAATTTCGTTGCTGGACATTTACAAAGCGGTGGACGCGCCTAAAGCTTTTGCGATCCACAGTTATTCCGAGCGGAAATCTTGCGCGGTGAGCTGCCACATCAAGAC
>JBAWFB010000278.1:0-6416 GCA_049591495.1 Solirubrobacteraceae bacterium
GTCTAGGAGAGAAAATAAGCATGCGTCGAGCGGGTGACACGAAATGAAGTTGCCTGACACCATCCAGATCCGGGAGGTTGGCCCGCGCGACGGCTTTCAAAACGAGCCCGAGACGATTCCCACCGCGCGCAAGGTGGAGCTGATCGACGCGCTCGCGCGCACCGGGCTGCGGCGGTTGGAGGTCACGAGCTTCGTGCGTCCCGACGTGATCCCGCAACTGGCCGACGCGGCGGAGGTGCTGGCGCGCATCAGCGTGCCCTCGGAGGTGTCGCTGAGCGTGTTGATCCCCAACGAGCGGGGACTCGACCGGGCGCTGGAGCTGCGCCAGGGGCCCACCGACGGTCGCCCGGTCTTCGACGAGGTCAACGTGTTCCTGTCGGCGTCTGAGACCCACAACCGCAAGAACGTCAACCGCTCGATCGCCGAGTCGCTCACCGGGTTGGAGGTTGTGCTGGGTCGTGCACGCGAAGCCGGGCTGCGTTGCGAGGGCGTCATCTCCACCTCCTTCGGCTGTCCCTACGAGGGCCATGTTCCACCCGAGCGAGTGCTCGAGATCGCATCGCGTCTGCGTGACTTTGGCGCGCGGGAGGTCGGCTTCGGCGACACCACCGGGATGGCCAACCCGCGGCAGGTCGGGGAGCTGTTCCCACGCTGGGCCGAGGGGCTCGGCGACGTGCAGCTGACCGCCCACTTCCACAACACCCGCGGGCAGGGCCTTGCGAATGTGCTCGCGGCTTTGCAGGCTGGCGTCAGTAGCTTCGAGTCGAGCTTCGGCGAGCTCGGCGGCTGTCCGGTGCCCGCAGGCGCCACTGGCAACATCGCCAGCGAGGACCTCGTGTCGATGTTGCACGAGATGGGAATTGCCACGGGGATCGACCTCGACGCGCTGCTCGCCTGCGCGGGGCGCGCGCAGGAGGTGCTCGACCGCCCGCTCGGCTCCCACACGCTTGTGGCTGGGCCGGTGGACTGGCACAACGGCTGATCTGTCGGGGGGTGGAGGTTAAAAATCGACCCCTAACACTTTACAAAATGAAGTGGTTGAGTGTGGGGGAGGCTATGAATCGCGCGCATAACACTTTACAAAATGAAGTGTTATGCGCGTGGAAAGAGTCTTCGCTTGCGCACATCGCCGGGGCTGCCCGCCGTCGAACGCGTCGCACGGATCGGGCGGACTCGGACTCGACTCGGCGGACTATGCGGTAGCCGGCTCGGTTTCGCGCGCGCGCTCGCGCATCGCCGCCACGCAGTACTCCTGCACCGACACCTCCATCTCAAGCGTCTGCGCCAGCGCCGGGCGCGCGGAGGCGTCGATCACGCGCTTGGCGCGACCCACAGCCACATGCGAGTTGGCCAGCAGCTCATCCACCAGCGTTTGGGTGGCCTGCTCCAGCTCATCCGGTGCCACCACCCGGTTGACCAGCCCGATCCGCTCGGCCTCCGCCGCGTCGATCGTGCGGGCGGTCATGATCAGCTCCTTCGCGCGGCCCAGCCCCACGACGGCAGGCAGGCGCGTGGAGCCGCCCACGTCGGGGATGATCCCGAACTTGACCTCCGGCAATCCCAACTGGGCGTCGCTGGAGGCGATCCGCAAGTCGCAGCCCAACGCCACCTCCAGCGCTCCCCCCACGCACGTGCGGTGAATCTGGCAGATCACCGGCTTGGGCATCGCTTCGCACAGGTTGGGGCACTCCAGGAACGTGTCGCGGAAGGGACGCAGCACACCCGGCTTGCTCGCCGAGGCCATCAGCTCCGGCAGGTCCACGCCCGCCGAGAACACCGGTCCCTCGCCGCGCAGCACCACGCAATGCACCGACTCCTCCGCGCTGGCAGCACGCAACGCGTCCGCGAGCGCCCGCAACAGCTCCTGGCTCATCGCGTTGCGCTTCTCGGGGCGGTTCAACACGATGTGCCGTGCCGCGCCGCGATCTTCGGTGGTGACGATGCTCATGTGCGACTCCGTTTGGTCGTGGCCGCGCTCGGCGGCGGGGTCAAGAGAGGACTGGGCGAGGCGATGAGTGGCATCGGGCGTCGCGCGTTGCCATTCAACTCAGGTCAAGCACCGGCGTCGGCGCTTCGATCCCCCCCTCATGGCCCTCGCTTGGCACGATCGCAGTGCCCACCGCGAAGAACTCGATCGTGTGGCTGCCCCACCCGTGGCTCTTCTCCTGCAGATCCACACCCACGATGCCCTCCGCGCTGAGAGTCTGCGCCTCCGACTGCATCCGCTCCATCGCCAGCTCGCGCGCGTCATACAGCGCCTGGGTGAAGTTCGACAGCTCCACGTTGCGCCCCGTTTGCGCCATCGACTTCAGCATCCCGCGGTGGGCCACGTGGTACACGCAACTACCCATCACCATGCCCACCGGGCGATGCCCAGTGCGCAGCAGCGTCCAGAAGTCCTGGCCTGAGAGGTCGCTCGTGAACGGCCGGCCGTTGGGGGCGCGGTGCAGCACGCCCTCGCGGTGCTTCACGGCAGTGCCGATCGCGATGAACTCCGCCATGTCCTGGCCCCACTCATAGCGGCCGATATCCAGCCGCACACCCACCACGCCGTCGGCGCCCAGCTGGTCGGCCTCCTCCTCCATACGGGTCATCGCCAGTTGGCGCGCCCCATACATCGCTTCGGAGAGCACCGTCATCTCCTGGCTCTTCTTCCAGCCCGCCACCTGGATGCCGATGTGGTAGATCGAGCTGCCCACCACCAAGCCGACCGGGTCGAACCCGGCCTGCTTGATCAACAGGAACTCGTTCACGCTCAGATCGGAGGTGAACAGGCCCGCGCGGTTCTGCTGCAGACGCGCTCTCCCGGCCTCCGGCACACCCTCCAGCGACGCGGGGTCATACGCGCTCTCGGTCTCCTCGACATCGCTCATGCTCTGGCTCCTTCTCCTGGGATCGTGCTCGGGCTGGTTGGGCTCATGCTCAAGTCTCCTCTATGTGGTCAAGTCGACGATCATCTCCGGCGCGTACACCGGTGTCTGCTCGGACTCGCGGATCGCGGTGCCGATCACATGGAAGGTGACGATCAACCCACTGCGTGCGTAGGCGCCGCCGCCGACCGACATCTGTCGGATGCCGTGCGCGATGCGCACCCCGATCACGCCGCTTGCGTCCAGCCGTGCCGCCTGCTCTGTGAGCCGACCCACCGCGATCTCACGCGCCTCATACAGCCCCTGGGTGAATTCGCGCAGCTCCTGGTTTTGGGAGTACAGCATCCTGCCGCCGAGGCCGCCCATGTTCTGTGTTTCGTAGGAGGCCGCCACGAAGAACACCGAGCTCCACGCGACGATCCCCAGCGGCTCAACACCCGCGCCCAGCAGCTTCGTGTAGTCGGCCACCGACAGCTCGGTGAGCACCGGTTCGCCGCTGCCGCCGTTCCCGCCGCGCGAGCGCGCATTGCTGTGTCGATGTCCGCCGCCCGAAGGCTGGTCTTGCGGGTTGACGTTCGCGGCGTGGCGCACCGCCGTCCCGATCACCACGTACTCGATCGAGTTTTCGGCCCAGTCGTGCGCCCCGGTCTGCAGGTCCACACCGATCACCGCGTCGGCGCCAACATGCGTCGCCTCCTGCGCGAGCCGGCTCAGCGCACGGTTTCGCACCTCGTTCCACGCCTGCGACAGCGCCTCCATCTCGAACATGAAGCTGCCGCCCACGCCCATACCGCTCGCCCACGGTGTCGTTTGATAGCCCACCTGGTAGATCGAGCTGCCCATCACCTGCGCCACCGGTGCCAGCCCCAATCGGTGGCACAGCGCGAAGTCGGCCACCGACAGGTCGGAGGTGAACGCGCCGCCCTGCTCACCCAGCTCGCGCAAGCGCCTCTCAGCAGCCAGCGGAATCCCGCCACGTTCCACACGCGCCAGCGATTCAGCCTGCTGCTCAGGGCTCTCGCCCGTCTCCTCGAATTCGGCTGGTGGCTCGTTGGCGCTCACGCGAGTGCCTCCTCGCAAAGTCGGATCGTACACGCGCCGCTCATTCGGGCGCCCCTCCAAGTATGAGCGCTCATCCCATCAGCCTCTCCAGCGCGGCGCGAGCCTGTGTGCTGCGCTGTGCCTCCTCGCGCAGGTCGCTCGTGAGCGCTGCCACCCACTCGCCAGGATCAAGCGTTTCGCGCTTGATCGCGATGCCCCCGACCTCGCGCTTGCGGAAACCTTCGACACGCTGCGCCACAGTCAGTTCGTAGGAGACATCGCCCAGGCTCACGCGCAGCTCGCGCACGCGCTTCTCTCCGCGCCCCAGCAACCCGCCGCCGCGGCGCTCCACCCGCGTCTGTGTCGGCAACGAGGACTCCAGCTTGCTCGCCAGCACCTCCACCGAGATCCGCAAATCCGAACCGTCGGCACGCAGGCCGGCCGCCGATAGATCGAAATCGTCGTCCGCCGTCATGATCGGGGAGACTACTCCGATGAGCGATTTGGACGGGGCGGTCAAGCACGCTCTCGCCGGTGGGCCCGAGCGCCATCACGACAAGGCACGCGAGCAGGGCAAGCTCCCGGTGCGCGAGCGTGTCGGCCTGCTGCTCGACGACGGCTCGTTTTCCGAGGAAGCGCTGCTGGCCAACTGGAACGAACACGGCCTCGGCGCTGACGGGGTCGTCACCGGTGTCGGCACGATCGACAGCCGCCCAGTCGCACTGATGGCCAACGACCCCACGGTCAAGGCCGGCTCGTGGGGACCGAAGACCGTCGAGAAGATTCTGCGTATTCAGGAGCGCGCAATGAGCTTGCGCATCCCGATGGTCTACCTGGTCGACTCAGCCGGCGCACGCATCACAGAGCAGGTGCAGATGTTCCCAGGCCGGCGCGGCGCTGGGCGGATCTTCTACAACGAGGTGCGCATGTCAGGGGTCGTTCCCCAGGTGTGCGTGCTGTTCGGCCCCAGCGCCGCCGGCGGCGCCTACATCCCCGCGTTCTGCGACATCGTGATCATGCGCGACGGCAACGCGTCCATGTACCTCGGCTCGCCGCGCATGGCGCAGATGGTGATCGGCGAGGACGTCACGCTTGAGCAGATGGGTGGCGCGCGCATGCACACCGGTGTGTCGGGATGCGCACACGAGCTTGTGGAGTCAGACGAGGACGGTATAGCGTTGGCGCGGCGCTACCTGTCCTACTTCCCCTCCAACTGGGAACAGGATCCACCATCCGCCGTCGCGGAGCAGCACGCGGCGCCACGACTGTCCGGGGAGCCGATCCCCGGCGCCGGATTGAGCGCCGCGGCAGCTGCCAGCGCGACGAGCGCCGTCGCCGAGCTGATCCCAGTCGACGAGAACAAGCCGTTCGACATGGTGTCGCTGATCGAGGCCGTCATCGATGAGGGCTCGCTGCTACAGGTCCACTCGCGCTGGGCCAAGGAGCTGATCGTCGGCTATTCACGCCTGCACGGGCGCGCGATCGGGATCGTTGCCAACCAGCCCCGGCACAAGGGGGGAGTGCTGTTCTCCGATTCCGCCGACAAGGCCGCACGCTTCATCGGCACCTGCAACGCGTTCAACATCCCGCTGCTGTTTCTCGCCGACGTGCCCGGTTTCATGATCGGCACGCAGGTGGAGCGCGCCGGGATCATCCGCCACGGCGCCAAGATGATCAGCGCCGTGTCCGAAGCCACGGTGCCGAAGATCTCAGTCGTTGTGCGCAAGGCCTACGGCGCCGGGCTATACGCGATGGCAGGCCCCGCGTTTGAGCCCGACTGCTGTATCGCGCTACCCAGCGCCTCGATTGCCGTGATGGGGCCGCAGGCAGCCATCAACGCCGTGTACTACAACCAGCTTCAAGCGATCGACGACGAGGCCGAGCGGGCAGCCAAGACGGAGGAGTTGCGCGGCGAGTACGCCGAGGACATCGACATCCTGCACCTTGCTTCCGAGCTCGTGATCGACGCGGTGGTGGAGCCCGATGCACTGCGAGAAGACTTGATCCGGCGCTTCGCGCACGCGGCTGCCAAGCGCCGCGAATGGCCCGCCAAGCACAATCCCGTCACGCCTGTCTAGCATGCGCTCATGGACGCCACCGACCTAGCGTTCGCCGGCATCGCCGGACAGGCCGAGCTGATCGCCACTGGTGAGATCTCTTCACGCGAGCTGGTGGAGCTGTATTTGCGGCGAATCGAGCGCTTCGACGGGCAGCTCAACGCGTTTCGGGTCGTGTTCGCCGAGCGCGCGCTGCTGGAAGCCGATCAGGCCGACGCACGCCGTGGCGCCGGCGGGCAGCGCCCGCTGCTGGGTGTGCCGATTGCGATCAAGGATGAGGTCGATGTCGCCGGCGAGGTCACCGCGCTCGGCACCAACGCACACAGCGGTGTTCCCGCCGCGGCTGACGCCGAGGTCGTGCGGCGGTTGCGCGAAGGGGGCGCGATCGTGATCGGCAAGACCAACGTGCCCGAGCTGTGCATCTGGCCATTCACCGAGACCCCTACGT
>JBAWFB010000279.1:0-5456 GCA_049591495.1 Solirubrobacteraceae bacterium
TCAGCAGGCGGTTGTTGGGCACCACGATCAGCGTGTCGACCTCCTCGGCGAGCGCCTCCACGCCGCGGTCGGCCTGCTCGGCGCGGCACGAGCCCTCAAAGCCGAACGGCTTGGTGACGATCGCGACGGTCAGCGCGCCCACTTCGCGCGCGATGCGTGCCACGATCGGCGCGGCGCCGGTCCCGGTCCCACCGCCGGCGCCCGCGGTGATGAAGATCATGTCTGAGCCCTTCAACAGCGCCTTCACGCGGTCGTAGTCGTCCATCGCGGCCTGCCGCCCAACATTGGAGTCAGAGCCCGACCCCAACCCGCGGGTGAGCTCGGCGCCGATGTGCAGGGTGATGTCGGCCGTGGACTGCTGCAGCGACTGCAGGTCGGTGTTGACCGCGAGGAACTCCACGCCCTCCACCTCCGCCTCCACCATGCGGTTGACCGCGTTGGTGCCAGCGCCACCGACACCCACCACGCGGATCACCGGATTGGTGACCGGCATCGCCGCGCCAAACGGGCGCGGCTCTTCGCGCACGTGCATCTCCTGGCGAGCGCGCGTCGGCGGCGGCGGCGGTTGCGGCGTCAAGCGCCCGGGGCGATCCATCAGGTTCTCGGGTATCTCCGAGGAGAACGCGTGGCGCAGGCGCTCCTGGGGGGTGGGTATCCGCGTGTCGGGCTCCTCCTCCAAGCTGGGGTGCAGCGAGGGGTGCGGAACGCCACTGTCGCGCGGATGCTCGGCCGTGGCCGGCACGAGCTGGGATTGTGCGGACTGCTGCTCGGCCGGCTCGTTGTGCGGGGTGGGGGCCTGTGGCGCAGACGACTGTGACGCGTCGGGCTGTTGGGCGCGAACCTCGGCGACCGGATCGGAGGCACCAGCCGTGGTCGCGGCGTCGGAGGCGGCCGCCCTCTCTGCGCCAGACTCCTTCTCCAGGTCCTCGGTCTTGCGGAACAGCGCCGCGAGCGGGCCTTCCCGCATTGATGCGCGCTTAGGGTTTGCCATGAGCCAGAACCTCCTGTGCCAGCTGGCGATAGGACTGCGCAGCGACACCATCCGGCTCGTACTTGAGAACCGACATCCCCTTCACGGGAGCCTCGGCGAAACGCACCGTCTTGCGAATGCGCGAGGCAAACACACGGTCGCCGAAGTTCTCCTCGAGGATCTCGATCGCCTCCTTGGCGTGAATCGTGCGCGAATCCACCAACGTAGGGAGGATACCCTCGATGTCCACGTCCGGATTCAGGTTCTCACGAATCATTGCCAAGGTGTTTTGCAACTGGATGAGACCGCGCATCGACAGATACTCACACTGCACCGGCACAATAACCTTGTCGGCGGCGGTAAGTGCATTGATGGTGAGCAGGCCGAGGCTGGGCGGTGTGTCGATGCAGATGAAGTCGTAGTCCTCGCGGATCGGTTCGAACGCCTTCTGCAGCGAGCGCTCACGACCGATCATGGTGGACATCGCGATCTCCGCGCCGGCCAGGTCGATCGAGGCGCACGCCACGTCGATCTCCCGCTTGCGGATCACCTCGCGAATCGTGGCGCGCTGGGTGAGCACGTCGTACATCGACAGCTCCAGCGTGTCGGGGTCGATGCCCTGGGACATCGTGAGGTTGCCCTGCGGATCCATGTCGACGCACAGCACGCGGTGACCCTCCTCCGCGAAGGCGGCGGCCAGATTGAGTGTCGTTGTTGTCTTGGCCACCCCGCCCTTCTGATTGGCGAACGCGATGACCTTGGCCCGAGTGCTCACGGCAGGCTCCGATGGTCGATTGTGGAAACCTTCGGGTTGAGTATTCGTAGGAGGAGAGAGGATTCCTGCACGTTCTCGCGGGTGCTTGCGCGCGCAGCGACGATCTTCGATCGACCACGCCGCCAACCCCGGGCCGCCACCCGGCCTACGATCCTGCGATGCCCGCACGCCACGTCGCCCTGGAGACCCGTATGCAGGACAAGCGGGTGTGCGTGTGCGTGGGTGCGGGCGGCGTGGGCAAGACGACCGTCTCGGCCGCGCTGGGACTGGGGCTCGCGCAGCGTGGCCGCAGGGTGGTGGTCGTCAGTATCGACCCCGCCCGGCGCCTGGCAAACGCACTGGGGCTGCGCGAGTTGCCGGGCGAGCCCCACCGTGTGGAGCCGCACACGCTCGTGGAGCAGGGTATCGAGCTGGACGGCGAGCTGTGGGCAATGATGCTCGACTCGAAGGGCACCTTCGACGATCTGGTGGCTCGCCTATCCCCCGATGAGCGCGCACGCGACGAGGTGCTCGCCAACCGCATCTACCACGAGCTGTCCTCGGCGGTGGCGGGCTCGCAGGAGTTCACCGCGGTGGCCAAGCTGTTTGAGTTGCACCGCGAAGGGGTGTGGGACACGATCGTGCTCGACACTCCCCCCTCGCGCGACGCGCTGGACTTCCTCGACGCCCCCAACCGGCTCACGCACTTCCTCGAAGGGCGTGCGCTGAAAGTGCTACTCACGCCCGGGGGCGTCACGCGCGGGCTGCTGGGGCGTGGCACGGGCCTGATGATCGCCGTGTTCGCGCGCGTCACCGGTGTGAACCTGATGGGCGAGCTGTCGGGGTTCTTCGGCTCGCTGTCGGGGCTGCTTGATGGTTTCCGCGAGCGCGCGCGAGGGGTCGAGCAGCTGTTGCGCGACCCCGCCACCGGCTTTCTGATCGTCACCTCCCCCGAGCATGAGCCGGCACGTGAGGCAGTGTTTCTACACACCCAGCTGGCCGCTGCCCAGATGGGATTCGCGGGACTGATCGTCAACCGCTTCCACGATCAGCACCTCGACGGGCACACGCCCGAGGACGTGACACGGTTGCTGTCGGGCAAGCTCGGCGAGACGCTCGCGGCGCGCGTGGCTCGCAACCTGGCTGACTTCGACGTGCTCGCGCGACGCGACCGCGAGAGCGTCGCCGAGCTGTCGAGGACGCTCGAGGAACCGGATCCGCTACTCGTGCCTCAGCTGGACGGCGACGTGCAGGATCTCGGCGGACTCGCCGTGATCGCCGAGCATCTCTTCTCCTGAAGGCGCCCCCACGCGTCAGGATGCGGCGGCGAGTACCTGATCGTGCTCTTGCACCGACTCCTCCGCTGGCCGCTCGCCTGACAGCAGCAGCTCATCGGCGAGTGCCGCGAGGTCGGCGGGCAGGTGATTGCAGATGACGTCGCGCAGCAACGCGCGCAGATGGTTGGAAAGATCGCGCGCCAGCGCAAGCCCGGCAGCGTGCTCGACGGCCTTTCCGGCTATCGCCTCGCGCTCCAGCGCGATCGCCTTCAACGCGCGCTCAGCCAGCCTGGCACGCGCGTCGGGTGTGGCGCACAGCGCCGCCAGACGTCCGGCCAACAGCCCATCGGGAGCACCGTGTGGCTCGAGCTCGGACGGGGCACCAAGCAGCGCGCGCAGCGCCAGCAGATGGTCGCTGATCCCCTCGTACTCGCTGACGCGCTCGCAGCCCAGCTCGTAGCGGCGCAGCGCCCACGCAATCTCATTCGCGTGCGGCGCGCGACGGGAGATGAGGTTGCAGAATCCGCGCAGCTCGTCCTCCTGCTCGGCGGTCACAACGAGCATCCCGTGCGGTCGCCCGCCCCGCCCGAGCGCGACCGTCTCCCATGAGCCAGAGCCAATCCGTGTCCACGCGCGCGCGCCCAGCGCGATGCGCCCGTCGCCGAACAGACGCAGCGCGCGCAGCAGCTCGCGCACCACACTTTCACCCTCGGCGAGCGCCGCGCGGGGATCGGAGCCGTCCGCGCTGAACACCACCAGCAGATGGTCCACGCCGCCCGCGGTGTCGCACACCGCCTGCTCGGGCGCTCCCCGTAGAGCGTCGGGATGGGCAACCAGCAGGCCGCGCGTGAGCTGAAGCTCGGGTGAGGCGATCGTCAGGCCGTGCAGCGTCGCCACCAGCGTGACCTCTCCGGAGACGGTGAACGCCGAGCCGTCGAGGCGCTCCAGGACCTGGTCCAGGCGCTCGCGGCTCAGCTCGAAATCTGTCTGCTCGTCAAACACCTGCCTCAGCAGGCACAGCAGCGCGGCGTCGCCGCGCCCGCGCGCCCAGCGACGACCGGGATCCTCACCGCTTGCGATCAGATAGCGGTCGAGCGCCTCGAAGCCCTCCAGTGCCGCGGCCGCCGCCCGGTAGCCGTCGAGACCGCGCAGCTCGGGGAAGCGCTTGGCGATGAACGCGTCGGTGAGCGGCCGATAGCAGTACAACGACGCGGCGCCGCGACCGCGCCCGGAGTGGGAGGCGAGCTCGAACGGCACCTCCTCACCTGCCAGCACGTCCGCGTGCAAGCGGGCGGCGGCCTCTTCGACAAACGCGGTGAGGGCTGCCTGCAACTGGAATGAACGCACGATTGGCTCACTTCGCCATACGCCATGGCGCTCCTGCTCAGCGCAGAAAGCGTTGCGCTGTGCCGAGCCTCATTCGGAGGGTTGTGCTGGAGGTTGCGCTCACACGAGACCTACCTAAGTATATACTTAGCTGGAGTTAGTGATCCCTTTGAAAGAGATGTGTTGTGTTCGATGCCCAAAGCCGGACTTCCACCAGATTCGGACAAAGCGACCCCGACGAGCACCGGCATCAGTCAGGGACGCTTGCGACGCACCGTCCCGTTGGCCGCTTTGACGGCCCGCACGGCCGGCGAGGCGGTCGTGGTCGGCCTGAGGAGCAAGCTGACGGGCACTGATAGCACCGAGTTCCACGTCCGCACGGCGGAGCGCTACACCGAGCTGCTCGGTCGTTCCAAGGGCGCCCTGATGAAGGCCGGACAGATGTTCTCGTTCATGTCACTCGGTCCCGTTGTCGGGGAGGAGTTCCAATCGACCTATCAGGCGGCATTGACACGGCTGCGCAACGACGCGCCGCCGATGGCCCCGGAGCTCGCGCGCGAGACGCTCGAGCGCGAGCTTGGCAGACCGACCGAGAGCGCGTTCGCCGAGTTCGACTGGGAGCCCCTGGCGGCGGCCTCGATCGGCCAAGTCCATGCCGCCCGGCTGCACGATGATCGCGCGGTCGCGGTGAAGATCCAATACCCCGGCGTGGCGGCCGCCATCCGCGCCGACCTCCAGAACTCAGAGTTGCTCGCCACGTTCATTGGCTTGATCGGCGGCCTGTCCCCAAGGAAACTGAGCCTCAACCCCCGCGAGGCGGCGCAGGAGCTGAGTGCCCGTATTACTGAAGAGCTCGACTACCGAGCCGAGGCGACCAACCAGGCCGACTTCGCCGAGCTCTATCGCGGGCACCCGTTCATTCACATCCCCGAGGTGATCGGCGAGCTGTGCACCGATCGAGTGTTGACCCAGGAGCTGATGCAGGGCAGATCCTGGAGTGAAGCCCTCACCGCCGAGCAGGAGCTGCGCGACAGCTGGGCGGAGGCGATTCACCGCTTCATCTACGGGACTTATCACTACTTCTACATGAGCAACGCCGACCCCCATCCGGGCAACTACCTCTTCCACG
>JBAWFB010000280.1:0-3721 GCA_049591495.1 Solirubrobacteraceae bacterium
CGGCTACCGAGCTTGCGAGCATCGCCACGACCAGGAAGGCGATCAGCGCCACCCAGTTGTCGCCGTTTGAGATTGTCAGGCGCCCCACCGGCGGCAGGTGGAAGTAGTTGAACGCGAGCGCGCTGAGCATTGAGGCGCCGACCCCCAGCCACACGCCCCAGGCGATCGACACGATCAGCACCGCCAGCATGTAGACGACACCCAGCGACACAACTGGGGCGACCTGCTTCAGCGGATATATCAGCAGCGTGCAGAACGCGACAAGCCCAACCGCGACGAGCACGCCAACGCGTCGCGAAGGCGGCTCGGTGGTGAGCAGGAAACCGAACGGTCGGGCCATTGCCCCCAGCGTAAACGACGACCGGGGCGGAGTCGATGACCCCGCCCCGGTGTCTCACTATCGTTTCCCGTGCGATTTGTCTCGGTGGTCCCACCCTGTGTCATGGTGTGACTTGTGTGGCGGAGACCAGTGCGGCGGCCGGTGCCCGTGGCCTCGCCGAGGCGGAACCGGAGGGCGCGGGGGTACTGGGGGTCCCGGGGGCGGGACGATGCTCGTGACCTCGCCGGTGGTTTCATTCAGGATCACCGCCGGCGAGCGGGGCGCACTTGGATCGAAATCGAACATGTTGTCGAGCGTGCCCGCGGTTTCATCGGCCGAGCCACCGCCGATGTGTCCGAGGTTCCAGTTGTCCTCGATGAACTGTGTGATCGACGCCTGCTCGGTGAACGTGTTGTCGACATAGTTGGGACGCGCCCACGGCGAGATCACCAGCAGCGGCATGCGCGGACCGACACCACAGCGATCGTTCTGCGCCGGAGGCGTGGTTGACGTGCCGCACTTCCCCGGCCCGTTGAGCGAATCGATCGTGTCTTGCGAAGGCCGCACGATCGGTCCCTCCTGATGGTCATACCAACCGTCGGAGTCGTCATAGGCGATCACGATCGCCGTGTTCGGCCAGTAGCTTGACTGCTCGATCTGGTCGATCGTGTTAGCCAGGAAGCGCTGTTCGTCCAGCGGATCGGAGTTGCCCGCATGACCGTTCTCATATGCGGGTGGCTTTAGGTAGGAGACCTGCGGCAGGTAGCCGTTTTTGAGCGCCTCATAGAACAGCGAGAGGTCGTACTGATGGTTGACCGCCTCGTCGGCCGGTGTCCCCGCAGGATCGCTGAGGCCGACTTGCGAGATCGAGCTCGGCGCGACATGGTCGGGGTTGGAGGTGCTGGCGTAGAACTGGAACGGCTCGTGGTGCTCGACGTAGTCGGTCACCGTGGCTCCGCCGATGTTGGTGTGGGTGGTCCCGCACACCGCCCTGGCAGACTTGACTTCTGAGGGCGCGAAGCCACCCTGGAACCAGCCCCAGGTGACGTCCTTTGCGTTCATCAGATCGCCGATGTTCTCACCGGTCATCGAGACTGTCACTCCACCCGGCGTGCCGTCGGAGTTGAGCGCCGTGCTCGGGTTGCTGCACTGGTCGTAGTACGGTTCGGCGTCGCCGAACAGCGTGCCGTTGGCGATGTCGGTCGAGCTGCCGCCGTGCGCTTCGGCGCCGTGGGTCTGTCCCGATATGAGGTTGATCGCGCCGGGGGTCGAGGGACCGAACTGGGTGCTGTAGGAGTTGTCGTTCAGCGCGAAGTGCTGCGCGAGATTCCACAGCCCTGTGACGGTGTTGCCGTCGTAGTAATCCATCACGATCCCGTTCGGCCCGTAGCTGCTGGAGTCGGGTGTTGTGCTCTGCGCGCAGCCGCTGCCGGTCGTCTTCTGGACGAACTTGTCCATGCGGCCTTCGTCGAAGGCTTCCTGCTCGGCCGCATAGCCGTGGTTCTGGTCGCAGGTGAGCGCCTGGCTTGGTTCAAGGCGCTGGGGGTTGTACTCGTTGGGGTTTTCGGTGAGCAGCTTGGTGGTGAGCCCGTTGACGGACGGCGTCCCCGGCAATGGCGTGAACGATGGCTCGCCGGGTGGGTTGGTGGCGTGTGGGTATGTGCCGAAGTAGTGGTCGAACGAGATGTTCTCGTCGAAGATCACCACGACGTGCTTGATCGGTGTGGTCGATGCGGGGGTGAGCGGTGGCGGCGGGGATGCGCTCGACATCGAAATGCCGAGCACGGCCGCCCCGGCGGCCAGGACCCCCACGCCGCCTGCGATGAGCTTCTTCCCAGTACGCAACGGAGCTTCTCCTTTTTCGGACGCTTGGGCAGCGGATCGACCGGCCGCGCGCCCCGGCCGCCCTGCGGAGAGCGCGAGTGAATCGTGTGTGCACAGGCCCAACGCCATGTCACCAACCGGTCACAGATCCGTTGCGATTGTGTGTACTACCCGGCTGCAAATAATTTGTGTAGTGAACGTGTAGAGATTGTCGTGAGCTTGTTTATCCCCATAGTCAAAGTGTGAAGTCGCATGGTGGCAGCGAGATTGACGGGTTGCGTCGTTTACAAATTGACAGCAAGAGCACCACCTTCTGGTAACAAGCTCGCGCGTGGCAACGCCTACGGTAACTGCCGTGATCGGAGTCATCGCACGCTCACGCGGAACACGACGCGCAATGATGCTCGCCCTGCCAGCCGCTGTCCTTTTGCTCGCCGGCGCGGCGCTGAGCCCTGGCAGCACCTCCCATCGACCAAGCCGCTTCGGCGTCAAGTCACTCGCTCCGCGCAGCAGCACCCCCAACCCGCTCGGCGTGCGCATCACGAAGGTGTACGGGTCAAACATCCCGGCCCGTGTCTACGGGACGGAGATCGCCGATCTGGAGGACCAGGGCCTCAACACACGCGGCGAAATGATCTCCGAGCTCTCCCCACTACCGGCGCGTGAGTTTGTCGGGCCGGTAGCCGCCTACAAGGCATACGCCGAGCACTGGACCGTGATCGCCGAACGCGAGGCGCATGTCTTGCGCTCGACACTTGCCGCAGGGACGCGCAGCAGCGCACAGGCGGCGTGGCGCGCCACGTGGGGCGCCTACCTGCATCTCGGCGCCGTGTACGGCCTGTTCGGCAACCTCAACCAGGAAATCGACGGCCTGCCCGCGGGCCTTCTGAGCGGCGGCAAGGCCGACCGCCACTTCACCGGGCTGCACCGGATCGAGATGGGACTGTGGACAGGCGCCCAGCCGCAGTCGCTTGTGGGATTCGCCACGGCGCTCACCGGCGATCTGAAGCGCCTGCGCGCGATCCTCCCGAGCGTGGAAATCGATCCGCTTGAATACGCCACGCGCGCACACGAGATCCTCGAGGACGCTCAGCGCGATCTGTTGAGCGGCACGCATGTGCCCTGGAGTGGCGAAGGCGTGCTGGGGACCGCCGCCGGGCTGGCGGCCACACAAGAGGTTGTCCACACGCTCCAACCGCTGCTCCAGGGTCGCGAAAACACAGAAGCGGACGTGCGCAGCGAGCTGTTGCTGCTGAGCGCGGCGATCGCGAGCATCCGTCACAACCATCACGGCTTGCCACCCCTCACGCAGCTGACGATGCGCGAACACGAGTTGCTGAACGGGACGCTCGCCGGCGCGCTCGGCGCGCTCGAGTTGCTGCCGGGGACGCTTGAGACCAAGACGGCACCGCCGATCCCAAAGATCCCGGATTCTCTGCCGCCGGAAGGTTCGGAATGAGCCCGCTCGACCGTCGTGAGTTCGTCAAGCGCTCGCTCGCGGTCGTGGGTGCCGGCGGCATGGGCGCGCTCGCCGGGGCGCTGGGTGAGAGCGAGCTGCGGACGGGCGCGAAGGCGCCG
>JBAWFB010000281.1:0-2101 GCA_049591495.1 Solirubrobacteraceae bacterium
GGCCAGGGCGAAACGTAAGGCCGAGCGGGAGGTGCGCGAGCGCGCGATTCAGTACAACCTCGACCTCGGGGTGCTAGCGATCAGGCACTTGTTGAAGATCAAGGTTGACGAGCAGGTGCTTCGCATCCTTGCCTCGGTCCACGTCGCGGGTGACTTGAGTGGCCTGGCCTCGAGTGGGGCGCGGCTTACGTTGCCGGGCTGGCCGATACAGATCACTCAGCGCAACGGCAAACTCAAGACCACGTACCTCGACCCGGTGGAGGCCGAGCAGAGGGCAACGGTGTTTCTCAGGGATGCCGAAGGTCTCAGCGACATCGTCGGACGCTCACTGACCCTGCTCGCACTCGCATCGCTCGCCGACGAGGAGGCGATCGCGCGCACGCGCCGGAGTGCCTACCGACCCACCTTCAAGGGTCCGTGGGCGAGACAGGCCGAACGAGACCTGTACGCGATCATCCGCGAGCGGATCAAGGAGGGGCAGCTCCCAGCCCTTGACGAGATCCTCAGCAAGCAGATCGCCGAAGCAGAGGAAATCGCGCGCTACGACGAAGAAAAGCAGGGGGCGCGGGTGCGACTCGAGCAGCTCGGCGATCTCGTTGATCTGGATGACGAGCGCTTGGAGGTGGCCCTGGAGGACGCGGCTCTCGCATGGGGCACTTACAGCCAGAAGACCTATCAGTTGCGCGATCGGGTCGACGCTGAGCGTGAGCGCCGCAAAGCGCCTAACCCGCATGAGGAGGCGGTCGTCGACGACCCAGACGAAGAGGAGGTGGTGAACGACTAACACGGGAGAGGCCTGCGGGGTCCCAGCGGCTCCGCCGGTCATCTCACTCCGGCGAAAGCGGGGCCCCCGGTTCAGGACGCACGCTTCGCGTGCATTGGACCGGGCGTAGCCCCGCACCGGGTGGGGCCAAGTGCAAGGAGTCTCAATGCCTAAGGAAGACGCCCTTCAGAAGCTGGCACGCGACAACGGTTTTGACGTCGCGACAGCCGGACGCGAAGAACTGATCGCGCATCTCGAAGCGCCCGAAAGCCTCTACCGTGCACATCCCGCGCAAGAGGCGCTTGAAGCGCTGCACCGCTATCTCTTTCCCGAGCGCTACGCAGCTGTCCCGACGTATGAGTGGACCGCCGGAACGATCGAGGATGTCGCCGAGCGAATCGAACTAGCGCTACCTAATGCTCCCGGCGCCCGAGAGGGTGATTGGTCACCATGACTAGTGCGTTCTCACCCCAATCGGTGGGCCTCGTCGGCACTGTCTATCTCATTCACCTTCATAGGCCTTACCGTCACGCCCGCCACTATCTCGGATGGACGACGGATGTCGAGCGTCGTCTCGCGGTACATCGTGCTGGCGGCGGTTCACCGCTATTGCGCGCGGCCGTCGCCGCGGGGATCTCTTTCGAGGTCGCGCGGACCTGACCTGGAGACCGTCATCTCGAGCGGCGTCTTCACCGCTACAAGAACACACCAGCACGACTCTGCCCAATCTGTAAGGGCAAAAGCGCACCGCCAGCCGAAAAGTAAGGCACCAGACGTATGACGGAATCGCTGTTCGGGCTCTCTGCCTCCCTCGCGGCCTGACCTCCTGATGATCGCACGCAAAGCGTGCTTTGGGGTCGGCACAGGCCCGCACCGGGCGGGCTCAAAGAAAGGAAGCCCTCATGAGCATCAGCGCGCTCCTGATCCCCACAGACGATGCCCTACCCATCCGGAGGATCATTGTTGGGAAGGATGGGCTTGCCGATCTCCAAGCCGCAGTAGGAGGGTCAATCGAGGCCGTCCCGTACTACGCCCACGAGGGAATCACGACCTATATCAATGAATCCGGCAAGTTTGAGTGCGAGCCGAATCGCCGAGCGACACAGCTCCTTGGTCCCGGCCTCTTCGCGGGCGACTACATCGCTGGAAACCTTGTGGTGTGCGGCTTCGACCCCGACACTGGGGAAGATCTTGACTGTCCCGAGTGGTTTGAAACATGGCTTGACCGTCCCCGCACGCTCGAGGATCCCGAGGGTTACAAACAGCATGAGCGTGGTACTCGTCGGGAATGGGCACTCACCGCAAACGCCGACGAGGACTTTAGCGTCGCTGTCCTAC
>JBAWFB010000282.1:0-2677 GCA_049591495.1 Solirubrobacteraceae bacterium
CCGCCACGTTGAGCACCACGCTGTTGGGCACCATGATCGGACCGTCCTCAGTGGCGAATGTCGTGTAGAGCAATCCAAGCTGGCTGACGGTCCCCTCGATCTGGCCTGCCAGCGGACCTCCCTGCAGGCGCACGCGGTCGCCCACTCGAAATGGCCGCGCGCTCGTGAGAACCGTCCCGGCGAACACGTTGCCGAGCGTCTGCTGGGCGGCGAGGCCAAGGATCACGGTGGCAGCCGCGCCGCCGAGCGCGAGCGCGCGCGCTTCCACGCCGACGATGTCGAGCGCGACGATCAGCGCCAGCGCGACCGTCGCGAGGCGGATCACGAAGCCGAGGGTGCCGGCCGCCGCGGGGTCCATGCGCCGGAACAGCGCCGGTCCGAACGCACGCCCCACATCGCGCGCGATCGCCCAGCCGAGGATCAGCAACAGCACGACGGTGACGAGGTCCACCGGGGTGGTCAGCCACGCCAATTGCCCGTGACCTCGCGCGCCCAGCCCCAGTAGCGAGTAGCGGTGTTCGTAGAGCACCACCACCCCCACAAACAGCACGGCGAGCAGCAGCGCCTCCCAGCGCGCGCGCCGCACCGCGCCCGGGCTGACCTGGTGCAGCAGGCCCACTTCCTCCCAGGCCTGGCTGCGGGTCTCGAACATCTTGGGTGGGGTTCGCGGGGGGGTCATGGCTCTCAGGCCATTGTGTAGATCACCATAGCGCCGCCAAACACCAGGCAGTAGATCGCGAAAGGGATCAGCGTGCGGGTCTTGAACCAGCGCACCAGGAACGCGACGGTAAACAGGGCGGTGATGGCCGCGGCGATACAACCCACCAGCGCCTGCCCACGAATCCCATTGCCAAGGTGACCCAACAGGTCTGGCAGCTTGACCAGACCTGCGGCCAGGATGATTGGGGTGGCCAACAGGAAAGCGAAGCGCGCGGAATCGCTGTGGTCAAGCCCGCGCGCCAACCCGGCGCCCATCGTGACCCCGTCGCGGCTGATGCCTGCGACCAGCGCGGTCGATTGCGCGGCGCCCACCACGAGCGCCTCGCGGTAGTCGAGCGTGTCGAGCTTGCGCCCCCCGTCGGCCTTCGCGCCCTCGCGTACCGCCAGTTCACGCACCTCCGCGCGGCGGCGGAAGCGCTCGGCGGCGAACAGCACGAGCCCGTTGACCATCAGGAAGACCGCCGCCACTTCCGGCTTGGCGGTGAGTGTGCGCAACGGGTGCTCCAGCGCCAATCCGAGCACGCCGGCGGGGATGCTGGCGATCACGATCAGCCAGGCCAAGCGCTCGGTGGAGCTCTCCACGCGGCGCTTTCCCAGCGTGGCGAAGAACGCCTTGACGATCTGCACCCAGTCTTTCCAGAAGTACGCCAGCAGGCCCAGCGCGCTGCCGACGTGCAGCATCACGACGAACGCCAGCCAAAACGATTCCGATTCGGACTGTGCGTCAACGAGCTTGTTCCAGCCGAACAGCGTTGGGAACAGCACGGTGTGGCCGAGGCTCGAGATCGGGAACAGCTCGGTGACGCCCTGCAGGATGCCGAGCACGATCGCTTGGAAGTAGCTGATCGCGGAGGCGAGCGGGACTGTCACGAGAAGGTGCGCCATCGCGGCGAGAGCATATGGGAGCGTGGAGATAGCTGAGACGGCTATGGCTTCAGAGGCGCCCGCGACGGCGCGCCACCCACCCGGCGCCGACTACCAGCAGGACGACCACGAGCCCCGCGACACGCAAATCCACAAGCGTCGAGCCGCGTGCGTGAAATCCAAAGGCGGCAACGAGCGCCACGAGCACAAACGCAAGCCGAATGTAGATGAGATTCTTGTTGCGTCCGCGGCGACCCATAGGCAGAGAACGGACCCTACCGGCTCAGCACACAACCACGAGGCACACCCCATAGACCGCACACTTCACACCACTTTCACACGATAATCCCCGACTGGTCACAAAGTTGGCCATTTGCAGGGAGAATCTTCTTGGTATAGGAAAAAAGACCGAGAGGAAGAGAAACGATGACCGGTTCGACCACAAAGGTCGACATGAAGGATTCATCCGTGGGACCCGACAGTCAGGGTGTGACTGTTTACGCCGGCATGCACCGCTCACCCACCCCGGCGCAGACGCCGGGCCCAGGCACACGGGTCGACATGCACTGTCACTCAACCGCCTCGCAGGTGTCGAGGCTGGGGGTGCAGCGCGCGTTGGGGCTGCCGGAGTGCGCAACGCCGCCGCAGGAGGTGTACGAGCTGGCCAAGCGCCGCGGGATGGATTTCGTGACAATCACCGATCACGACACGATCGACGGGGCGCTTGCGATCGCCGACCGTCCCGATGTGTTCGTCTCCGAGGAGCTGACCGCGCACTTTCGCGGCGAGCCCCAGGCGGTGCATGTGCTGTGCTACGGGATAACGCCTGAGGATCACGAGTGGCTGCAGGCAAACAGCGGCGACGTGGAGCTGTGCGCGATGTATCTCTACGAGCGCGAGATAGCGTGCGCGCTGGCCCACCCCTACTACGCGGTCGGGGCGCCACTGACGGCGCGCCACCGGCGTCGACTGGCCGAGCTGTTTGGCGTGTGGGAGACGCGCAACGGGGCGCGCGCCCGCGAGCTGAACCGTCCGGCCGCGATGTACGTCGCAACGCTCGACGGCATCGGCATCGGCGGCAGCGACGATCACG
>JBAWFB010000283.1:0-5652 GCA_049591495.1 Solirubrobacteraceae bacterium
GCCACGGTGAGATCGCGTTCGTGTTCGGGCTCGCGGCACTCGGCCTGTGGTGGCTTGCGCGCCGGCGCAACGCCGACGCGCTCCTGCGCCGGTGGACCACCGTCACCTGTGTGCTGATCGCGCTGCAGGGAGCCGTGGGGCTGGACCAGTACGAGACCCACCTGCCCACCGAGCTGGTGTGGGTGCACGTGAGCCTCGCGACGTTCACGTGGCTGGCGGTGCTGTGGAGCATGTGCGCCGCGGGGCGCCTGCAACCGCGAACTACGCCCGCGCGCGAGCCGCAAACACCCGAAAAGCAGCCGCTTTCGGCATATTCCCCGGAAATTAGGGCCTGAAATGCGGAAAAGCCCAGCAGTTGGACGCACGGACGTCCTTGCTACCCGTTAGCCTGGCCACAGCAACGACACTCGAGAAGGGAGTGCCATGACGAAGAACGATCTGGCTGATGGGGTCGCGCAACGCACGGGTCTCGCGGGAACGCAGGCACGGCAGGCGCTGGAGGCGGCGATCGATTTGATCGCCGATGAGCTGGCGGCCGGTGGCGAGGTCGCGCTTGCCGGTTTTGGCAAGTTCAGCGTCAGCAGCCGTGCGGCCCGCCAGGGACGCAACCCCTCCACAGGGGAGACAATCAGTATCGCCGCCAGCAAGGCGGCCAAATTCTCCGCATCGAGCGCACTGAAGAAGCGTTTGAACTAAAACCCCAGATGGACGTCGATCAGCGGCGGGCCCGCCGTGAGGCACGCAAGCGTGAGCTTGTGCGCCGACGGGCACGGGGGCTCGCCGCGGTAGCGGTGCTGTTGGTCGTCGTAGTGCTGGCGGTGGTGCTGATCGCTACCGCCAGCACCTCCAAATCGGGTGGCGCCGGCAACTCCGCAAACGCGACCGGCAAAGCTCGCGGTGGCTCCGCCGTCAAGCATTCCACAGCGCTCGGCTCCAGCAACGGCACCAGCGTTGCCAGTCCCAACACGAGCACCGGCACCGCAGGGACCGCGCGCGGCAGGATCGGCACCGAGTCGGTGCCGATCCTGATGTATCACGTCATCAACGCACCGCCTGGCGGCGCCAAATTCCCCGGGCTGTATGTGCCTCCCGAAGAGTTCGCCGCGCAGATGCAGGCGCTGGCGCACGCGGGCTTTCACGCGGTGACGATGGATCAGATGCTCGCCAACTGGACGCGCGGCACACCGCTTCCGGCGGGCAAGCCGATCGTGCTGAGCTTCGACAACGGCTACCAGTCCCAGTACACCCAGGCACTGCCCGTGCTGCGTCGGCTGGGATGGGTGGGGGTCGAGAACATCCAGCTCACCGGACTACCCCCCTCGCAAGGCGGCCTCAGCCAAGCACAGATATCGGGGCTCGTGAGCGACGGCTGGGAGCTCGACACCCAAGGCGTCAGCCACGCCGAACTCACGACGCTCAATCCCGCCGCCCTGCACGAACAGGTCGAGAGCGCGCGCGGCAAGCTGCAGCGCCGCTACCACGTGCCGGTCAACTGGTTTTGCTACCCCTCCGGCCACTACAACGCGGCCGTCATCGCCGAGGTCAAGGCGGCCGGCTACGTCGGCTCGACAACTGTTGTGCCCGGCTGGGCCTCGCCCACAGAGGACCCCTACCGCCTGCCGCGGCTGCGCGTGCTGGGCGGCACCAGCCCGCAGGAACTGCTGGGCGAGCTCGCCGCGATCCGTTCGAACCCTCCTCCACCGACCTCCTACGAAGCGGGCGAATGATCGCGTGACACCTCACCCGCGCGGATCGATAGGATGCCGCCGATGAATTCTGTGCCCGGCTGGGGCTCCTGGAGCTTTGAACCCGTCGCGATCCTCGCGCTGCTCGCCGCGTCGGTGGTCTATGCGCGCATGTACCGCCGCGCGGCCGCCCGCTCGGAAGGGGTTGGTCCCGGTCATTGGGTGCCCTACGCAGCCGGGATCCTCGCGTTGGCGATCGCACTGCTCTCTCCGGTTGACGCGATCGGCGACCGCTGGCTGCTCTCGATGCACATGCTGCAGCACACGCTGCTCTCCGACATCGCCCCGGCGCTGCTCGTGCTTGGGCTGCGCTCGCCGGTGCTCCCGCTCGGCCTCAACCGTTCCGCCCTGCGCGCCGTGGCCCCCGGAGGACGCTCCGGCAAGGTGCTCGCGCGCATCACCTCCCCATGGGTGGCGATCCCGCTGTGGGCGATCGCCACCTGGGTGTGGGCGATCCCCACGATCTTCGACTTCGCCGCCCAGCACCCCGTGGTGCACGCGTTTGAGCACGCCACGCTGTTCTACACCGGCCTCGCCCTGTGGTGGCTGATCATCGATCCGCTGCCCCGCGCACGGCTACGTCCGGGCGGTCAGCGCCTCGCACTGCTCGGCTTCAGCCGGCTGGCCTCCGCCGCGGTGTGCCTGCCGCTCACGTGGCTCACCCGCACCGAGTACCCGCTCTACGCCAACGCGCCGCGAGCCTTCGGCATCTCGGCGATCAACGATCAGCACATCGCCGGCGCCGGCATGTGCTTCATCGAGTTCCTCGTCTTCGGCATCGCCTTCGCCGCCGTCTTCATCAGCATGCTCGGCCGAGACGAGTCACGCGTGACGCTCGCCGAACACGCCGCCGGACGCTGACGCGACGCGGGTCCATCTCGTCTTTGGTCCGAAGACGGCTCGCCCGCGCTAGGCGGATACAGGTGCGGCGTGCGATACCGTCGCTTGATGGCTGCAAGGAGCAGGTTCGGCGCTGAGCAGTATTCCGGCCCGGGCGGCCGTAGGGTATGCAAACATATGTTCGTATGCACGTTGATATCCGTCCGGTGCGAGCGAGAGGCTTCCATTATGCGTGGGCAGTTGCATCCCGAGAGCTTTGCCTGCGAATCCGCTTTGGAGGCCGAGTCATGAAGCAACGCGACTGGCTGTTGCTGTTCGCTGCGTATGAAGGCGCGCCAGACGGACTCGACCCGATCCGTTTCCAGAAGGGCTTGTTTTTGTTTGCGAAGTGTGCGCATGCGCCAGAGCGGTCGAAGTATGTGTTCAAGCCCTATGACTACGGGCCTATGAGTCCAAGTATCTACAGAGACCTCGATCGCCTCGTGGACGAAGGGCTGCTTGAACGCGTGTCAGTGCCTGGTAAGCAGTGGTCGCGATACAAGCCAAGCAGAGTCACGTTCCGCGAGGGACAAAAGCTGTTGAAACAGGCTGAGGATGAGAAACTGCTCGAGGCTGCCCGTAAGCTGTTTGAAATCAAGAAGGATGTATCGAGGATGGGGTTCAACGAACTGCTGGATCGCGTCTACACCGACTATCCCGAGTTTGCAGTGAATTCAATCTTCCGTAGATCTGCCTAGCCGGCGGATCTCACGGCGCGACCCTTGATTGCAGATGGCTTAGTCCCCGTGATCCAGGAGAGCGGTCCGACGGGGTTGGCTGTTAGATGACGCTCATTGCCGCAGTCCGTTGCCGTGATGGGGTGATCCTTGGCTCCGATAGCCAGGAGACCCGTGGTGAACGAGGTAGGCGCCTCGCTCGTTCCACACGAAAGGTGTATGAGCCTCGCCGAGGATTCTTGTTCGCGTGGGCCGGTGCGCAGGACGTGGCGCAAAGCTTCGCCTTGCGTTTCGAGCGCGCCCGAGGTATATCTCCCAATACAGATCGGCTTGACATCAAGGATCGATTTCATACGATCCTCGCTGACGTGCGTAAAGACGCGAGCGTCGAAGGACGAAGTGACAACGTCGAATTTCTTATCGCTTGGTGGTCCCAACCAGAGAATAAGCCTGTGGCTCTTCGCCTCCTCAGCGGTGGAGCCGGCGTGTGGGTTAGCGACTGGGAGTTTGGAGGCGCCCCTCTAGGGGTCGAGCGCGCGAGCTTTGCCGTGGGCACGATGCGCTACGTCGATCCGGGTGCGTTGACCCTCGAGCAAGCCAAGATCGTCGCTCTCAAGATGCTGCGCGACACAATCGAAACCGGCGTGGAGGGCATCGGTGGCCGCGTCCAAATGGGAGTCGTACGAGAGAGCGGTCTTGAGGTCATAGAGAAGGCAGACATGCGCGGTCTACAGGACACCGTCGATCTGTGGGAGTCTCGGTGCATAGAACTTCTGCTCGGGAGCACCGCATCTTCTTCTGGTAGCAAGACTCCAGATGGTGGTGTCCGCCCACCAAACTGACGAGAGTGCCCCTCAACAGACCATGCGGGATGGTCCTGTCCGAGACGGGGATCGTCGGTAAGTCTTGATGATGGTGGCGCCGGCTACAGCTCAGGCAAGCTCGCTGAGACCTTGCGTTACCCACGCCTTGAGCTCCTCGGAGTGGACGAATGGAGCTTCATCGGCAGTTGCGCGCGCGAGCACCTCCTCGGCACTGGCACCGGACTCAAGGCCAGCGTGAAGGTAGACGAGGGCGGAAGAGCGAGGACCCGTGCGACACGTGACAAGAGTGGGCCGAGGCAATTCGTCGAGCGCGGCGATCTGCCGGCGGGCAAGGTCCATATCGAGCACTTGCGGTGGATCGGAGACGACGTTGGCGGCCACCGGGACCGCGGCTTGAACGCTGGCGTACGACATGCCTCCCTCCATCGCGGCGAAGCTCTCGCCACATAGAAAAAGCCAAGACGCCGCGCCGGCCTGGCGAGCGAACGCCTCAGGATCAGGGATGAGCCCGCGGTTGAACTGCAGGTCGGTGGGACTCTCGAACCCCGTCATCTCCGACAACATAGCGTTTCGTCATGGGCAAACTTTCCGGCGCGCAAAACTCAATCCGGACGATGTCCCGCCAGGCGATACCGCGAACCGATCAGCCACAACCGGTGTTGTTGCCACACGACGAGCATGTGTAGCAAGAGCCCGTGCGCTGCATCATCCCGCCGCACTGGCTACAGGCCGGACCGAGGTCGAGACCCTGCAGTCGGGCGGGGACGACGGGCGGGGAGTCGGTGAGCGCAGAGGTTGCCGGCACGCCTACCGCGCTGGCAGCGGCAGCGCTGGCCTTGGGGCCGGCCGTATCGGAGGAGCTCATCGACTGGGCCGCCTCCTGGGCGGCCTTGCGGGCGCGTACCTCGGGTGTGAGGATGCCTAGCTCCTCCTGGGCGTCGGTGTCCAGGAAGCGCGAGGCCAGCCAGCGCATGATGTAGTCCGGCATCGACTTCGCGAATGGGATCTCCGTGTTGCCGGTGATTCCCTCCGGCTCGAAGCGCATGTAGCTGAACTTCTGCACCAGCGTTTCCAGCGGCACGCCGTATTGCAACGAGATCGAGATCGCGGTGGCAAACGAGTTCATCATGCCCCGCAGCGTCGAGCCCTCCTTGCCGATGTCGGTGAGGAAGATCTCCCCGACGCTTCCATCCTCGTACATGCCGGCGGTGATGTAGCCCTCGTGGCCGCCAATCGAGAACTTGTGGGTGATCGACTGGCGCTCCACCGGCATGCGCTTGCGTCGCGGGCCGGCCTCGGCCAGCGCCTTGGTGACCGCGGCATCGACGATCGCGTCCACGTCCGCCGGCGCCTCGACCGTCTTCTGCGCGTCGGTGCGCAGCGCCTGTGCGGTCTTTGAGCCGTCGCGGTAGATCGCCAGCGCCTTGACGCCGAGCCGCCACGCCTGCGTGTAGGCGTCGGCGATGTCCTCCACGGTGGCGCTCTGCGGCAGGTTCACGGTCTTTGAGATCGCGCCCGAGATGAACG
>JBAWFB010000284.1:0-17183 GCA_049591495.1 Solirubrobacteraceae bacterium
GTTGGGCGCGATTCAGCCACGATTTGGGAACAGTTTGAGCACGGGCACAGTTTGGACACGATTGGGGCACGATTCGGCGCCAAATCTCGGACACGTCTCACGATAGGCCGAACACCTCGCGTCCGGCGATCAGTGCGTCGATCAGCGCGTCCACGTCACCTGGCTCGTTGTAGACGCCCACGCTCGCCCTCGCGGTGGCGGCGACACCGAGGCAGCGCATCAGCGGTTGCGCGCAGTGGTGCCCCGCGCGGATGCACACACCGCCGCGGTTGGCCAGCTCGGCGATGTCATGCGCGTGCATGCCCTCGATCGTGAACGACACCAGGCCGCCGCGATTCTCGGGCTCGGGGGGACCCACGAAGTGCAGGCCGGGGACCTCGCGCAAACGGTCCAGCAGGTAGCCGGTCAGCTCGCGCTCGTGCGTGCGCACGCGCTCCATCCCTAGCGCCGAGAGGTAGTCGACCGCCGCGCCCAGCCCAACCGCCTCGGCGATCGGAGGTGTGCCGGCCTCGAACTTGAACGGCAGCTCGTTCCACGTGGCGCCGTCGAAGTCCACCGAGGCGATCATGTCGCCGCCGGTCAGGAACGGCTGCATCCGATCGAGGATCTCGGCACGACCGTGCAGCACGCCAATGCCGGTCGGCCCGAGCGCCTTGTGGCCTGTCCAGGCGTAGAAGTCGGTCCCGAGCGCGGCCGCATCGACCGGCATGTGCGGCACCGCCTGCGCGCCGTCCACCAGCGAGATCGCGCCCGCGGCGCGCACGCGCGCAGTCATCTCCGCCACGGGGAGGATCGTGCCGAGCACGTTCGACACGTGCGTAAACGCCACCAGCTTCACGTCCCCGCGCGCAAGCTCGGAGTCGAGCTGGTCGAGCGACAGCTCCCCGCGCTCATCCACCTCCAGGTAGCGCAGTCGCGCCCCGCGCTCGCGGCACAGCACCTGCCACGGCACGATGTTCGCGTGGTGCTCCATCTGCGTGGTGAGCACCGCGTCCCCGGGACCCACGTTCGCGCGGCCCCACGCATACGCCACGAGGTTGATCGCCTCGGTGACGTTCTTGGTGAAGATCGTCGTGCGCGGCTCCCACCCGACGAATTCCGCGACTCGCTTGCGGGCGCCGTCGTAGGCGGCGTCGGCCTCTTGCGCGAGCGCGTACACCCCACGGTGCACATTGGCGTTGCGCTCGCGGTAATAGGCGCTCATGGCGTCGATCACCGCCGCCGGCTTCTGCGAAGTGGCGCCCGAGTCGAGGTACACGAGCGGCCGCCCATCGAATTGGCGCGCGAGGATCGGGAAGTCGCCTCGCACGTTGAGCGTTGCACCGGGGGCATGGACAGGCCGGCTGGTGCTCACAGCGTTGGCTCGCTCGCTCGCGGCGATGCTCATCGTGCGCTCTCGCCCGCGCCCGCGGGAGTTACGAGCGGGCTCGTGTCCATGCTGGGACGAGTGGCGGGTCTCATCGCGCCGTCGCGTACGCCTCGATGTCCTCACGCGCCGCCGCCAGCTTCGCGGCGATCTTCGTGCGCACCAGCTCTTCCAGCGGCTCGTCCTCGAGCTGGCCGAGCACCGGCTCGAAGAAGCCCTCCACCAGCAGTCGCACCGCGGTCGGACGATCCAGCCCGCGACTGGCCATGTAGAAGATCGACGCCTCGTCCAGTTCGCCCACCGTGCCGCCGTGCGAGGCGGACACGTCGTCGGCCGACACCAGCACCGAGGGGATCGCGTCCAGGCGCGCCTTGGGCGACAGCATCATCGTGTGGATCTGCAGGTAGGTGTGCGTTTTCTGAGCCCCCGGGTCGATCTGGATCAGGCCCTCAAAGCTCGTGCGGCTGGCGCCGGTGGCGGCGCCGCGCCAGTGCACGTCCCCGCCGGAGGGGCCCGTCTCGTGCAGGTCCACCGCGAACGTGTCGAGGTGCTCCTGGGCCTCGGTGAAGAACAGGCCGCGGAAAGCCATGTCGCCGCCCGGCTCGCTCACCGCCAGCTCGAGGTGGTGGCGCACCAGATGTCCGCCCAGCAGTGCTGGGAGCCAGTGGCAGTAAGCGTCGCGGCCCACGCCCACGAAGCGGGTGGAGGCGTCGAACACGTCGCCACCGCCCCAATCCTGAACCTGGGCGAGACGGCAGCGGGCACCATCCTGCAGGTACATCTCAAACGCGCCCGCATGCAACGACTGGCCCTCGGCGAAGTTTTCCGCCAGATCGTGCTCGTGCACGCGGAACTCGCTGGAGCGCCCGCCGATCACCAGCGTGCGCCCGTACTGCGCCACGCCCGGACCCGAGATCGCATACACGATCTCGAACGGGTTCTCCACGACAACGCCGTCCGGTACATACAGGAACACGCCGCCGGTCCAGAACGCCGCGTTGGCGGCCTCCAGCTTGTGGCGGTCCAACGTCAGGCGCTTTGAGTACCACTGCGCGAACAGCTCGCCGTGCTGCTCGGCGGCCTGCTCGAGCGAGCACAGGATCACGCCTCGCTCGGCGAGCTGCGGGTCCAACTCGACGTGCACCATCGCGCTGTCGAGCTGCACGATCCGCCCGGCACGGGGACGCTCGGGGATGGCGCTCGCTAGGAGCTGCGGCACGCCCGTGTCATACGCGGCCGGCGCGTCAAGGCGCGGCACGAGCAGCTCCTCGTCGAGCTCGGCAAAGCTCGTCGTCCAGAAGCCCGAGCGGCGCCACACCGGCAGCTCGCTGTCCTCAAACGCGCGCAGCGCCGACTCGCGCAGCTCGGCAAGCGAGCGGCCGTCGCCCGCCCCGGCACCGGCCAGGGCGTGGTACAGGCTTGCCTCGCGATGGCGCCCCGCCTTGACCGCCACGCCGTCGACGACGCGCGGGTCCTCGCCGGCGGTAGTTGCTCCGTTGGCGCTGCCGGCCGTGTCAGGCACTCGCGCCGACCTCCTGGCGGATCTGATCGTAGCCCTCGCGCTCCAGGCGCTCCACCAGCTCCACGCCGCCCTCAAGCACTATCCGCCCGTCCATCAGGATGTGCACGAACTGCGGCTTCACGTAGTGCAGGATGCGCTGGTAGTGAGTGATGATCAGCGCGCCCAACCCCTGCTCGTCGTGCAGCTTCTGAACGCCCTCCGCAACCGTGCGCAGCGCGTCGATGTCAAGGCCCGAGTCAGTCTCATCGAGGATTGCGATGTCGGGGGAGAGCATCGCCATCTGCAGGATCTCCGCGCGCTTCTTCTCGCCGCCGGAGAAGCCGTCGTTGAGATGGCGCGAGGTGAACGCGCGATCGACGTCCAGCAGCTCGATCGCGTGTTGCAGCTTGACGCCGAACTCCTTCACTTTGATCGGCTCGTCCTGCTTGGCGTTGATCGCCATGCGCAGAAAATTGGCGACCGACACGCCCGGGATCGACACGGGGTACTGGAAGGCCAGGAACAGCCCCGCCTTGGAGCGCTCATGCGGCTCGGCCTCGGTGATGTCCTGCCCCTTGAACACGATCTTCCCCTCGGTCACCTCATAGTCGGGGTGCCCGAGCAGCGTGTTGGCGAGCGTCGACTTGCCCGAGCCGTTGGGGCCCATCAGGGCATGGATCTCGCCGCGGTCGATGTTCAGGTTGACGCCCTGCAGGATCTCGCGATCCTCGATGCGTGCGTGCAGATTGATGATTTCGAGGTCAGCCATGGTTCCTTTACTGAGCCGCGCTTGCCGCGGCCGGTTGGGATTTGGGTGAGAGAGACGCAGACTGGGGGAGGGATGTGGGATCGAGTGGCTGGAGGGCGGGTGCTGGTGAGCTGCCCAACACGCTGGGTGCATCCCCTGCGGTGCCGGCGGGCACCCCTGTGGGCGCACCCTCTGGGACACCGGCAAGCCCCCTGCCAGGCGCGAGCAGATCGGCGAGCGTCGTGTCTTTGAGCGTCTGCACGATCGAGAAGCGCACCCGCGTCCACAGCAGCTTCGTGGGACACACGTGGTTGGGGTCTGACTCGCGCGAGCACACGATGCTGCCGTCGGAACTCTGTGAGATGCACTCGATCGGGGCGATCGACCCCTCCAGTGCCTCGACCACTTCGGCCATCGTTATCTGCTCGGCCGCACGCGCCAGCATGTAGCCGCCACGCGATCCGCGACGGCTGTCGATCAGCCCCGCCTTGCGCAGCCGCGCGACCAGGTGCTCCAGGTAGGCCAGCGGCATCCCGTCGTGCTCGGCGATCTCCGCGAGCGGCACGACCGACTCGCAGCCATCGGGGCACTCACCGGCCCGCCGGGCCAGCTCCACCATCACGCGCACGCCGTACTCGGCCTTTGTTGAGAACATCATCGCCAATACCTACCTGAGAGCTAGGGTATCAGCCAATGAGTCGCCTGCCGCCGCGCGAAGGCGGGAGGCGGGATGGATGGCGGTCATCATCCGGCTCGCAGCAGTCGGATGTCGTGGGCGAGGCTTTCGGCGGTTATCTGTTCGACTCCGAAGCCCACTCGCTCGATGCCATTGCGGTCGATCAGCAGCACAGTGATCCCCGCTTCGGAGTCGGTCCTCCCGGTGCTCACCGGGGGGATCCCATAGTCATGCCACACCGGCCGCAGCTGCGCCGATGTACCGGTCAGATATTCCACACGGCCGCTCAACGAGGTTTCGTTCAAGAAGCGGCGCACGCTCACCGGGGTGTCGGCGTGCGGGTCGGTGCTCACGAAGATCGTCCGCACACCAGGGATGGCGCTGGCCCCATCGCTCGTGTTGGTGTGCGGCTCGGTTTCCAGTTCGTCGAGCGCCCCCCGCACCTGTTGGGCGACCAGCACGCAAGTACGGCAGTCTGAGAAGAGGAATCCGAGTACCACCACCTGTCCACGGAAATCGCTCAGCGACACGCTGTGCCCGCCCTGGCCTTGGAGCGTGAAATCGTGGGCTTGCAGTCCCGGCGGGAAAGCGGCGCCGTCGAGTGCGACGCTGTGAGTGGGCGATCCGCCGGAGCCACCGTCGAGCAGGAGCGCGAGTGCCAGCCCGATCACGAGCACGCTTGCAACGGCGAGCAACAGGATGCGGGGCTTAGGGCGCACGGGAGGCAGGGTATGAAACCGCGACAGTGTGCGCGTCGTCTGCGGGTGTCGTGCGCAACGGGTGGCGTTGTGGCCGCCAGGTGCCGTCGAAGTCGGTGTCCGCCATGCACTGGAAAACGGCGATCAGACCGCTATACTTTGTGAAGTCCCATGAATTCCGACCGCAATTCAGGAGATTTCAGATGAGCCCGTCAAGCGCGGACCTGCTGCGTCAAGTAAAGAGCGAAATCGACGAGGTCGATCCCTCCGAGGTCAAGGAGCTGCTGCAGGAGGGCACCGTGATCGTCGACGTGCGCGAGACCGAGGAGCTGTCCTCGGGGCTGCTGCCGGGCGCCCGGCACGTGCCGCGCTCATATCTGGAGACGCGCATCGAGGGGATCGAGCCCGACCGCTCAGCGCACATCATCCTCTATTGCGCCTCCGGCAATCGCTCCGCCTACGGGGCGCGCACGTTGCGCGACGACCTCGGCTACGAGCACGTCGAGTCGATGAAGGGCGGAATCACCCTGTGGAAGGACCGTGGCTATGAGGTCGACGTGCCGCGCACGCTCACACCCGAGCAGCGCGATCGCTACTCGCGCCATCTGCTGATCCCAGAGATCGGGACCGACGGCCAGCAGAAGCTGCTCGACGCGAAGGTGCTGTTGCTAGGCGCGGGTGGGTTGGGATCGCCGACCGCGCTGTATCTGGCCGCGGCCGGTGTCGGCACGCTCGGAATCGTCGACGACGACGTCGTCGACCTGTCCAATCTGCAGCGCCAGGTGATCCACTCCACTCAACGCGTCGGCATCCCCAAGGTGGACTCCGCTGAGGAGACGATCCACGGGCTGAATCCGGATGTGAACGTCGTCAAGTACCCGGTGCGCCTGGACGCGTCCAACATCATGGAGATCATCGAGGGCTACGACGTGATCGTCGACGGCGTCGACAACTTCCCCACCCGCTACCTGCTCAACGACGCCACCGTGCGCCTGAAGATCCCTGTCGTGTCGGCTTCGATCCTCGGCTTCGACGGGCAGCTGTCGGTGTTCAAGCCCTACGACGGGCCCTGCTACCGCTGCCTGTTCCGCGAGCCGCCGCCGGCGGAGCTCGCGCCCTCCTGCGGCGCCAACGGCGTGCTTGGCGTGCTGCCGGGCACGATGGGCCTGCTGCAGGCCACCGAGGTCGTCAAGCTGATCCTCGGCATCGGCGATCCCGCGATCGGACGGCTGCTGCTGTACGACGCGCTGGCCGCCACGCTCACCGAGGTCAAGGTTCATCGTGACCCCGACTGCCCGATCTGCTCGCGCCCGCCGGATGAGATCTCCGACGAGGAGATGGGCGTGTTCCCCGACTATGAGGCATTCTGCGCCGCCGCTGGGTAGCCTGTCCAGCCGATGGCAAAGATCAAGATTCCCCCAGTACTGCGCCCGTCCGTAGGTGGCGAGCGCGAGGTGAGCGCCTCCGGCGAGAACGTCGGTGAGATCCTGCGCGACCTCGCCGACACCCACCCGGCCACGGCCGACCAGCTGTTCTCAGCCGACGGCGAGCTCAATCGTTACGTCAACGTGTATCTCAACGACGAGGACGTGCGCGTGCTGGATGGACTGGACACGACGGTCGCCGACAGCGACACCGTGGTGATCCTGCCCGCCATGGCCGGCGGACGCTGAACGTCCAAGTTTCAGCTCGACGCTAAATATTCCGACCGGGCGCACGACTATGTTCCCATGCCAGTGGGAACCGGTCGTCTCCTCATCATGCGCGGCTTCGTGGGTGTGCTGTGCGTCGCGCTTGCGGCACTCGCCGGGGTCGGCCTGGCCGCGCCGGCGGTCTCGAGCGCACACGACAAAGCGCCTGAATACTCGCTATCGGTCGTCGAGGGAGCTGACACCCAGCCCGAAGACGCGATCGAGCATGTCAGCGGCGGCGTCAACTCCGAAGCGGAAGTCGCCGTCTCGGTCATCCACGATGGCCTCGTCGTGGACAAGCAGAGCGGCAAAGGCGGCGTGTGGCTCTCACAAGTGCCGCAGGTGGGCGACACAGTCACATTTGAATCCCAGGGTTTCGCCACGGCCGTCACCTACGACGGGCTGCCCTCGCTGGAACCAACCGTGTGCGCCGGCTCGACCGACTTCTCCGGCCAGCGCACCGCCGGCTACACCGTTGAAGGGGGCTACTACACGGTTGTGCCCCACCCCTCCTATTTCGCCAGGCGCAACGGCGGTCTGGCTCAGGTTCAGGTACTCACCGGGTCAAGCTTCGGAGGCGATTTTCTCGCGCCGCTTGTGAGCGGTGAGACCGTCTACGCCGTCGAGTCGCTGACTTCGCCGCTTGCGGGTGGCGCCACCTTCACCTACTCCAGCGAGTACGACCGTCCGGTCGGCGGCTGTCCGCCACCGCCGTCCCCGCCACCACCTCCGCCGCCACTCGCGCTGGCCGGAGCGTTCTCGAAATTCACTGGGATCTCGATCGTCAAACTGCTCCGCTCCGGATGGTCGACCCACGTGACGATCAACCAGTCCGGGAAAGTCGTCGAGGATCTCTACCAGCACACGGGCGTTCTCCCGGCGTTCGCGGCCACAAGCAAACGCAAGCGATCGCGCAAAGAGCCCAAGGCGCTGCTGCTCGCGCGGGGCACGGCCACAGCCAAAGGGGCCGGCACGGTAACGGTCACGATGCATCTCACCGCTGCCGGCCGGCGTCTGCTCAAGCACGCGCACAGCGTCAAAGTGGTCCTTGTCACGACGCTCACCGCCAGCTCGGGCGCGAAGCTCGCGCTCGGACGCCGCTCGCTGACGTTGCACCGGTAGGGCAAGAAGCTCCCCGGCAGGCGAGAGCCAGCGGGTGCCTCGACCCAGGAGCCTGGATGCCGAGCTTTGGAGGCTAGAGGTATGTGCACCGGCCACCGAGCGTCGTTGAAACAGGCACTTCGCACCGCGTCGATACTGCTCTCGGCGATCGTCTGGCTGGCGCCCCCGGCGGTTCTGCCCCTGCCCTCACGGACCGGCGCTGACGGGCCACCGCGGCCATATGGGGCCGAGCCGCCAGCCGGAGCGCCCTTCGCCAATACCGATCCCGCCATCGTTCGCGCGCAGAACCACGCGCTGCTGTACGGCCCCTTCCCAAGCGGGGGGCTCGCGCGAGGGATCTCCGACGGAGACCTGATGCTGAGCGAAGACGCCGAAGTGCGTGCCCAGACAATGAGCCGGACCCGGGCGCTCGGTGGGAGCGTGGCGCGCATACCCGTGGACTGGCGCAACGTCGTGGAAGCCAACCCGCCCGTGGGCTTTCACGCGCGCGACCCCGCCAGCCCCGCCTACCGCTTCTCCCAGCTCGACGCGGCCGTGCGCAGCGCCGTGGACGCAGGCCTTGAGCCGTTGCTGGTGGTCTCCCACGCGCCCTCCTTCGCCGAAGCCCCTCACCGCTGGCCCTACGCCTATCTCGGCAGCTGGGCGCCCAGCCCGACAGCGCTCGAAGAATTCGCGGCGGCCTTGGCTGAGCGCTACGACGGCGCTTTCCCCGACCCCCTGCACCCCGGCGCCGCGCTGCCACGCGTGCGATTGCTGCAGGCCTGGAACGAGCCCAACCTCGCGCGCTACCTGGAGCCCCAATGGGTGGCGGTGGGCCGGCGCTGGAGCGCCTTCTCGCCGCTGCTCTACCGCCAGATGCTCAACGGCTTCTATGCGGGAGTCAAGGAGGTGCAGCCAAACGACACGGTCATCGCGGCGGGTATCGCCCCCGAGGGGGAACCAGCGGGGCTGGGAGCGATGGCGCCCGTCACCTTTCTCGAAGCGCTGTTGTGCCTGGGTGCCGCCGGCGCGAACTGCCCGCAGAAGCCGCACCTGGACGTGCTGGCGTTTCACCCGTTGTCGGTCTTCAACCCCGACGTGCCGGCGGTCTCCAAGCTCGACGTGGCGGTCTCAGACATCGCCAAGGTCACAAACCTGCTCGCACGCGCCGAGCGCCTGCACACGGTGCTGCCCGCCGGACCCCACCCGTTGTGGGTCACCGAGCTCAACTGGGACAGCTCCCCGCCAAGCTCCACAGGTGTGCCCGGCTCGCTGCAGGCAGCGTGGATCTCCCGCGCGCTACACCGCCTATGGGTGGGCGGCGTGAGCCTTGTCGACTGGCAGTTCCTGATCGACCCCTACGGCGGTGCGCCCCTGGCCTCGCCGGACGGCAGTACCGGTCTGTACCCGCGACCCGCCGGGCTGTACTCACCGGGGCCGGGCGGCAATACCGCGCTCGCCCGCCCCAAGCCCTTCCTGCGGGGGTTCACTCTCCCGTTCGACCCGTTGCGGGTGAATCGGCGCCAAGTGCGCGTATGGGCGCTGCTGACGCACGGCGGCCAGCCCGCTCTGCTGCAGCGTCAGGGACGCGGAGGGCGCTGGCACACGATCGCCCGTCTGCACGCAGACGGTTATGGCGTGCTCAACGTGCTGCTGCGGCTGACTGGAGGGGAGCACCTGCGTCTATCTGCTGGGACGCTCCGTTCCGCATCTGCATGGGTGCCGCTGGCACGTGGCTCATCGCGTGCTCGGCCAGCGCGGTGATCGTGAGGCTGGGGTTGACGCCCACATTGGCGGGGACCGCCGCGCCGTCGCACACGAGCAGGTTCTCGTAGCCGAACACGTGCTGGTGGGCGTCCACCACGCCGTGCTCGGCGTCGGCGCCGATCACCGCGCCGCCCAGGATGTGCGCGGTCGTCGGGATGTTCAGCGCCGCCTCGGTGAACGAGCTCTGCGCGATACCCCCGGTACGCTCGGCGAACCATTCGGCTGCCTTGTTGGCGACCGGGATGAACGTCGGGATCGGGCGCTGTGGGTCCTGTTCGGTGCTCAGCCACAGGGTTTTGAAGGGGCCCTGTTTGGGACGCAGCGCGATCGCGTTGTCGAGCGTTTGCATCACGAGGATGATGATCGTGCGTCGCGACCAGTTCTTCGGACGCACCACCTGCGCGAAGCGCTTGGGATGGCGCACGATCTGGCCCAGCAGCTTCAGCGGGCGGGTGGCGCGCGTGCCGTCACCCGTCAGCAGCGTGTTCAGGCGGCTCATCGAGTCGCCGTCGTTGCCATAGGTGACGGTCTCGATGTGGGTGTGCGCGTCGGGGTAGATGCTGGAGGTGATCGCCACCCGTTTGATCAGGTTCTCCGGGTAGTCCTCGGGCACGGTCACCGCGAGGATCGCCTCGCTGTTGGTGCGCACCAGCTCACCCAGGCGGTTTGAGACGCGCGGCAACGAGCCACCGAGGCGGCAGCGCTGCAGCAGCGTGTTGGTGCCGAGCGGTCCGGCCGAGACGACCACGCCACGGGCACGCTGCACGCGGCGTTCGCGACGCACCCACGCGCCCGAGCGGATGCTTTCGACCTCATACCCGTCGCTGCCATCGCTCGCGCCGAGCGGGCGAATGTCGATCACGGTGCGTTCCGGGCTCACCTTCGCACCGCGCTTCTCGGCCAGGAACAGGTAGTTCTTCACGAGTGTGTTCTTCGACCCGTGCGGGCAGCCCACCATGCAGCGCCCGCACAGCGCGCAGCCGGTGCGGTCGGGACCCTCGCCACCGAAGAACGGGTCGGCCACGCGCTTGCCGGGCTCCCCAAAGAACACTCCCACCGGAGTCTTTTTGTAGGTGTCAGAGACACCCAGCTCCTCACCCAGCTCGCGCAACAGCTGGTCGGCGGGGTCGTCGTGGGGGTTCATCGTCACGCCGAGCATCCGTTGCGCTTCGTCGTAATGGGGGGCCAGCTCCGACTCCCAGTCGGCGATCTCGCCCCACTGCGGGTCCTTGAAGAACGGCGTGGGTGGCACGTACAGCGTGTTGGCGTACCCGAGGCTGCCACCGCCCACTCCGCACCCGCTCACGACTGAGACGTCTTTGAAGGTGGTCAGGCGGAAGATGCCCTTCCAACCGATCTTCGGGCGCCAGAAATAGCGCTTGTAGTCGCTTGTGGACTCGGGAAACTCGTGGTCGGCGAAACGCCTGCCGCACTCCAGCACGCCCACGCGATAGCCCTTCTCCGACAGTCGCAACGCCGACACGCTGCCTCCGAAGCCGGAGCCGATCACCAGCCAGTCGTAGTCGAAGTCCCCTGCCATCGCTCCCATCAGCTTATTGGTTATCTGGCCAGTTTTCCTCCGAGGGAGCAGCTCGGCTTCTCAGGTCATGAGGCAGGCGCCGACGCCTGCCGGTCTCATGCCGAGCTGAGACGGCCGTCTGGCCGGTTCCGTGTAAGCGCCCCCGGGCGCTATATTCCGTGAAGTAATGGCTGTTGACCGGGTGCGCAACAAGCCCTGCGGAGGGCGCTACGGGGACATCGTCCAGTCGATCGGCAACACGCCGCTCGTTGAGCTCCCACGCCTGTCGCCCAAGCCGGGAGTGCGCATCTGGGCCAAGCTCGAGTCGCGCAACCCCACTGGCTCAGTCAAGGACCGCGTGGCGCGCGCGCTGATCGAGGACGCCGAGAGCCAGGGCGCGATCCTCCCTGGCCAGACGATCCTCGAGCCGACCTCCGGCAACACCGGCATCTCGCTGGCGATGATCTGCCGGCGCAAGGGCTACCCGTTGAAGGTCGTGATGCCCGAGAACGTCACCGCCGAGCGCACCCAGCTGTTGAAGATGTACGGAGCTGAGATCGTCTACTCCGAGGGCTCCAAGGGCTCCAACGGCGCGGTCGAGAAGGCGCTCGACATGGCCCAAGCGGACTCCTCTTACTACATGCCCTACCAGTACGGCAACCCAGCCAATCCGCTCGCCCATTACAACGGCACGGCGCTTGAGATCCTCGAGGAGCTTGACGAGGTGTCAGCGTTCGTTGCCGGCCTGGGCACCGGTGGCACGCTGATGGGCAACGGGCGGCGCCTGAAGGAGACTTTCGGCGACGCCGTGAAGATCGTCGCCGCCGAGCCGATGCAGGGCGAGCCGGTGCAGGGCCTGCGCTCACTCGACGATGGCTTCATCCCGCCGATCATCGACATCTCGCTGCTGGATCGCAAGATCTTCGTCACCAACACCGACGCGATCCTGTGGACGCGCAAGCTGCTAGACGAGGAGAGCGTGTTCGCCGGTGTCTCAAGCGGCGCGATCGCGCGCGTGGCGGTACGCATCGCCGGCGAGCTGGACGAGGGCAACGTGGTGTTCATTGTCGCCGACGACGGTTGGAAGTACCTGTCGAGCGGCATCTACACGCTGCCCATCGACGAGATCGAGAACCTCGACTCCACGGTGTGGTGGTGAGCGAGGATGCACATCTCGCAAGAGCTGCTTGAGCGGATCCTCGCTCACGCCCGCGAGGAGGCGCCCAACGAGTGCTGCGGCGTCGTGGCTGTCACTCCCGCCTCAGCGGAGGAGCCAGCTCACGCCACGTGCGTGCGCCCAGCCAGGAACGTTCACGCCAGCCCCAAGCGCTTTGAGATCGACGGCAAAGACGTCCTGCGTGCCATCAATGAGTTCGACGACGCCGGCTGGGAGGTCGGCGCGATCTACCACTCGCACACGCACACAGCGCCCTACCCGTCGCAGACAGACATCAATTTCGCCGCGGCATGGCCCGGCGTGGAGTGGATTATCGTCGGGCTCGCCGACTCATCCGCGCCGGAGATCCGCTCCTATCTGATCGAGGGAGGCGTTGTCCGTGAAGTGGAGATCGGACAAGTCGCCGTCTGAGGATCGCGGTGACCCGCACCTCGTGAAGGTCGCCTACGCGCGCAACCTACCTGAGGCGGAACTGATCCAGGGACTGCTGCGCCAAGAGCACATCCCGAGCATGCTCAAGCGCAACGGTGGCTTTGACGTGCCCGACCTGATCGCCGCCGGCCCCCGCGACGTGCTGGTGCCCGTGTTGCAGGCCGATCGGGCACGCGAGTTGCTCGCTTAGAGATGTTCCGGCCGGGTGGACTAAAGATCTAGACCAGAACCGGCTGGCCGAGCGGCTGGCCGGCTTCGCGCGTGATCGCCTCGATCTCTTCAGCGGCCCGCTCGAACTCGCCGTCTGACAGCACGGGTGTGCCCTCGAAGGGAAGTTCGCGCTGCAGCTCAAGCCACGAGCTGCACACGCCGTACTCGTCCTTGACCTTCACGGTCACCGGGCGCGGGATCCTGTATGTGCGCAGCAGCAGCACGTGTAGAGGATGGCGGCGCTTCCACTCCAGGCGCTTCTCGGCGTAGTCGGTCGTCCACACGTAGAACGGCGACAGCGCGTCGACGCAGCGAGGATCGGAGATCGTGAAGTGGCCGGCCACTTCAGCCCATGCCCTGATACGCACGCGCTCGGGCTGCTGGATGCCGCCTTCGACGCTGAACGCCTGCACGGGAGGCTCGCCGTCGTTCCACACGCCTTCCTCCAGCGCCCTGCGCAGCTCGGGCTGATGGGACTCGCGCACGAGATCGTTGCGCTGATGGTCGAACGTGGGATACAGGAAGAAGCGGTCGTGGTCGAGCTTAAAGTGCTTTTCGGGCTCGCGTATACCGCCCTTGCGCAGAGTGAGAAGCTGCTCGCCTTCGGCGAGGGCGCGGACGGTGACCGCCCATTCCTTGAGAGCAATTGGCATTGTGAAGAACCTGACTACGAGGATCGTAGAAACGGCGCGACTCCGTCCGCGCCGCCCCTCAGGGCAAGTGGCACGGGGTGCCGCTGCCCTTAAAGATACGAAATCCGAGCGAAAATCCCAAATCACCTGCAAATCGGCACTTTTTTTGGGCATCTACGCTGTCATGAGACTTCCCGCGCACTCGCTCGGAGGATCTCGCCGGTTCAGATTTCGAGAGTCAAGGGCCGACGGGCCGATCGGCGCCAGCCCTACAGGCGCCTACCGGCGAGGCCCTCTGCGGCCTCGATCAGGGCGGCGTAGTCATCGGCGCCATGGCCTCGCCCCACGGTCGCGGCCAGCAGATCGCGCGCGTGAGCGGCGGCCGGGAACGGCACGCCCGCCGCCTGGGCTTCCTCCAGGCACAGCCGCACGTCCTTGAGCAGATGCTCGGTCTTGAACAGCGTCGTGTAATCGTGCTCGCGCATAGGGCTTGACTTCATCTCCATCTGCGCGGAGGCACCCGAGCCGGTCTGGGTGACCGCCACGAGCGCGTCGAGGTCCACGCCGGTGGCGTTCGCAAGCAGCAGCGCCTCCGCGACGGCCGTCGCGTTGGCGGCCCCCAGCGAGTTGTTGATCAGCTTCAACATCTCGCCCTGCCCAAGCTCGCCGACGTGCACGATCAGCTTGCCCATCGTCTCCAGCAGCGGCCGCGCGCGCTCGAAGTCGGCCGCCTCCCCACCGACCATGATCGTCAGCGTGCCCGCCTCCGCGCGTGGGGAGGACCCTGTCACCGGCGCGTCGATCATGCCCACCCCCCGCTCACGCAGACGCGCGGCGATCCGGCGCGTGGCGGTCGGGGCGATCGTCGAAGAGTCCACACACAGCAGGCGCTCGTGCGCGCCGTCGCCGATACCACCCGGTTCGCACAGCACACTCTCAACCTGGGCACCGTCCACAACCATGCTCACGACTATGTCGCTGGCCACCGCCACCTCCGCCGGCGTTCCCACGGCCGATGCCCCGTGTTCGCCCGCCCAGCGCTCGGCCTTGCCCTCGGTGTGGGTCCACACCGTCAACTCGTAGCCAGCCCTCGCGATGTTGGCGGCCATCCGCGAGCCCATGATCCCCAAACCCAGGAACCCGATTCGCTCAGTCTGTGCTCGCGATGCCATATCCGCCTCCTCCGGGGGTTTCGATGCGTAGCCGCTCGCCTGCGTGCAGCGTACCCGTCGTCTTCGCCGCCAACCGGTGCGAGCGGCCGTCCAACCCAATCAACGTGTCGCGCCCACACAACCCCGGTTCACCCCCGGCCGCCCCCGGCGGTGAGTGCTCACGTCGCTCGGCGATCAACGAGAAGGTCATATCGGTCAACGCCCGCAGCTCGCGTACCACGCCATCGCCGCCCCTGTGGGCGCCGGCGCCACCCGATCCGCGCCGCAGCGCATACTCGCACACGCGCACCGGCAGTTCGCGCTCCAGCGCCTCGATCGGCGTGTTGAGCGTGTTGCTCATCGCCACGTGCACCCCGCTGGGGCCGTCGGTGTCCACGCACGCACCCTGCCCGCCAGCGAGCGTCTCGTAGTAGGTGAAATCCTCGTTGCCGAGCGTGAGATTGTTCATCGTGCCCTGGCCCAGCGCCCGGCCAAACGCCCCCAGCACGAGATCGGCCACGCGCGAGGAGGTCTCAACGTTGCCTGCCGCGACCGCCGGAGCTGAGCCCGGCCCTCCGCCGCCGCCGTGCGGCTGCGCGTTCAACAGCGAGCCCTCCGGCACGATTACCTCGACCGGGCGATACGCGCCCGCCGACGACGGGATGTCGGGGTCGGTCAGCACCTTCACCGCAAACCAGCACGCCGACAGCGTCACGGCGAGCGGGCAGTTGAGATTGCCCTCGTGGCGGCCCGCCGAGCCACTGAAGTCGAGTGTCATCCGCTCCCCATCCACCGTCGCTCGCAGGCACAGCCTGAGATCGCCCTCGGGCGCCTCGAGCACGTCGCGGGCTTCGCGCACGCCGTCGGGCAGCGCGGCGACGCATGCGCGCATCCGTCGCTCCGCATAGTCCAACACCGCGTCCGTCGCCTCCAACAAGCGCTCCACCCCCACCCGCCTCCCCAGTTCGGCCAGGCGCAGCGCGCCTATGCGGTTGGCCGCCAGCTGCGCACGGAGATCGGCCCGGCGCTCGTCTGGATTGCGCATCTGCGCCACAAGCTCGTCGACGGCCGCGGCAGTCAGTGGGCGTGGGCCGATCACCACACCCTCCTCCTCCAGCGTGCGGCTGTCCGCGGGCATCGACCCCGGCACACGTCCGCCCACATCAGCGTGATGCGCACGGCTGACGGCAAAACCTATGAGGGAGTCGGCGAACACAGGAGTTATGACTGTGATGTCCGGCAGATGGGTGCCCCCTGCGAACGGGTCGTTCAGCACCCACGACACGCCCGGGCGGTGGTCCTCGCGCAGCACCGCGGCCAACGCCGCCGGCATCGATCCGAGGTGCACCGGTATGTGCTCGGCCTGCATCGTCATCTCCCCGCGGCGATCAAACAAGGCGGTCGACGCGTCGCGGCGCTCCTTGATGTTGGCTGAATGCGCCGCCCGCACCAGCGTCGCGCCCATCTCATCGCACGCGGCTCGCAGCGCGCCCGCGATCACCTGCAGCTCAATTGCATCGAGCGCCCCGGTCGCCATTCCGGGGCGGCGAGGGGAGGACGGTCGATCGCAGGCGCTCACCGAGCTCGCTCCAATACCACGGTCCCGTGCTCGTCGACCACGCCGCCCCATCCAGGTGGCACCAGCAGCGTCGAGTCCTCCATCGCGCACAGTGCCGGGCCCTCCACGCGCGTGCACGCCGGCAGCTCGCCGCGCCACAGCCGTGTCTCCATCCATTCGCCGCTCCACCTCACGCTGGTGACGGTTGGGTCGTTCACGGGCCTCCGCGGTGCCGCTCCCACAAGACGCAACGCCGGCCGCCGGCCCAGCACCGACACGCGGATCGTCACGAGCTCCACCTCGGCGTTCTCGTCGCGGTAGCCATAGCGCTGTTCGTGTGTCCGCTCGAACGACTCGCGCAGGCGGTCCGGATCGGGCTTCTCGTCACGGACGGTCAGCTCAAACGACTGGCCCCTGTACCGCAGCTCGTACCTCACGCCCACGTGGGTTGGCGGCTCGTCCAGCTCGCCCGCGGCCAGAGCGATCAGACTGGTCAGCTCGCGCACGATGCTCTCGTTGGTGAGGGTCGTTCCCGCCAGCATCACTGTGCTCGACGCGTCACGCCGGGGAGCAGCGGCGGCCAGTCCCAGCGCGCTCAACACACCGCTCGAGCGCGGGCACAGCACCCGGCGGATTCCCAGCTCGGCCGCCATCGCCGCGGCGTGCAGCGGGCCGGCGCCGCCAAACGGCATCAGCGCGAAGCGGCGCGGATCGATCCCGCGCTCGACCGTCATCACCGCCAGCGCGCGGCGCATCTCTGTCTCGGCGACCCGCACGATCCCCTCCGCGCACGCGAGTGGGTCGAGGTCAAGCTCGCTTGCAAGCGCGCCGACCGCGCGCTCTGCGGCTCCAGCGTCGAGCGACACGCCGCCCGCGAGCGGCGTGTCGACGGGCAGCCTGCTGAGCACCACGTTGGCGTCGGTCACCGTCGCGCGTGTCCCGCCACGTCCGTACGC
>JBAWFB010000285.1:0-19602 GCA_049591495.1 Solirubrobacteraceae bacterium
ACGGGTAGATGCTCTACGCATCAGCTTCTCTCCTCTGTTGATGAACGGGTCCGCCTACGATCCGAGTAGCTCCGGATCCTTGACGGTCCGGCGACATCGAGTCCCCCAACGTCTCAGCCGTCCGGGGAGCATTGGCGATTTGCTTGCAAGGTTACCCGCATCGGACGACGGGTTCAACTAGGTGGTGTTCTCAGAGCCCGAGAATTCGAGCTCCGAGCCGCTGTAGCGAACACCCACGGGCTCTACGATCACCTGGCGTGGGCCGGGCTCCACAGAGCCCGCCAGCAGCGCCTGGAAGCCGAGACGCTGAGCGAGCGCAACGACCTCCGCACCGGCGCCGGCTTCGCAATAGACGGCGTAGCCGGAGCCCATGTTGAACGTCGAGTAGGCGGCGTGGGCATCGAGTGCCGCCTCGTGGGCGAGGAAGGCCAGCACCTCGGGTACCGGCGGAAGCTCCGAGATGCGGTAGGTGAGCGGCTTGGCGGGGCGCATCAGCTTCATCAGCCCGTGGCCGGTGACGTGGCTGAGGTAGGAGACTTCGATCTGGGACTCGAGCAGCGCCTGCACGAGTCCTACGTACATCGCCGAAGGATCCAGCAGAGCCTCTCCGAGGGTGCGCCCGCTCGGCAGCTTCGTCATGTAGCCGTCCGGCAACCGCTCGACGAGCAGTCGAGCAAGCGAGGCGCCGTTGGCGTGCAGGCCACTGGATGCCACGAGCACGATCTCATCCCCAGCTCGAAGCTCTTTGCCGAGGATCGCCGCTCGTCCCGCTGGCAGCGCGCCGACCGCCGAGCCGGCCAACTCGATGTCCTGCTCGGCCACGAGCCCCGACAGCGATGGCGACTCCCCCCCACCCCACACGCAGCCGGCGTCAAGGCACGCTCGCTGCCAGCCCTCCAGCAGCGCGCCGGCGCGCTGGGGTACGGCGTACCACTCCGAGGAGCCGGTCGCGAAGTAGGCGTTGGCGACAAGCGGCAGCGCGCCGACGCAGCAGAGGTCGTTGAGGATCGCGGCGACGGTGTCGTAGGCCACGTCGGCGAAGCGATTGACCCCGTGTCGCTCCAGCATGTGGCGGGCGATGATCGACTTCGTCCCCAGGCCCTCCATCACGAACGCGAGCGTGCGACCGTCGAGCTCGAACACGAACGCGGGCTCCCCCCTTGAGGCGTCGAGCGCGCGGCCGCCGCGGGTGGCCAGCAACGAGGAGGTGGCAAGCGCACGGGCGATCGCCTGGCGCTTGCCCTCGTCCAAGGCGTCGTAGTCGACGCCCGCCGCCTTGTAGTCGGCCGATCCCGGTGTCATCCGCGATGATCCTATTCCCACTGCCCGAAAGGACCACGATGGACTTCAAGCCGAGCGAGCGTTGCATCGAGTTTCAGGAGCGCCTGCGGGCGTTCATGGACGAGCACATCCATCCCGCAGAGCCTGTGTACGAGCGCCAGTTGGCCGAATCCGGCGATCCTCACCATCAGCCGGCGATCATGGAGGAGCTGAAGGCACGAGCGCGCGAGGCGGGGCTGTGGAACATGTTCCTGCCCGACGCCGACCACGGCGCAGGGCTTTCCAACAGCGATTACGCGCCGCTGGCAGAGATCCTTGGACGCAGCCATATCGCTTCGGAGGCCTGCAACTGCTCGGCGCCGGACACCGGCAACATGGAGGTGCTGCACCAGTTCGCCACAGACGCGCAGAAGGAGCAGTGGCTTAAGCCTCTACTCGAGGGTGAGATTCGCTCGTCTTTTGCGATGACCGAGCCCGAGGTGGCCTCCTCGGACGCCACCAACATCGCGCTGCGGATCGAGCGCTCTGGTGAGGACTATGTGCTGAACGGACGCAAGTGGTGGATCTCCGGCGCGCTGCACCCGCACTGCCGGATCATGATCGTGATGGGGAAGAGCTCGCCAGAGGCACCCCGTCATCGCCAGCAGAGCCAGATCCTCGTGCCGATCGACACTCCGGGCGTTGAGATCGTGCGTGGGCTGCCTGTGTTCGGCTACCAGGACCAGGAGGGTCACGCTGAAATCGTCTTCGAGAATGTGCGCGTGCCCGCCTCCAACCTGATCGCCGGAGAGGGCGATGGCTTCATGATCGCCCAGGCGCGGCTCGGGCCCGGGCGCATCCACCATTGCATGCGCTCGATCGGCGCGGCCGAGCGCGCCCTGGAGGCGATGTGCCGGCGCGCGGTGGCACGCACCACCTTTGGCCAGCCGGTCGCCGCGCGTGCCAACATCCAGGACTGGATCGCCGAGGCCCGCATCGAGATCGAGATGGCGCGCCTGCTGACGCTGAAGGCCGCGTGGTTGATGGACACGGTCGGCAACCGCCACGCGCGTACCGAGATCGCCGCGATCAAGGTCGCCGCCCCCAGCATCGCGCTGAAGGTGATCGACCGCGCGATCCAGGTGCACGGCGGCGGCGGCGTCTCCGATGACTTCCCCCTGGCGTGGATGTACGCCCACCTGCGGACTCTGCGGCTCGCCGACGGCCCCGACGAGGTGCACAAGCTGTCGATTGCCCGGCGCGAGCTGGCGCCGTATATGCCGTCTGAGGTGAGCTGAGCGCCGCCTCAGCCCAAACATGGACACGGCCTTGTGACCACAAAGCCCTCAGCGACGAGCGCTCGCGTGGGTCTGGCTCTACTGCGCGGAGGCCAACCGCAGGCTGTAGAGCACTGCCGCCACCGACGTTGCGAGGTTGAGGCTTGAGACGCCAGAGCGCATCGGCAGGCACAGGCAGGCATCGGCCCTGTCGAGCAGATCCCTGCTCAAACCGTCGCGCTCGGTCCCAAACGCGAGCACCGCGCGCCTGGGAATGAGCTCTGGCCTCAGCTGCTCGCCCTCGGGGTCGAGCGCAAGCAGCAGCCTGTCGGTGTGCGGCAGGCTCTCCACGCGCGTGACGGGCAGCGCGAAATGCAGACCCGCGGAGCCGCGTAGGGCCACTGGGTCCCACGGATCCTGACGACCTGTCGTGAGCACGCCGGCTGCACCCGCGGCTGCAGCCACCCGGATCACGGCCCCAAGGTTGCCAAAGTGACGTGGATCCTCAAGCAGCACGACCGGCGCGTGACCCTGGTCGTTGAGTAGCGCAAGTGGATCGCTGACCACTCGCCGCGCGACGCTCACCACCCCCGTGTGTGGCACATATGGCCCCAAGCGCTTGAACGCCTCCGGGTCCAGGACCACCGCCAGCCGCTCCATCTCTGCCGCCAGGTCAGGGGCAAGACCACGCGCCAGCCGCGTCAGCTCTCGTGGATCTGAGCATGCCACAACCTCCACCCGCGCCCCGAACCGCAGCGCGTGCTTGAGCGCGTGAAAGCCCTGCAGCACGACCAGCTCGCCGTTCCTGCGGGCCTCGTGGAAGCGACGGACCACGCCCGCCGTGTCTTGACTCAGAGCATCGGTGGCCATGCCGCTGAGTGTATGTGCCTCCTCTTCAGTGCTTGTGCCTCCTCTTCAGTGCTACCGTTCGTTCGAACGAACGTCTGACTGGAAGCGAACCGAAGCTGCTCTCGCAGCGCTCCCTGGAAGCATGGCCCCTTCCACCAATCCACCTCCAGCTCTTGAGCCGCCCGCGGGCACGCTCGCTTCGGGACAAGCGAGCAGCCTGACCGAGTGCGTGGCGATGCTGGCCGCTGGAGGGACCACTTCCGTGGAGCTCATCGAGCGAGCGCTGGCCCAGATCGAGGCGACACAATCCACGCTCAACGCCTTTCGCATCGTGTGCGCCGATTCGGCGCGCGCCGAGGCTGCCGAGGCGGACCGGCGCCTGGCCACCGGCGAGCGTCTACCGCTGCTCGGAGCTCCGATAGCCATCAAGGACGATGTGGACCTCGCCGGCCACCCCACGGCCTTCGGCTGCGAAGGCGAGTTCCCCGTCAAGACGGCCGACAGCGAGATGGTCCGCCGCCTGCGCGCCGCCGGCGCGGTGATCGTCGGGAAGACCAACACGCCGGAGCTTGGTCTCTACCCATTCACCGAGGGATCCGCGTTCGGTGCGACGCGCAACCCCTGGAGCCTCGACCACACGCCCGGGGGCTCCAGTGGCGGAGCGGCTGCCGCGGTGGCCGCCGGGATCGTGCCGGCAGCCGTGGGCTCCGACGGCGCGGGCTCGGTGCGTATACCCGCCGGGTGGTGCGGACTGGTGGGTATCAAGCCCCAGCGCGGACGCATCTCCACCTGGCCCGACGCCGAGTCCTTCAACGGTCTCACCTGCTTCGGGCCCCTCACGCGTACCGTCGCCGATGCCGCGCTGATGCTCGACGTGCTCAGCGGCAACCATGCCGGCGATCTGCACAAGCCTCAAGCTCCACTTGAGCCATATATTCTAGCCATCCAAAGAGTACCTCGCCGTCTGCGAATCGCACTCTCCCTGCGCCATCCCTACAGCGGCGCACCGGTCAAGCTGAATCCCGAGATCAGCGCCGCCATCCGGCGGCTCGCGACCGTGCTCGGGGAGCTTGGACACGAAGTGATCGAGGCCAACCCCCGCTACCGCCTGATGGGGCTCGGGCTGATCGCACGCGGTCAATCCGGCGTCCACGAGTGGGTCTCCCGCGTGCCCAACCGTTCCCTGCTCGATTCGCGCACGCTCGCAGCCGCACGTTTCGGGGGGTTGCTCTCAAAGACGATCCTCCGATCCGCCAGGCGCATGGAACCGCTAATGCACCGCCGCATCGGCTCGATATTCGCTCAAACAGACATCGTTCTCACACCGACCAGCGCCAGTCCGCCGCTGCGGGTGGGCGCCACCGACGGTCTGGGCGGGTGGGCTACCGACCAGATCATGGTCGCCGCCTGTCCGTACGCCTGGCCATGGAACGTGCTCGGCTGGCCTGGTGTGAGCGTGCCCGCTGGGCTCACCGCCGATGGACTACCGTTCGGCGCGCAATTGCTGGGTCCAGCCAACAGTGAGCCCACACTCCTGGCTCTCGCCGCGCAGCTCGAGCAGGTGGAGCGCTGGCACGAGCGCATAGCGCCTTTTCAAGCACGCACCCCAGAGCACACGTGAGCCGCCCACCAGCACCACCGATCTTCGATGAGCCGGTGGCCGCTACACGCGTATCAGCCGCGCCACCAGCCCCCAATGCAAGCGTCCCGTCCGCGACCGGTGCGCGTGAACGGATCTTGCGCGCCACCATGAAGCTGATCGCCGATGGCGGTGTGGCGGCCGTCACAAACCGCCGGGTGGCCGCCTCCGCGGGGGTGTCGCTCGGGTCGCTCACCTACCACTTCACAAGCCAGGGGCAACTGCTCCACGAGAGCATGCTCCTCTATGTGGAGGAGGAGACCGCGCGGCGCGAGCAGATCGCGCGCGAGCTCGCCGACCGGCGGCCCAGCGTCGAGCAGGTCGCCGAAGCCGTCGAGCACGCGATCGCCACTGCTTCCGACGTCCACCAGCAGATAGCCGAACTGGAGCTACACCTGCACGCAGCTCGCGACCCGCAGCTGCGCGACGCCTCACAACGCTGCTTCCAAGCCCACGAGCAGATCGCTGTCGCGGCCCTCGACGCGCTCGGCATCTCCGATGCGAAGCGTCACGCGCCGACCGTCGTGGCGCTCATGACAGGACTCGCCGTACGACGGCTCGCGACAGGCGGGCACGACGCCCACGGAACATCCGATGCACTGCTCACGCTGGTACGCGGACTCAGCGACTGACCTACCGAGATGCTTGTCGAGTCAGCGGCGTCAACGCGACGCTGCTCAACGCCCCAGCGTGGCTGCTCAGCGCCCCAGCGTGCGTACCAGCTCGCGCGCACGCGAGCGAACGCCACCGATGAGCTCACGTACCTCGGCCAGTGCTGAGCGCAGCTCCGCGTCGCCGACCTCAACCGGCAGCATCGAATCCTGCAGTTCGATGAGCGCGCCGTCGGCTCGCCCGGCAGCGTCGACAGCAGCGTCGATAAGCCCCTTTGCCCCGTTCGACGGAGCAACCGGTGAGGGCGACTGGAACGTATGACCCGATAGCTGGTGGCGCTGCGCGAAATCGGCGTGCGTGCGCTTGGCGCGACCGTAGGCCGTGCGGATCGGCTGGAACAGCTCATCTTCAAGCCGCTCTGCCGCGTGCTCGTCGACGTGCTCGTAGGCCTCGCTCAGCAGCGCCAGCGCAACTCCGATCTCATCGGCGGCCACCGCAAGCGCGTCAAGGATCTGCTCTCGCCCCTCGGCGGTGGTGTAGGTCATGAATGAAGGTCCGAGTTAGTGATGGGCCGTGAGCTTCGCAGCTTGACCATGAGCATCTGATGGAGACGATTGACCGAGAAGGAGCCAAACCCTGAGTGCTGGGCTGCCGCCCGCTCGGTGCGCTCCCTTGCTGCGACCCTAACACGCGCCACCGAGCTGCCCTTCGCAAGGCTTCTCGCAGCTAACGCTCGCGGCTCTTGTCGTAGAGCTCCTCAGCCCTAAGCATCAACGTGGTGGGGCTCACGTGCAGACCCTCGCACAGCTTGAGCAGGCTCGTGTACGTCGGATTGCCCTGGCCGCGGATGTAGGTGCCGAGCAGCTTTTCGTCCAAGCCGGAGTCGTCGACCACGGTGTCCAAGGTCATGCGCGGGTTTTCAGCGATCAACAACTTGATCGCGTTGCCCAGTGCGGCGTGACGCAAACTGCGGGGCTTGGCTGTCCGTGGGCGTGGCATGACCCGCAGACTTACTCACTTTCCCTGAAGGGGTTAGGGCATATACGTGGAAACAGAATGTGGTTCATTGTCCTCACCGCAATTTGGGAGCTTTTCTTGCTGGAGCACGGACGCCGGAATGCAGACCTAGCCTCTCTCGGGCGCGCCGTCCAACAGATGCGCGAGCGGCAAGGCATGAGCGTTGACGAGTTGGCCGTTGCCGCCGACATCAGTCGCAAGCGTATAAGCGCGCTCGAGACAGGGCACCTCGACCCGACATACGAGCTTCTGCTGGCACTCGCGAAGGGCCTCGCAACACAGCCCTCCGCCCTTGTGGGCCTCGCCGAACAGCTCGGAGGACCGTCTGAGCAATGACAGCAGGGCCGTATGTTGCACCGCCGTCCTCGGCCTGCTCATAGAGGCTTTGCGCAAGCCCTGCGGACTACGCGGTCATATGGGCTGCCCTTGTGAAGTACCCACCGATTCCAAGCACGCGCTGCATGCCACTATCTTCCCACGATGGCGATTGCCACGACCGACTGGGTCATGAAACACCCCAAGACCTTCGGAGGAACGGGTTGAGCGATACGGGCACCGGACAGGGCAAGGTCGTGGTGAACAGGTGCATGTCGCTTGACGGCTTCATCGCCGCTGCCGGCCATGTGATGGACTGGGGCGCTGGTCGCCAGCTCGCCGACTTCGTGGGGCCGGAGGAGTTCCATGAGATCGCGGCGGCCACCGGCGCCATGCTTGTCGGCCGGCGAACCTCCGACGTCGGAGAGAAGATGGAGGCCGAGAAGCCGGGCAGTGTCGACTACCCCTTTTCCGGACCCGTGTTCGTACTCACCCATCGGCCACCCGAGCCACCGAATCCGGACATCACCTACCTCACCGGTGACATCGAGGACGCGGTCGCCACGGCCCGCAGCGCCGCGGGCGACAAGAACCTGGAGATCCTCGGCGCCGATGTAGCCGCCCAGTGCCTACAACGGGGCCTTGTCGACGAGATCCTGGTGTACGTACTGCCGGTGCTGCTCGGCGACGGCATCCGCTTCTCCCCACCGAGCCTCCCCCGGATCGACCTGGAAACGGTCAGCGCCACGCGGTCGCGCAGCGCCACCATCCTCCGGTTCCGTCTCCACAAAGCGATCGCCGTGTAGCGGCACGAGCCGCCACCAAGCGGGGCTTGCGGCCCCGCCTGGCATTGGCAAGCACGCGGTTCAGGCGCGTGACTTCGGTTTTCCTGCTAGGAGACGTGCAGTGTTTCACCGCTCGTCAGGTTGATCGTCTGCGGGCTTTCGTAAATAGAGCCAGAGATAGCCCCACCGATGGTGCAACTCATTTTTTGAGAGCCGAATTCGGCCAGCACACCGTGTTCGGTGTTGTTTTCTGCAACAAGGGAAGGCACGGACGTACAGGTATCCGTGAAGCCTTTGGTTGAGTTCACTTCGCACTTCAACACGAAGCCTGGTGTCCCCGCGCCATCTCCCAGAAGAAACTCATGCGCTACTGCACCTTCGAAGAGCAGTTGGGTGCTCCACGGCAGATGCAGGGCTTCGATACCGTATTCGCTCTGGCATCCCGACTGGCCTGGCGCCGGTTTGCAGCTCGACAGCGTGATTTTAGCTATGGAGCCCATACCGGTTTCCCCTGCCACGCCTTCACCGTGATCTTCACAGGTCACACCAAGGTCACCGTACCCGGTTTCCGCATATAGTGACAGTTTTTTACCGAATTCGATCGACTTACTTGCCCCTTCGATCGCGACACCGTTCTTGAGCCAGAGGGGCACTTCCTTCTGGGCACTCAATACACCGCCGGACACCGTGACCGTCTGACTGCCTTCGACGATGCCGCTGCCGGTACCGCCAACGGTGCAGTTCAGCTTTTCGCTGCTGTTGAACGCCGCAGCAACGCCGCTCCCGCCGTTGGTGGTCGTAGCGCTGAACGTGCCGGTGCATTCGTCGTTCACCGTGATTATGTCGACGCATTCGTCCTTGAAGCCCGGAGTCCCTTTACCACCGTTGACCACCTTGGTGTACAGCGACCCTCCAACCAGGACGAGTTCAGTGTGCCAGGGAAGGTTCAGTGCTGTGAGCGAGGTTTTCGTTTCTTTCTGCGCACAACCTTTAACGCCAATGCATTTCGTTGCAGTCATTTTCGTTATTTCACCAGTACCGCCGACGCCGACAGACCCTTCGGCTTTCTCTGTGCATTCGAGATCCTGGGGCGGTACCGTGTCGTTCAGCTTCAGTTGCCCGTTCCATTCCACCGCGGTCGATTTGCTCACGAGCGAATCGTTAACCGTCCACACAGGGTGCGCGCCAGCGAGGGCCGGAGCGGCTACTGCCAGCACAAGCGCCCCCATCAGCACCATCATCGTGCGACGGGCAAGTCGCACGCTCCGAGCAGAACCTGCATCCGACCTTGGGCAATGCCCACAATCGTCCATTTGCTGTCTCCTTTGTAGGATAATCAGGTAACACAGGGCACAAGACGTGCCATCGGCAACCTATGCTTGTGGGCAGGGCACCGTCAAGGTTTTACACAGGGTTCGCCGGTTGTCGGGAATGGTTAAACCGTCTGTGCGTCGAGAATTGGTTGCATGGGTCAAGCTCGATGCTCAACGCCCTCGCCAATGCTCGCTAGATTCACCCGTGTCTCCTAACGCTTGCGCGACCTGCAGCCCGTACGGCGAGAGCGACCACGCGTTGGGGCCTCCCGGGGGACCCTGGCACTTGACCAGCAGCCCCATGCGCGCCAGCCGTGCCAGCATCGTCGAGATCTGATCGTCGCGGGAGATGCCGACGGCTCTGGCCACCTGTCGGTTGCTCGCTCCCTGGTGCTCTGCGAGATAGAGCAGGCACCCCCGCGCGCGATGGGCCCTGCGGTCGTGTAGCCCCTCGGGAATCTCGACCTCCGCGCCCCTCCCACGCTGTGCCCGCGCGTTGCGCTCGGCCAGCATCCCACCGGTGAGCGCTTCGCAACGCTCGACCTCCGCCGCGGCGGCCTGTGCACCGAGGAAGATAGTGACGATCAAGCCCATCAGCGGCGCGAGCAGCGCGAGCAGCGGCTCCCGGCTTTTACTGAGCAGACGTGTGCGGAGGATACCCAGCACAGACTCCATCGCCCCGACGGCGACCAGTGAACTTGGGTGGGGATCCTCGGCACCGACCCGGCGCTCCACGATCATGCTCGTGAGCGCTGCGATATGGCGCTCACGACGCTCGAGCGCCCACACGCCCGCGGCCAGCGTCTCCACCAGCCACATCCTGGCGAGCAGCGGCTCGTCGTCGAGGAGCGCGAGCACCGACGCGAGAGCGACACGCACCCCGTCCAGCCAGTACCTGTGCTCCTCGAAGGACCGCTCGATCAGTGCGCGGGTGCACACGTAGCCGCCGTCGACGATTGCCAGGAAGCACTCTCGCAGACAGTCGAACGTTTCGTAGAAGGTGCCCCGGCTCACGTTCGCCCGCGCGCACACGCGAGTGACGGTCGTATCCTCGTAGCCCCGCTCGCGCACGACGAGTGCCATCGCTTGGACGATCCGTGCGCGCAGCGCCTCGCCTTTACGACTAGCCTCGAACGCCGCCTCCCCCAGTGGGGTGACAGGCATCCGAGGCCCTATGCTCATGCGGCTACCCTGTTACGACCCAGCTTCCCATATACACGAAGGGTTCTCCTGTGGGTCCATTTCCGAACAGAATGGCCCCCGAGGCACCGGCACCCGGTGCGTCCCCCGCTTCAGCATCCAGCAGGGTAAGGTCTTGTGCAACATTGGCTTCTGTGACGAAGACGCACAGGTTTTCGCTCTTTGCGCCTGGGTTTTTCGCGGTGCCCGTGCATTCACCGCTGGCGATTGCCGCTGCTTCTTTTGGTTCTTTAGAGCCTTCTTCCGGTCCGATAATATGAACCTGTGCTTCGTCGAGCGGTGCCGCCAGCGCGATTGGGAACGACAGGCTCGTAGCCCTGAACTCGGACGACGAGGAGGCAATAACCCACTGACCGTGCTCGGAGGACCCTTTCGGCAGTGTTCCCCCGGCCGTCCATGGCTGACCCGGTTCGCCTTGTTCGCCGGTTTTCCCGGTCAGACCATTCTTTCCGTCGCAGACGTTCACGACGGGGGTGGCAGACTTGACTTCAATTCCCCCAGCGGTGCACGCCCCTTTTACTCCACTGAATGAAGCCGTTTCGGCGCTGACACCGTTGGTGCCGGCAGCCCCGTTTTCGCCTTTTGCTCCGGCCGGGCCCTGCGGACCGGCGGGGCCTTGTGGGCCCGCCGCCCCTGCGGCGCCGCTCGCTCCGGGCTTGCCTTGCAATTGCTTGAGCACGCTCGGCTTGATCTGCTTGCTCGAGGTGATCAGGTATTTTCCGGCGGCGTACGCGCCGCCTGTCATCGCGAAAACGAGCGCGAGCGTCAACGCGACATTCGCGTAAGTCAGTCGCTTCCTTATAACCGATATCACTGTTTCCTCCCCTGTCGATTACTGTGCTTTGCTTGGCTGTTTGACTTACGCGCCTTCTTTGACTTCTTCGCGCTCCTGTGCTTGGCGCACCCGGTTACGCTTATCGGCGTGCTCTGCTTGATGACCGCGCCGTTCTGCGCGGTGAACGCGGTCGGCATCTTCAGGGCGCTCTTGCAGAGGTTGCCGTTGGCCGCGAGCGCCGAGAACTTGCCCTGCGGCAACGTCAGTTCGAAGACTCCCACGGGGACGTCGGGAACAGACCTGAACGTCGAGCTCGTGATCCCCGCTTTGCTGATGAACGTTTCCGCGTGCAGTTGCACGTTCGTGCCGTACCCGGAGAGCACGACCACCAGTTCGGGGAACTTCGCGCCACCGTAGGACACGAAGTACGCGGGGCCGCTCAGCGCAACCGGCAACAGTGGTGTCGTCGCTTTCGCCTCGCCGACCCTGGAGTCTGGCGAGCACGCTGCTGGGTTCGCGGCGAACGTCGCGGCCGGGCACGCCTTTTGCAGCGTCGTCAGCCTCGATGGGAGCTGCTTGGGCAGGTCCACCTTGACCTTCGCGATGTTCGCCTGCGACCCGAACGCCGCTTTGGGGTAGGTGAGCTTGACGCGCAGGCTCGCGCCGTTGGCCCTCGATGTCTTCCCGGACGTGGAGAGCGAGAGGCCCGGTTTGAACGCGAGCGTCGCGCAGTTGGTGACCTGGAACGGCACTTTGAGGGCGCTGGTGGCGCCTTCGCTGCTGGTGAGGCTGCCGCCGACGCTCAGCGGGGAGCAGTTCGTCGGGTTGAACGTGAAGCCGGACCGGTCGATCGAAACGTTGACGTGCTTGATCTGCAACGGGATGCCGTCGATGAACTGCGGGATCCGGTATGGACCGGTGCTGTCACTGGTGATCGTCAGGGCCGCGGTGATCGGGTCCACTTCGATCTTCGCTCTTACGATCACCTTGCCGAGATCGAACGGACCGGCCTTCGCGGGATTCACGATCGACAATCCGTACGGCGCACCGTCATAGCCGCCGGTGATGAACACTTCACCACCCGTCACGGTGTACGGCGTGCTGCCGAGGCCGACGCTGACGGTCGTGTGGCCGATCAGGCTTTCGGGACCGCACGTCCCGGCGTTCGCCTGCGCTTCGCCGCACAGCTTCACGCTGGACAGCGTCCCGAGCAGACCCGGAGGCATCTTCAGCTGGATCGCGTCCAGATTCTGGTTGCCGTCTTCGCGGCTCATCGTCAATGTGTACGGCGTGAACGCGCCTGCTTGCAGGTTAAGGCTGCCCGTCGTCAGCGACGGGTCAAACGGCAACGGATCGCTACAGGGGCTGCCACCTGGCCCGGAGGTGATCAGGAATTCCGAGGAGGCTTGCGCGGGCGGGTTGCCCGACCACGGCGCGATCGAAGCGGTCGTGGTGTAGGACCCACACAAAGCCGGTGTCCCCAACGGCGCGCGCGAGCCACCGAAGAATTCAAGCTTCAAGTCTTCGAAAGGCAACGGTGGTGTTTCCTTGAACGTCGCGACGAGCTGGCCCGTGCCTTCCTGTGGCACAACTTCACCCGCGAGCTTCACGCGCACACCCGACACCGGGTCGTACACGACCAGGTACAGCGCGACGAGGCTCCCAAACGGGTTTGCGTCCTGGGTGGCCAGATACGCGGCGCCCTTCAGTGGATTCGGCAACAGCGGCGTCTCGATTTCGACATTCCCGACCTTCGAGGATTCGGGACACGTCTGCACTTCGGGGCTATCGAGCCCAATCTCGCTCATCGAGCAGGCGGACAGGCCATCCGCGCCCGCCGGGTTGAGGCCGACGCCCGCAGGTAGTGTGACGGTGGTGTCCTTCACAGCAGAGTCGGCGAGGCCCGCAGGAGTAAGACTGGCTTCCTGATCGACGTGCACACCGACCGTCAACCCAGTCGGGGAGCTCGCGCTCTGTCCGTCCGGCGCGACGCTGATCGACGGTTCGAAGCTGAGGCGGTTGCACCCATCCTGAGGGAGCGGTTCGCCGGCATTGTTGGAAAACACGTAGCGTTTCGGTTCACTGAACTGACCGATCGCAGACCACGGGTCACCTTCCACACTCGTTTCAAGCGCGTGACCCGAGCAGGACGTCGGCATGATCAGGAACGGTTGCGGTTTTTCCTGCACCGGGCACGCCGATTCCCATTTCGTGATTTTTGTGAGACTGAGGCCTTCGTATGCGTCCAGACATGTGCCGCGTGAGGTGTCGTGGCTCGCTTCGCCCGGCACCCCCCAGAACGTCACCTGGGTCCCGATGAAGCCGATCTCATCGGTGATATCGGGCACAGTCACGACGACGCCATAGCCTTCGCCGGTGCGCACAGAAGTATCTAGAATTACCGGCCCCGCCGGTGTCTCGAACCCGAACCGTGCCGGCTCCCCAACCGACGGTTCGACATTGTACAGCGGGGTCGTAAACGCATACGGCACATACGGTGCTATCGACACGTTGGTGACGGTCGGCGTCGCCACACCGATGACCGTGTTTTCAGGGCAGGGCACGGCGGGGTTCGCTTTCAAGAACACCGCAAGGTTGCACTTCGGGAGTGGGGTTGGATTGCCCACAAGACCGGGCGGCAGGTCGAAGCGCAGATCCTTCGTCAACGCGATCGGCTGCACTTCGGGCAACACTTCTTTATGTTCGTAGTTGAAGACCGGGACGGCCTTCGTGTTGAACGTCAGCGTCGTCGTCAACTGGAACGGATGCGACCCCGCCTGTGTATCCAGCGCTCCGCCTTCCTCTTCGGGCGTCAATTCGTAGTTTTCGACGCCGAACGTCGGCGGCGATTCGCTCAGCGAAAGCGCCCGGCGCCACTGCACCGGGGCGGCACCGCCACCATTTACGCTCACTTCGCTCACGCCGTCGCCCGCGCCCGCTTCAACGTGCACTGTCATCGCGATCATGAAGCGTTCGTAGGCCAGCAACGGACCGTCATATGTACACGTGACGGTCGGGGTCGAAATCGTGCAGTGCATGAATTCCTTTACACCGCTTACGCCGACGTAAGCGTTCCCGCCACCTTCACCGTAGACATGCGTAGGGGTCACACCAGTAGGCAGCTTATCCACGATCGTGACGGGATTCGCGAACCCGTTTACGGGAGCGTCGCCAAGATTGCTGACTTCCAACACGAGCCTGCTTTCGCCACCGGGTTCGCTCGCCGGCGCCGAGATCGTGTTCACGTGCCACCACGGCATTGCAGCCACAGCCTCTCCGCTGCACGCCAGCACTCCAACCACTACAAGCACCGCAACTGCTGAAAAAGCCCGCTTGACAGCCACGCCGATCATCCCTTCCTCCCGTTCCCGGTCGCGGCCGCCTTGCGAACTCGCTTCAGCGGATACCGCTTGTGTGCTTCGCGTTCGCAGGCACTGCGCCGCTTGCCCTTTCTCTTGTGGCACGCACGCAACGCACGTGCCAGCTTCTGCGCGCTTGTCAAGGACCTCTGCCTCACACTCGGAGCAGAGGCTGTCGTCAAATTGCCGACGCCGTTGAACGTCGCGCTGGGCGCAGCACCAAAGATCGACGGTTGCGGGGAAGGAGCAGCCTTACACGAGTCGCCCGAGTTGCACGGAGGCGGCGAGACAGGTTCCTGCTTGCACGGCACGGCACTCGTACACACGTGAGCGTCATACACATCATACCCTTTGTCGTAGTCTTCACCGACGAGTTTGCTTGTCGTGTCGAAGAACACGTCGTCGCCGTTTTCGCTCGCGTCATAGAACACCGATTCCGAGCTGGAGGTACCCGAAGAGATCAAGCCGACACAGCCGTCAACAGGGTGGCCAGCAAGTTCCTTTACGTACACGTCCCTCGCTGAAGAGGTGGAACTGGTGCAGTCACCCACACCTTCGGGCTCGTACTCGTACACGTCCTCCAACCCGTTCGTGTCCTGCGCCACCAAACCATCCGGGCTGTCAAAGAACAAGCGGCCGCTGTTGGAGAGATAGCGCGGCTGATAGGTCGCCGGATCTTTGTTCAAATCATCCCACCCCGGAACGCTCCCAGCCAGCCAATGAGACTTCGCCTGGCCGGCGGCATTAGCCCCACCCCACGTTGCCAAACGATCGACCAGCAGCTTTTCCTTGCCATCGGACACACTGTCAAACACACCGACCGGTCGCGAGTCGGATGGGTTACACGACGCGCACACCAACACTCCACCCTGCGCGTCGTACAGGAATACCTCCTCATCCGGCGCACCGCTCACAGCATCCGTATTGTCATAGCCCGTCAAAGGGCGCTCTGACATAAAAACCAAAAACCTGCCATTCGGCGACACGCGTGAACTCACAGCCGGAAGATAGGGCGCAGTGACGGGTTTGTTTTCTCCAAACCAACTATATCTGTCTTCTTCCGACAGCGTAGCAATGTACGTGGTATCCCAACCATTCCCAGTGTCATGCAATACATAGAGGTTGTCTTCACCACTGACACCACCGACTGCCAGAACACCCTTTGCTACGAAATACACATACGATCCATCTTCGCTGACATCGGAGACCATTTCCTGCACACCTGCATTTGCTTCAGCCTGGCCATGGGTCGAAGTCAAATCTGCTGCAATGCCGCTATTCCAATCGTATTCGTAGAGATCGCCGTCTTCCAGATAGAAGATCTTTGAGCCTTCGGCGTTCATCGTCTGATATATGGCCCTTGGGCCCCCGATCCGCACCGTGCGTTCTTCGATCATGTCGCGCACATATAGACCTCTGTACATTTGCAGCTTCTGCGGCGTGAACGGTTCACCCCACGTCCACGCGATCCGTCGCCCATCGGCGGATATGTCACGCTGAACGCTACCTTGTGCATCGCCATCGGCGTCGGTCATACCGGCGAGCCTCACAAGTGGCACTCCCTGGCTGTGGCGACCGTGTGCCACTTCGTTACCAGGCGGCGGCAATATGTTCACGAGTTTCAAACCGCCATTACTCCACTCATACAGGTTCCACTGAACCGTGCTATCACCGATTTCATGGTTTACTTGGTTTTTACTTACCGTTTCTTCATCAAAGGCTTCTGGCGTCAAGGCGCTCGGCGTCTTAAACACAACGTGCGAGAGATCTGGCGTCGCCGCCAGAAATTTTATCTGCCATTCGTCCCCGGTACTGCCAAAGGATTCAGCTTCGTCGATTTTCGTGCCTTCCGGAATGTCTGCCGTGCTCACAAGCGGTGAGAATGTTCCATTCACGTCGTCGCGCAAATACAAAGTTCGTTCGTTTTCTACTTCGGGTGCGAGCGGCGGTGTCCCAAATAGGTGCGGTTCAAAGGCCGCAACTTCCAGGTCAGGCGAAAACAGGTGATAGTAAAAACCAAACTCTAGTATGGTTTCCGCAGGCGCACCATTTTCACGGATTTCACCTGGAGGCGTCAAGTCTTCGGATTTCCAACCATCGCTGGTGCGCCTCGAGAGCACCTGCGAATACTTTGATTTGCCTGCTGGACCTTCGCCACCTGCCGGTCCTTCCGCCACGTAGGTGATCCCACTCCCATCGCTCGCGGCTTGAACCTGACCGCCCAATTCAGTCAATTCCAGCAAAGCGCCTTTTTTGTCCGGCGGTGACACCAATTCCCACGCCCGCCCGTCGGGCGAAGCCGCCAAACCCCCGGCAGGCTGCGTTGTAAAGGAGCGGTCTGGCGCTTCGAATGTTTCACCGGCCTGTTCGGCCACGAAACGATAGTGATAGACCGTGCCCGCTTCCAGGCCCTGCAGGTGCACGCTCAAGCTCTGTTCCCCCGGTGTCCCACCAAGATCCACACCCGGGGGGGAAACAGGCGCATAGGAACCGTAAGCGACACTCGGCCCGTATTGAATGTAATAGTGTGTGTCCGCGCCGTTGGGGTCGATCGGATCGTGCAACGTCGCGCTGGTGGACGCTACATCGGTGACGAACTCTGTCCCCAACACCGGGCCCGTGTGAAGTTCCTGATCTGGGGTCGAGCTCTTCCCGGCAGCGTTTTCCGCAGACAGCCGATAATGATAGACCGTCTCCGGCGAGAGACCCGTCAACTGCGCGCTGACAGCTACGGGCGTCGTACCCGAGCCAAGGCTCGCGGGCGAGCACGGTACGCTCTGCCCATAAGCACTGGTACTACCGTATTCGAACACACACGAGCCGATAGGCTTGCCTTCGGGGTCGACGCTCCCGTTCAGCGTCAGGCTCCGCGGCTGTTGTTCGCTGAGCGGCGCAAGGCCCACACTGGGCTGAATGAAGGCTTCGAAGACCGAGACGGTGTCCCCCCGATAATCTGTCGCATAGACCGTACCGTTACTAGCGTCAACGGCTACACCATCGCTAAACGGCGGGGTATTTCCGACCAGGTGCCCGGAGCCAAAGCTCTCGATCGGCGCTCCACTCAAGCTGAAGGCTTCAATCGTCGCTTCATTCGCTTCATTGTTGTCGAGATAAACCTCGTTACCAATCGGATCGACCGCCACCGCCAGTGCAGTTTCATCGCCGCCGAAGGGGTTGGCCAGGACTGCCCCCGAGCTGTTGACCTTCGCGATCCTGAAGCCAGATCTGAAGTAAAGGTTGTCTTCTGAGTCGACGCCAAGACCTTCATCGGCATTCCCAAATACTGTGTTGAGTTCAGAGGAATATCCGTTTACGAGCGCGTCGCTGAAACTGTAAATCGGTCCTTTATAAACAGTGACCCATAGCGTCCCACTAGGGTCGACCGCCACGCCCTGGATCGACCGAATAGCGTCTTGTCCCGCTTCAAACGCGCCGCCTGGGGTGTCGACCCCGGTCAACTGCCCCAGATATGTGCCGCTGGAGTCGAACTTATCGATCACGCCATGACCCCGGTCCACCACGTACACATCACCCTCGGATTCGTCCATCAAAGGATTCCCCGAGTTATCGACCGCGATCTGGGTCGGTTCGGAAAAAGCGCCAGTCGGCGAAACAGACCCGTTGAATTCAGTCAATATCGCAGTCCCGGTCGAGTTGAACTCCTGCACCCTGTTGTTGCCCTGATCCACGACATATACATCCCCTGTCGTGTCGTTCACCGCGATCCCGTGGGGTTTTTCAAACTCGCCGGAGCCCAAGCCTTGACTACCAAAGGACCCTGTGAACTTGTGCACCTCCAGCGCCTGCGCCGAGGCTCCCCACACCAGCAGACAGCCGGCAAGGAGGCACAGACAAGCCGCCGCAATCGGCCTAACAGGGAATCTCTTGGCATGAGGACTCATCGCTTGCTGTCTCCCTCTGGGTTGGAATTGTCTGTGTGGGCGCGCACGCTGTTGACGACCTGCTGGCCGGTGGATGTGAGCGACCATGCGTTGGGGGCTCCCTGGCCGGGGCCAAGGCCGCTGTTGGAGATCAGTCCGAGCCGTTCCAGGCGTGCGAGCAGCTTCGATATCTGTCCCTGGTCTACGATCCCGGCGCTCTCACCGATCAGCCGGTTGGACGCGCTCGGGTGCTCGGCTACCGCGAGCAGCACCCGCACAGTGCGGTAGGTGAGGCGCATGTTTGCCCCTTTGAAGGGGTCAGAGAGCAGCCGTGCTTTGGGACCCTCGCTCACGCAAGGCTTGACGGAACGGTCGAGCTCGCGTCGCGCGGCGGCAGCGCCCTGGTAGGGCAGCACGATCATGCTCGTCAGTTGATTTGTCAACCCGAGCAGCGGCTCATGATCGGCGAGCGCAAGCCGCGTGTGGATCAACGCGAGCGCGCCCCCCACCAGACCCTCCGCGGTCAGCGACGGCAGGCTGGCTGCGGTCGCGGACTGCGTGCGGCCCTCATCGACAGCGGCCGCCACCAGCGCAAGCACGTGGTTGCGACGTTCCAGTGTCCTCGGTCCCGCCGACAGCGACTCGACGATCAGCAGGCGACCGATGACCGGCTCCTCGTCAAGAAACGTGAGCAACGCGAACAGGCCCGCTCTGATCCGATCACGCCACGTCTTCTCCGCGGCGTAGGCGGGCAACACACGCTGGGAGACAAACGCCAGCGCGTCGTCAAACGCCGCGAGGAAGCAATCTTCGCGACCGCCGAACACCTCGTAGAACGTGCGCCGCGAGACGCCCGATCGTTGCACCACGTGCGCGACGCTCACATTGCCCACGCCGCGCTCGGTGACCACGTCGAACATAGCGGCCAAGATCCGCGCACGCTGGATCTGCGCGACCTGAGCATGGCCGAAGCCGTTTGGCTCGCGCCGCGCCCGCGCGCCCGCGTTGCGCAGTGAATGTGGCGCCGTGACCGCGCGCGCCATCTCAGCACCACTCCCGCACGGAACACCTTGAAGAGCACAGACGGGCCGGCCCCTGGGCGCAGAGAGAGTATGCGCCCAGAGACGAGCCCGGATGGGTCGGGACAGCCGCCAAAACACGGCCTTGCGTCCCGCGTGTGGGAGAACACGAGAAGCTATTGGGGCGCGCACGGAGCACGCCACAGATCAAGCCGGAGCAGTTACCGGCTGGCCGCGGCGTTGAGCCGCGGCGAAGAGAGCTAGCGCTTAGGCGCCGGCTCGACCAGAGAGAGAGAGAGAG
>JBAWFB010000286.1:0-3903 GCA_049591495.1 Solirubrobacteraceae bacterium
GTCGCGCCACCACGCCCCGAGCACATCCAGGTGGGTGTAAGCAGTCCGACGCCGCCTGAGCTGACCCCCGAGCAGGCCGGCGCGCTTGCCGACCTGACCATTGCGCTGCGCAGCGGTGTCACGCAAAGCAGGCTGTTGGCCGGTATCACCGGGTCAGGCAAGACGGAGGTCTACCTGCGAATCGCCGCGGAGACGCTCGCCGAAGGCCGTGGCGCGATCGTGCTGGTCCCCGAGATCGCCCTCACCCCCCAGATCGTCGGACGCTTCATCGAGCGCTTCGGAGACACGGTGGCCGTGCTGCATTCGCGCATGACGATCGCTCAGCGCCGTGAGGAGTGGCGTCGTCTGCGCGTCGGGGAAGCGCGTGTCTGCGTTGGCCCGCGCTCGGCCGTGTTCGCCCCGATCGAGCGGCTCGGGCTGATCGTGGTCGACGAGGAGCACGACTCCTCCTACAAGCACGAGGGCGACCCGCGCTACGACGCGCGCACCGTCGCCGCTCGCCGTGCGCACGACTGCCGTGCGCTGCTGCTGCTCGGCAGCGCCACCCCTCGCCCGGAGAGCGTGTACGCAGCCGGGGGCGTGGGGGATACGCACGTCTTAGAGGGTGTGCGGAGTGTCGGTGGCACGACGGCCGCGGTGGGTACGCACCCCGTCACGAACGGGTTGCGCGTCACGAACGGGTTGCTGCGGCTCTCCCGCCGGGTGGACGGCAGGCCGCTGCCGCGGGTCGACATACTCGACATGCGGGGCCAGGGGGCAGGGCTGCACCCACTCACCACCCGGGCGCTGGCGGAGGTGCGCGCCGCGCGCGGCAAGGCGATAGTGCTGCTCAACCGCCGCGGCTGGTCGAACTTCCTCACCTGTCGCTCCTGCGGGCGCGTATGGGGTTGCCCGCAGTGCGATGTGGCGCTCGTGCTGCACCGCGCGAGCGCGACGGTTGCCTGTCACCATTGCGGGCACCGCGAGCCCGCTCCCAACCGCTGTACATGCGGCTCGATGTCGGTCACCCGTCACGGCGCCGGGACCGAGCGCGTGCAGCACGATCTCAGCGCTGCGCTCGACGATGGAGATTTCCCGGTGTTTCGCCTCGACGCCGACACCGTCGGTGAGGGCCTCGGGGGAGCTGCAACGGAGAAGGATCCCAAACAAACCGGTGGCGCCGCGCGCCTGCTCAGCCGCTTCCAACAAGCTTCCGCCGGTGTGCTGATCGGCACGCAGATGGTCGCCAAGGGGCACGACTTCTCCGACGTCACGCTCGGCGTGGTGCTCGACGCCGACGCCACGCTGCGCTTCCCCGATTTCCGTGCTGAGGAGCGCACGTTCGCGCTCGTAACGCAGCTGGCAGGCCGTGTCGGGCGCGGTAACGACGGACGTGTGCTCGTGCAGACGATCGCGCCACAAGCCCGCTCGATCGTGCACGCCGCCGCGCACGACAGCGACGGCTTCCTCCTCGGCGAGCTGCAGCGCCGCCAAGCGCTCGGCTACCCGCCCCACTCGAGCCTCATCCGGATCGTGTGTGCCGCCGAGCAAGCGTCCCACGCACGTGCTGCCGCCGAGCATCTGCGCGACGCGATAGCGGTTGAAGGTGCGAGCGTCCTCGGTCCGGCATCTCTCTTTCGCCTACGCGGCCAGGAGCGTCAGGTGCTCGTCGTCAAGGCTTCTCCGACAAGCCGCTCTGAGGTGATCCGCGGCGTCGGCGAGGCGGTTCAGCGTGTCGCGGCGGCGCGCGTGAGGATCAAGAGCTCACATGCTCGTGTCAGCTTCAGCGTCGACGTCGATCCGCAGTAGGCGCGGCTCGCAACGGCGGTGCACGCAAACCGTAAACCCACAGCGCGAGTCCACCAAAGCGCGAACTACACTTTGCGTCGATGAGCGACGAGGAGACAATGGACGCCGAGGTGGAGCCCGAGGAGGGAGCGCCGACAGCCGCCGAGCTCGATCCCGAGACACGAGCGCGGCGTGACGCTGCGCTTCGCCACGTGCGCAAGTTCGGCGACCCAGTGCTGCGCGCGACCGCGCTGCCAGTCGATCGTTTCGACGACGCGCTCGTCTCTGAGATCGAGCGGATGGGGGAGCTGATGCACGATGCGCTCGGAGTGGGTCTCGCCGCGACCCAGCTCGGCGTCCTGCACCGCGTGCTCGTCTACCGCGCCTACACCGACGATCCGCTCACCGCGCTTGTCAACCCTGTGATCGAGTGGGCAAGCGAGGAGCTTGAAGTCGCCGAAGAGGGCTGTCTCAGCCTGCCGGGTGTGCATGTTGAGGTCGAGCGTCACGCCCAGCTGCGCGTCCGTGCGCACGACGCGCACCAGCAGCAGATCGTCGTCGAGGTCGAGGGTCTGCAAGCGCGCATCATCCAACACGAGATCGACCACCTCGACGGCATCCTGATCCTCGACCGGATTCCGCGTGAGCAGCGCAAGCAGGCGATGCGTGAGATGCGCGAAGCGGTCAGCGCCGCCAACGCGGCCTGAGCATCGACGCACTCGGCGCGTTCGCGCGCGCCCCGCCTGAGCATCGACTCGCCGCCGGTTGGGCGCTCGGTAGTCTGCTTCACAAGTGCGCACCGTCTTCCTCGGCACATCGGAGTTCGCCGCCGCCGTGCTCGGGCAGCTGGCGGGCGAGCACGGCGGCGAGGCTACCCACCGGCCCACACTCGTCATCACACGCCCCGACCGTCCCGCCGGGCGTGGACGCAAGCTCCTCTCGCCCCCTGTCGCGGGCGCCTCGCGCGCGCTGGGGATCGAGCTCGCCCAACCGGAGAGCGTCAATGACGCGGCAACCGGCGAGCTGATCGCAAGCGTCGCGCCCGACGCGGTGATCGTGTGCGCCTTCGGTGCGCTCATCAAGGAGCCGCTGCTCTCCGACCGCGAGCTGCTCAACGTGCACCCCTCGCTGCTGCCGCGCTGGCGCGGTGCGGCCCCGATTGAGCGCGCCATCATGGCCGGCGACGAGCACACCGGCGTATCGATCATGCGCCTCACCGCCGGTCTCGACAGTGGACCGGTGTGCCTCACCGCAGAGGAGACGATCGATGTCAAGGACACCTACGGGTCGCTGTCCTTGAGGCTGCAGCGAATCGGGGGAGAGCTGCTCATCGCCGCGCTCGACACACTCGAGCACGGCGACGCTCTGCCTTTTGCCGCGCAGGATGAGCAGCTGGTCACCTACGCGGAGAAGATCGGCCCGTCCGACAGGCTGCTCGATCCGGCCAGGCCCGCCGTCGAGCTGGAGCGCGTGGTGCGCGCCCTGCACCCCCACATCGGCGCACGCGTCGCGCTATCTGACGGGACGCTGCTCGGGGTGCACCGGGCGGCGCTCTGCGAGCACCAATCCTCGCTTGGTGCGGGCGTTCACGCAAACAGCGGCCGCCTGCTGCTCGGGTGCGCGCACGGAACGCTCGAGCTGCTCGTGGTGCAGCCACCCGGCAAGCGTGCGATGGACGCAGCCGCCTTCCTGCGCGGGCACGGCCTGCCGGGCGCGTGACGGTCCAATTGCGCCGTCTCCGAGCGAGACCAGGCAAAGCGTGAGTGGGGCGGCACAGGGTGGCGGCGGGCGACCCTCACGAGGAGCGACGCCTGCCCAGGTAGCTCCCGCTCGGCGCTGCGCCTATGCGGTTCTGCGTCGCGTGTTCGAGCAGGGCGCCTATGCCGATCGCGCCCTGCAGTCAGAGGCCCGCGAGCTCGACGCGCGCGACCGCGCGCTCGCGATGCGCCTCGCCTACGGCGCGATCCAGCGCCGGGGCACGCTCGACCACCTGACCTGCCGCCTCGCAGGCCGGCCAGCTGAGAAGCTCGATGCGCCCCTGCTCGCAGCGCTGCGGCTTGGGCTGTACGAGCTGCTCTATCTCAGCGGCGCGCCCGACCGTGCGGTGGTAGCCGACTGCGTGGAGCTGGCAAAGAC
>JBAWFB010000287.1:0-15907 GCA_049591495.1 Solirubrobacteraceae bacterium
CGGCCCTGCCGGGGAGGTGCATGCACCTCCCCGCGGGCCGGCACATGTGCCGGCCCGAACAGCATCCATATGTCTTCCGCGAACCTTGATACAGTCGCCCTGTTGCTCCTTTAACCCGGTCCGGTGAGGCCAGGAAGGAAACCATGCAAGACGGGAAGATCGTCCTCGCGGAGGACGAAGTGGCGCGAGCGCTGGTGCGCATCGCCCACGAGATAGCCGAGCGCAACACGAGCGCCCCACAGGTGGCTCTTGTGGGCATTCACCGTCGCGGTGCAATCCTCGCCCAGCGTCTTCAGGTGCTGTTGGCAGAGCTGCTGCACAGTGACGTGCCGTTGGGCGATCTCGATATCGGCTTCTACCGCGACGACGTCGCCTCTCGCCCACAGGCGCCGGTGGTGCACGCGTCGCACATCGACTTCGACCTCTCACAGCGCACGATCGTGATCGTCGACGATGTGCTCTACACCGGCCGCACGGTGCGCGCGGCGATCGAGGCACTGTTCGACTACGGCCGCCCGGAGCGCGTGCAGCTGGCGGTGCTCGCCGACCGTGGCCATCGCGAGCTTCCGATCCGCCCCGACTATGTCGGTAAGAACCTGCCGACCTCGCGCGAGGAGCACGTGAGTGTGCGTGTCACTGAGATCGACGGCGTGGACGAGGTCGCGATCGGGCGCGCACCGGTGAGGACGCACGCGTGAACCATCTGCTCTCGATCGAGGATCTCGACCGCTCGGGAATAGAGCGGATCGTCGAGCAGGCGGCGCGATTTGCGGAGGTGTCCGACCGTGAGATCAAGAAGGTGCCGGCACTGCGCGGGCGGATGGTGCTGAACCTCTTCTACGAGGCCTCCACGCGCACGCGCAGCTCCTTCGAGCTGGCCGCCAAGCGACTGTCGGCGGATGTGGTCAATTTCGTCTCCAGCGGCTCCAGCGTCGAGAAGGGGGAGTCGCTGAAGGACACAGTGCTCACGCTCAGCGCCCACAAGCCCGACGCGATCGTGATCCGCACCCCGTGGGCGGGCGCCGCGGAGCTCGTCTCCGGCTGGACGGGCGCTGCGATAGTCAACGCCGGCGACGGCAAGCACGAGCATCCCACTCAGGCGCTGTTGGACGTCTACACGCTGCAGCGCCGCCTGGGCTCACTCGACGGTGCCTCGATCTGGATCGTTGGCGACGTCGCTCATTCGCGCGTCGCGCGCTCCAACATCCTCGCCTTCCAGCGGATGGGCGCGAAGGTGACCGTCGCGGGTCCGCCCACGTTGGTCCCGCGCGGGATCGAGGCGCTCGGCTGCGACGTGCGCTTCTCGCTCGATGAGCTCGGCTCCGCCGACGTGGTGTATGCGCTGCGGATGCAACACGAGCGCATGAACGAGGCGTGGGTGCCATCGCTACGCGAGTACGCCGCCTGCTTTCAAATCAACGCGCGCCGTCTCTCCCCGCGCCAGTTGCTGATGCACCCCGGCCCGGTCAACCGTGGCGTGGAGTGCTCGGGCGAGGTGGTTGACTCCCCGCAGGCGCTGATCACCGCACAGGTCGAGGCCGGCGTGGTGGTGCGCATGGCCGTCCTGTACGAGCTGCTGGCCGGTTCGGGGACGCGACCGAAGGGAGTGTCACCCGGTTCGGCCGGTTCGGGGACGCGACCAAAGGGAGTGTCTCCCGGTTCGGCCGGTTCGCGCGCATTCCATCCTTCCTCTGAGCCGCAGCTCGCGTGATGGCCGTCGCACCGCTCCTGCACGGGCAGCTCCCAACCGCCGACCTGCTGATCTCAGACGTTCACGTGCTCGACCCGCGCACTGGCCTCGATGCTCGCCACGACGTGCTCGTGCGCGGCGGTGAGATCGCACAGATAGCCGCTGCCGGCGAGCTGGAGCCGGACGGGGGCGCTGAGGTGGTGCGCGGCAGTGGCAAGCATCTGCTGCCTGCGTTTGTGGACCCGCACGTGCACCTGCGCAGCCCTGGCCAGGAGCACAAGGAGGATCTTGAAACGGGGACCCGCGCCGCCGCGGCCGGCGGGTTTGGCGCGGTGATCGCGATGCCCAACACCGATCCGGTGCTCGACTGCGCACCGGTGCTGCGTTCGCTGCGCGAGGCAGCGACGCGCGAGGCGCGCGTGCCGGTCGGCTTCATGCCCGCGATCACACGCGGACTGGAGGGCACGGAGCTGACCGAGATGGCCGAGCTGATGGGGGAGGGTGCGTTGGGCTTCACCGACGACGGACGCCCCGTCGCCTCGGCCGGGATGTTGCGCAAGGCGCTTCAATACCAGCGGCTGTGCGGTGGCGTGCTGACATTGCACGAGGAGGATCCCTCGCTCTCGCGCGGGGGCAGCATGCACGAGGGGGTGCTCAGCACGGCGCTTGGCATCGGCGGCATTCCCAGCGTGAGCGAGTCCACGATGGTCGCTCGCGACGCGGAGCTCGCCGGGTATGAGGGCGGGCGCGTGCACTTTCAGCATCTCAGCTGCGCCGCCTCGGTGCTTGCCGTTGCGGCAGCCAAGGAGCGTGGCTTTCGGGTGAGCGCCGAGGTCACACCTCACCATCTGCTCTTGACCGACAATCACGTTCGCGGCTTGGACACGCGCATGAAGATGAATCCGCCGCTCGCCAGCGAGTCCGACAGGCTCGCATTGATCGACGGTCTGCGCACTGGCACGATCGATTGTGTGGCCACCGATCATGCACCACACGCGCGTCACGAGAAGGAGGTGCCATTCGAGCAGGCCCCGATGGGCACCACCGGCCTTGAGACCGCATTCGCCGCCCTCTACACAGAGCTCGTGCTCGGCGGCACGATCGAGCTCAGCCTGCTGGTGGAGCGGATGACTTCAGGCGCGGCGCTGTTTGGACTGCCCACACCGCGGATCGCGGCCGGCGAGCCCGCGAACGTCACGCTCGTCGATCTGGGCGCCGAGTGGGTTGCGGGCGAGCACGGCTGGGAGAGTCGCTCCGAGAACTGCTGCTTTGCCGGGCGGCGCTTGAGCGGACGCGTGCTGATGACGGTCGCCGCGGGCGGGATCGCCTATCGGGAACGTGCCTTCTCGGTGGTCGCAGCGTGATGCTCGTGTCTCCCAGGCGGCCATTCGGGCTCACACCCACCTTCGTCGCGAGGAGATGTCTGTGAGCCTGCTGGATCGCGACAGAGCGACGTTCATCGTGGTGGACGTGCAAGAGGGCTTCCGTTCCTACGGGTCGTTTGCAACCGTGACCGACGGCTGCGCGAAGCTCCTGCAGGCGGCACGCATCCTTGAGGTCCCATGCCTGGTGAGCGAGCAGTATCCGAAGGGACTTGGCCACACCGCGCCCGAGATCGGCCTCCAGGACGAGCCACGCATCGAGAAGACGGTGTTCTCCGCCGCTCGCGCCGAGGGCTTTGAGCTCGCCGGACGCACGCAGGCGGTGGTGTGCGGGATCGAGACGCACGTGTGCGTCAGCCAAACCGTGCACGATCTGCTCGACCGCGGCATCGAAGTGCACGTGCCTGCAGACGCCGTTGGCTCACGCCACCAGCTCGACTACGAGCGCGGGCTGGAGCGCCTGGAGCGCGCCGGCGCAGTCGTGAGCACCGTGGAGTCCGTCCTGTTCGAGTTGCTGGAGCGCGCAGGCACGCCCCAGTTCAAGGAAGTGCAGAGGCTGATCGTCTGATGTCGGCGCGTGATGCCTACGTGCTGCTGGAGGACGGCACTCGCTTTGACGGGGAAGCGTGTGCTGCGGACTCCCACGCGGTGGGGGAGGTCGTGTTCACGACCGGCATGTCGGGCTACCAGGAGTCCGTGACCGATCCATCGTTTGCCGGCCAGCTGATCACGTTCACCTACCCGCACATAGGCAACTATGGGGTGAGCGCACGGGCAATGGAGTCAGAGCGCGTGTGGGCGCGCGCGGCGATCATGCGCGAGGCGTGCAACCGCGAGGACTCTCCCAGCGCAGAGCGCGGGTGGCTCGACTGGCTATGCGACTGTGGGGTGCCGGCGATCAGCGGCGTGGACACGCGCGCGCTGGTGCGCCACATCCGCGAGGCCGGCGCCATGCGCGGAGGCATCTTTCCCGCGCGGCTCGCAGAGACCGACGCGCATGGCCTGATCGCGGCTGAGCCTTCGATGAAGGGACTCGATCTCGCGGCGGTCGTCACACCCGCCACGACGAGCCTTCACGGCAACGGCAACGGTCCGCTGATCGCGGTGCTCGACACCGGCATCAAGTCATCGATCGTACGCCACCTCACCGAGCGCGGCGCACGCGTAGCACTTCACCCCTGCTCGACTTCAGCCGATCAGTTGCTCTCAGAAGACCCCGACGCGGTGTTCGTCGCCAACGGTCCCGGTGATCCGGGCGCGCTCGACTACGTGGTCGACACGGTGCGCGAGATCGTCGGGCGCAAGCCCGTGTGGGGCATCTGCCTGGGCCACCAGCTGCTGTGCCGCGCGCTGGGTCTTGAGACCTACAAGCTCCCCTTCGGCCACCGCGGCGCCAATCAGCCGGTCAAGGACCTGCAGACAGGCCACGTGGAGATCACCTCGCAGAACCACGGCTTCGCGGTGCTCGGCCCCGGCGGCGCGCGTACGCTGCGACACGATGAGCCAGTGCGCTGGGAGACCGACTTCGGCGCCGCTCAGCTCACCCACGTGAACCTGTACGACCGCACAGTCGAGGGCTTCGAGCTGCTCGACGTGCCAGGGGGCGCCGTCCAATATCACCCCGAGGCCGGCCCCGGCCCGCACGACAGCCTGCACCTGTTCGACCGCTTCCTCGAGCGCATCGCCCAAGCCGCATGAGCCTTCCCACTTCAAGGGCCGCCGTTTCCCCCATGAACGTGAGTCGGGCGGGCGCGCACTGATGCCCAGACGCGACGACATTCACACGATCCTGATCCTCGGCTCGGGACCGATCGTGATCGGTCAGGCCGCCGAGTTCGACTACTCCGGCGTGCAGGCCTGCAAGGTGCTGCGCGAGGAGGGCTACCGAGTCGTGCTGGTCAACTCCAACCCGGCCACGATCATGACCGACCCCGAGTTCGCCGACGCCACCTATGTGGAGCCGCTGCTGCCGGGTCCGTTGGCAAAGATCATCGAACGGGAGCGGCCCGATGCGCTATTGCCGACGCTCGGGGGTCAAACGGCGCTGAACCTCGCCATGAAGTTGCATGAGGACGGCACCCTGAAGCGCTGCGGCGTCGAGCTGATAGGCGCCAACCATCGTGCGATCGCGTGCGCCGAGGATCGCGACCTGTTCGGAATGGCGATGGCACGCGCCGGTCTGCGCATGCCCAACAGCGCGATTGCGCGCACGCTCCCCGAGGCTTTGGCGGCGCTTCCGCGTCTGGGCCTGCCTTGCATCGTGCGTCCCGCGTTCACGCTCGGGGGGCGCGGGGGCGGGATCGCCCGCACCCAGGAGGAGTTCGAGCTGATCGCGGCCCGCGGCATCGAGGCCTCCCCGATCGGCCAGGTGCTGCTCGATCAGTCCGTGCTCGGCTGGGGCGAGTTCGAGCTGGAGGTGATGCGCGACAGCGCCGACAACGTCGTGATCGTGTGCTCGATCGAGAACGTCGACCCGATGGGCGTGCACACCGGCGACTCGGTCACGGTAGCTCCGCAGCAAACGCTCACCGACTCCCTCTACCAGTGCCTGCGCGATCAGGCGATCGCGGTGATCCGCGCGGTGGGCGTTGAGACGGGCGGCTCCAACGTGCAGTTCGCCGTGAATCCCGAGACCGAGGAGATCCTCGTGATCGAGATGAACCCACGCGTGTCGCGCTCCTCGGCGCTCGCCTCCAAGGCGACCGGCTTTCCGATCGCAAAGATCGCCGCGCGCCTGGCCGTTGGCTATCTGCTTGAGGAGATCACCAATGACATCACCGGCGTCACCCCTGCTTCGTTTGAGCCGACGATCGACTATGTCGTGGTGAAGTGGCCGCGCTTTGCCTTTGAGAAGTTCCCGGGCGCGGTGCCGACGCTGTCCACGCACATGAAGTCGGTGGGCGAGGCGATGGCGATCGGGCGCACATTCTCGCAAGCATTCGCCAAGGCGTTGCGCTCGCGCGAGCTGGACAAGCAACCACGCTTGGGCGAGCTCTCCGACGAGCAGTTGCTAGACGGCCTCTGCACACCCACCGCCGACCGCTACGAGCTGATCCTCGAGCTGCTGCGGCGCGGCAGCGGGATCGAGCCAATACACGAGCGCACCTCGATCGACCCGTGGTTCCTGCGCGAGTTGCAGGCCTTGGCGCAGGACCCCGAGGCGCCTTTCCGCGGCGAGCGCTCATTCAAGTCGGTCGACACCTGCGCAGCGGAGTTTCCGGCACGCACCCCCTACTACTACTCCGGCTGGGAGCGCAAAGCCGCGCACGAGGTCGAGCGGGGCGAGCGAGCATCGGTCGTGATCCTTGGCGCAGGACCCAATCGCATCGGTCAGGGGATCGAGTTCGACTACTGCTGTGTGCACGCCGCGATGACCGTGCGCGAGTCTGGCCGCGACGCGGTGATGATCAACTGCAACCCGGAGACCGTCTCCACCGACTACGACACCTCCGACCGTCTCTACTTCGAGCCGCTCACGCTGGAGAACGTGCTCGGCGTGATCGAGGTCGAGCGTCCGGAGGGAGTGATCGTTCAGTTCGGTGGACAGACGCCTCTGAAGCTCGCGGAGGGACTCGTCAAGGCCGGCGTGCCCCTGCTCGGCACAAGCGTGGACGCGATCGACCTGGCCGAGGACCGCGGCCGCTTCGGCGAGCTGCTTGACCGCCTCGGCTACCACGCGCCGCCCTATGCGACCGCCTGCTCGGTCTCAGAGGCACTGGAGAAGGCCACCGACGTCGGCTACCCGCTGCTCGTGCGCCCCTCCTACGTGCTTGGAGGACGTGCGATGGAGATCGTCTACTCACAGGAGGGGCTGGCCGACTATCTGCGTCGCGAGACGCCCGCTGAGACACCCAGGGCGAATGGGGCCGCGGGCAAGCCCACCATCTTCCTCGACCGTTTCCTTGAGAACGCGGTGGAGGTCGACGTCGACGCGTTGTGCGACGGGCACGAGGTTTGGATCGGCGGGATCATGCAGCACGTCGAGGAGGCCGGGGTGCATTCCGGCGACAGCGCGTGCGTGCTGCCACCGCATTCGCTCGGCGCCGAGATGCTCGAGCAGATCCGCTGCGCCACACGCGACATCGCACTTGGCGTCGGTGTGGTTGGGCTCATGAACGTCCAGTACGCCGTGCACGACGGCAGGCTGTATGTGATCGAGGCCAACCCCCGCGCATCGCGCACCGTGCCGTTCGTCTCCAAGGCGATCGGTCTACCGCTCGCCAAGCTCGCCTGCCGGATCATGCTCGGCGAGCGGATCTCCGCGCTCGGATTGCCAAAGAGCTCCGAAGGTCTCGGCTTCGGCGATCACGTGTCAGTCAAGGAGGCCGTGCTCCCATTCGACCGCTTCGACGGCGCCGATTCGCTGCTCGGCCCCGAGATGCGCTCCACCGGCGAGGTGATGGGCATCGCGCGCGACTTTCCCACCGCGTTCGCCAAGGCCCAGGCTGCCGCGGGCTCGCCGTTGCCGGACACCGGTACCGCGTTCATCACGGTCACCGACTCCGACAAGGCCGGCGTGTTCGCGGTCGCTCAGATCCTGCACGACAACGGCTTTCGGATCCTCGCAACGCGCGGCACCGCCGAGGCGATCGCACGCATGGGCGTGCCGGTGCAAACCATCAACAAGATCGGCGAGGGCTCGCCGCACGTTGTCGATTGGATCGAGCGCGGCGACGTCAACCTGATCGTCAACACGCCCACGGGCTCCGGCGCACGCAGCGATGGCTGGGAGATCCGCCGCGCCGCAATCGCCCACGGCATCCCGTGCCTGACCACGCTGTCGGCCGGCGTCTCCGCCGCGCGCGCTATCGCCCAGGCCGGCAAGCTCGGAGAGCCAGAGGTGCTCTCGCTGCAGGAGCTCCACCGCGTCGTGAGTGCGACCCGTGAGGCCACCGAGGCCGGCGTGGCGTGAGCGAGCGCACACTCGCCCCGTTCGGGCGGCGGTTGCTCACGGTGACGGCCAACAAGCAACTCGGCGCCTACCGTGTCCTGAAGGTCTCCGATCCCGGCACACCGGATGGATCAAGTGCCCACCCACCGGATCCAGGCCAGTTCGCGATGCTCGCCGCCGCGCAGCGGTGGGGGGCGGGCGAGGACGATCGGCCCTACCTGCCGCGTGCCTTCTCCTACGCTCGCTGGCGCGACCACGAGGCCCACTTCCTGTTGGAGGACGTCGGGCCTGGCACACGCCGCCTCTGCGAGCTGCAAGCCGGGGAGCAGCTATGGATGCTCGGCCCGCTCGGCGCCGGCTTCACCGCGCCGCAGGACGATCGCCGTGCGCTGCTGGTCGGCGGGGGAGTTGGAATCGCGCCGCTTGCGATCTGGCAGGACACGCTTCGCTCGCTCACGCAGGTCGGCGAGCGCACGACCGTGCTGCTCGGCTTTCGCGATCGCGCGCACGCCGAGGGCGCAGCGCTGCTCTCAGACGCCGTATTGGCGACCGACGACGGATCGCTCGGCAGGCGGGCGCTCGTCACCGAGCTGCTCGATGAGCAGCTCGACCGGGACCCTCACTCCACCGTCTACGCGTGTGGTCCGCCCGCGATGCTCGAGGCCGTGCGAGCGCTGTGCGAGGTGCGCGCAATCCCAGCCCAGCTCGCACTGGAGGCCGGTATGGCGTGCGGGTTCGGAGCCTGCTTCGGCTGCGTCGTGCCCACCCGCGATGGGAGCTATCTGCGGGTGTGCGTCGACGGTCCGGTCGTGGACGCCCAATCGCTCGAGCGCGTCGAGACTCATGCTGGGAGCGCGGCGTGAGCAGCTTTCACACCAGCATCCCACGGTCGGGGACGACGTGGTGAATCTCACCCGAGGACCCAATGCCAGCGAAAACGACGCGGTCGGCGTCGATTTCTGTGGGCTGCGGCTTGCCCATCCCGTTATCAACGGTTCCGGCACCTTCGACGCGATTGCCGCACGCCGCGCATTTGGCGCCGCGCTCGACGAACGGTTCCCGTTCTCCGCGTTCGTCTCCAAGACGATCACGCTCGCCCCGCGTCAGGGCAACCCACCACCACGGCTGTGGGAGGCCCAGGCGGGACTCGTCAACTCGATCGGGTTGCCAAACAAGGGCCTTGAGGGCTATCTCGTGCACGACCTGCCCGAGCTCGCCAAGTTGAGCGTGCCGCTGATCACCAACGTGATGGGCTCCACCGCCGCCGAGATCGCCGAGCTGCTGCGGGCCTGCGAGCAGCGCACCGAGATCGCCGCGATCGAGCTCAACGTGTCCTGCCCCAACGTCAAGACGGGCCTCGATATCGGCGCCGACCCCATCCAGCTGGAGCGGGTGCTCGCGCAGGTACGCCCGGCCACCCGCAAGCCGCTGATCGTCAAGCTGACGCCCAACTGCGCCAATGTGGCCGACTGCGCCCAGGCGGCGCAGGACGGTGGCGCGGACGCGGTCTCGCTGATCAACACGCTGCGTGCGCTGGCACTCACACCACCAGCCGCCCCCGCACTCCATAGCTCGCTGCCCACCACCTGGCTGGGAGGCGGCACGGGCGGGCTGTCGGGCGCGGCGGTGCGACCGGTCGCACTCGCACAGGTGGCGGCGGTCGCAAAGCATGTGTCGATCCCGGTGGTTGGCATGGGCGGGGTGCAGAGCGCCACCCACGCCCGCCAGCTCCTCGACGCGGGCGCGACGCTCGTGGCCGTCGGCACCGAGAGCTTCCGTAACCCAGCCGCCGCCGCGCAGATCGCACAAGAGCTGATCTGTGAGCCAGCGTCGAGATAGCCCCAATCGCAGCGCATATCGAGCTTTCTCCCGTCCGACTCTCGACCTCATCCGAGGTCTGCGCTCAGCGTTTGAACTATCCGTGCCTGCCAGGATTGAGGCTCAAAAATCCCTGCAAACCAGCCACACCACTATCCACCAGGCTCGACATACCTGAAGCTCAACCTGAGCTTGATGTGAATTCGTCGCGTTTGCCTTGAACGGCACGCTCGGGTCTGTAGACTCGCCGCCGATGCCGACCGCCACCGGCCCGATGTCCTCGACCATGACCTCAAAGCCGCCGTCCGCCCCAGAGCGATCACTCAACCAACGCATGGACGCGCTCGCGCGAGCCAATCGGATCCGCACCGAGCGGGCCCAGCTGAAGCGTGACCTGAAGGGCGGGCGCCTGTCGATCCACACGCTGCTGCTCAACCCACCGGAGTACGTCGAGACCGCCAAGGTGTTCGACATGCTGCTCGCCGTGCCCAAGTACGGGCGCGTCAAGGTCAACAAGATCCTCGCCCATTGCCGCATCTCGCCGAGCAAGACGATCGGCGGTCTATCGGAGCGCCAGCGCAGCGAGCTGGTCTCCCTGCTACGCCGCTGAGCGGTGCTGGCCGACCTTTGATCGGTCTGCGTCCTCGCTCGTTCGTGGGCAAACAAAGCACACTTCACTCGCCGCGTCCTTACCGATCGTGGATCAATGGGATCCCGATCGGCCAGCTTGCCCATCGACGCAGCAGGAGCTTTGTGGGTTTACAAATTAGGCTGTCCCGCCGCTCTCGACATTAGGGTCTCGCGCGTGGCTCGCGTATTTGTGATCACCGGCCCGTCCGGCGTCGGCAAGGGAACTCTGATCCGTGGGGTGATGGAGCGCATCCCACAGTTGGAGCTGTCCGTGTCGGCCACCACGCGCGCGCCGCGCGCCGGCGAGCGCGACGGGGTGGACTACCACTTCCTTTCAAGCGACCAATTCGAGCGTTATGTGCAGGCCGGCGAGTTCGTGGAGCACGCGGACTACGCGGGCCGGCGTTACGGAACGTTGCGCTCCGAGCTTGACCGGCGCGTCGCCGCGGGCGCCCCCGTGGTGCTCGAGATCGAGGTCCAGGGCGCTCGTCAGGTGCGCGCCGCGATGCCTTCGGCTGTGCAGGTGTTCATCGCACCGCCCTCGCTCGACGCGCTGCGCACGCGCCTGATCGGCCGCGGCACCGACGGCAATGAGGAGGTCGAGCGGCGTCTGGCCGTCGCCGAGCAGGAGCTGGCGGCGCGCGACGAGTTCACCCACGTTGTCATCAACGACCGGCTCGACGAGGCGCTCACCGAGCTCGTGGCGATCATCGCCGCCGAGCTGGGCGAGCGACCGTGAGCTACTAGACTGCATAGTCCACAAGGAAAGGCACGCCCAACCCATGATGACCTCACCCCGCATCGACCGCTTGCTCGACAACGTCGACTCCAACTACGCAAGCGTTCTAGTGGCCGCCAAGCGCGCCCGACAGATCAACAGCTACTACCACAACCTCGGCGAGGGAGCCTTCGAGGAATTCCCGCCCCCGATGATCGAGACCGCCTCCAAGAACTACCTCACGATCGCCCTGGAGGAAGTCGCAGCGGGGAAGATCAAGTACCACTATCGGTAGGCGCAAGTCCTCGGCCACGGCTTGAGCGCCGTGGCCTAAAGTCGTAAACCACTCGTATGCCTCGGATCCTGCTAGGCGTCAGCGGCGGCATCGCCGCCTACAAGGCGCTTGAGCTCGTGCGTCTCGCCACCGCCGCTGGGCACTCGGTGCGCGTTGTGCAGACACCGACCAGCCAGAAGTTCGTGGGGGAGGCCTCGTTTGCGGCGCTCAGCGGCGCGCCGGTGCTCACCGACGAGTTCGAGCACGATCCAGCGCGCGGAGCGTTTCCCGGGCAACAGCCACCCGCCCATCAGCCACTCAGCCACCTGCAGCTGGTCGCCAACGCTGACATCTATCTGATCGCCCCTGCCTCAGCCAACACGCTCGCCAAGCTCGCAGGGGGGCTGGCCGACAACCTGCTCAGCAGCTGTGCGCTGGCAGCCACCTGTCCGGTCGTGGTGGCGCCCGCCATGAACAACCACATGTATGAGCACCCCGCCACACAGTCCAACATCGAGCTGCTTCGCACCCGCGGCGTGCACGTGGTTGAGCCCGACGTCGGGCGCTTGGCCTCGCAGGGTGAGCATGGGGTGGGACGTCTGGCCGAGGCCGCGCGTCTACTCGCTGCGTGCGAGGAGATACTCGCGAGCAAAAACGACTGGGGAGGTCTAAGGGTGCTCATTACCGCAGGCGGCACACGTGAGCCAATCGACAGCGTGCGCTTCGTCGGCAATAGCTCATCTGGGCGCATGGGCCTTGCGCTCGCTACCGCCGCCCAGAGACGTGGGGGCGAAGTCACCGTCGTGGCCGCCAACGTCGCGCTCCCGGCCCCAGCCGGAGTGACAATCCATCGTGTGGGCACCGCGGCCGAGCTACAAGCCGCGTGCGAGCGGGAGTTCCCCACATGCGATGTCCTCTTGATGGCAGCAGCGGTTGCCGACTTCCGTCCCGTTGACCCGGTGGGGGAGAAGATCAAGAAGGGTGGGCGCGAGCACCTCACAATCGAGCTTGAGCCGACCGCCGACGTGCTCTGCGGACTGGCCGCCCAGCGCGAGCCCGGCCAGACGCTCGTGGGGTTCGCCGCCGAGCACGGTGAGCAAGGGTTGGAGCACGCGCGGGCAAAGCTCACCGCCAAGCGCCTCGACGCGATCGTGTTCAACGACATCTCACGCACCGACATCGGTTTCGAGTCCTCGGCCAACGAGATTGCGATCCTTAGCCACAACGCCACTGAGCACGTTGAGCGAGCGCCCAAGGAGGACATCGCCGCCGCAATCCTCGACGCGGTGCAGCGGTTGCGAGCAGGCGCTTGAAAGCAGGGTGGCGGTGCTCCTAAAGTAGACGCATGCACAGCGTCTACGAGCTCTACCGGCGTGGATGTGACCTGCTCGACCACGGTGATTACGAGGCGGCGATCGTCCCGCTCACGCGCGCTCGCGAGCTCGAGCCGACCAAGATGTCGATCCGTGAGGCGCTCGGGCGTGCCCTGTTCCACGCCCAGCGCTACGAGCGTGCCGCGGCAGAGTTCCAAGCCGTCGCCGCGGCGGCCCCCACCGATGACTATGCATTGTTCTGCCTGGGACGCTCCATGCAGCTGCTCGGACGCCATCGCGAGGCGTGCCATCCGCTCGCTGTGGCCTGCTCGATGCGCCCCTCGCGCGAGGACTACCGTCTGTACCGCGATCGCGCTCGCCGCGACGCCGCGAGGTCGTGAGTGCGGCGCTCTCAACAAGTCTTCGCCCGGCGGCCGCCTGAGCCCCGATGCTATTCTCGAACGACAGCTTTCGAGTCGTCGCCTATGCAACGGCTAGCAGTACCGAAAGTGGGCGCCCGCCCGCTTTTTTTTACGCCCATTGGGCTGGAGGAGAGTCAAGCAGTCGATGTCAACACCGCAGCCTGAGATAGAAGAGCGCCTGGCCGCCAGCGAGCCCGACGTGGATGTCCTGCTCGCCGAGTTGCTTCCGGATGGAACGTTGCGTGTCTTCATCGACCATCCAGACGGGGTCACGCTGGCACTGTGCGAGCGTGTCACAGGGCTGCTGGGCGACCTGCGCGAGCGCTATGCCCTGGAGGTCTCCTCGCCTGGCACCGAACGCCCGCTGACCAAGCCCACCCACTTCCGTCGCTTCGTCGGTCGCCGCGCCCGTGTCCGCACGCGGGGGCCACGCCCAATCGGCCCAGCGGCCGAGCAGTGCGCCAAGAGTTTCACCGGAGAGCTCGTTGGGGTCACCGACAGCGAGATCACACTGGCCGCCGACGGGGGCGTCATCGCGATCCCCTATTCGGAGATCCGTCGTTCGAACCTCGTCGAGGAGTAGGAGAGAAAACCTATGTCACGCGAGATCCTGGAAGCAATGAACGCGCTGGCGCGCGAGAAGGGCATCGAGCCCGAGAAGCTGATGATCGCGCTCGAGGACGCGCTGCTGTCCGCCTACAAGAAGCAGCCCGGCTCGGCTAAGTACGCGCGCGTTGAAATGGACCGCGAGACGGCCGACTTCCGCGTCATCGAACTGATCATCCCCGAGCGCCTGGAGGCCCATCTGATCGTCGAGACGATCGACGAGGGCACCGTCGTCGATCCGGAGACCGGTGAGCTGCGCGAACCGGAGGAGCCCGAAATCGACCCGGCCAAGTTCGCCGAGTACCGCGACCAGATCGACGAGCGCGACGTGACCCCCGAGGACTTCGGGCGGATCGCCGCGCAGACCGCCAAGCAGGTGATTCTGCAGCGCATCCGCGAGGCCGAGCGCGACATGATGTTCGAGGAGTACCGCGACCGTGTGGGCGAGCTGATCACCGGGATCGTGCAGCAGTCGGACTCGCGCTACACGCTGGTGCAGTTGCGCGAGCGGGTCGAGGCGCTGCTGCCCAAGTCAGAGCAGGTCGAGGGTGAGCGCTACGACCACTCGCAACGCATCAAGGCGGTCATCAAGGAGGTCTCGCCCTCCACCAAGGGTCCCTCGATCATCGTCTCCCGCCGTGACCCCGAGCTGATCAAGAAGCTGTTCGAGCTCGAGGTTCCCGAGATCGCCGACGGGCTCGTGGAAATCGCCAACGTCGCACGCGAGCCGGGCTACCGCTCAAAGATCGCCGTCATCTCCCACGCTGACGGCGTCGACCCGGTCGGCGCCTGCGTCGGACCGCGCGGCTCGCGCGTGCGAATGGTCGTCTCCGAGCTGCGCGGCGAGAAGATCGACATCATCCCTTTCAACGAAGAGCCCGCCCGCTTCGTCGCCAAGGCGCTCTCACCCGCCCGGGTGCGCGAGGTGCTCGTCGACGACGAGGCCAAGCAGGCGACCGTGATCGTTCCCGACGACCAGCTGTCGCTGGCGATCGGACGCGAGGGACAGAACGCGCGTCTCGCGGCCCGTCTCACCGGCTGGCGCGTGGACATCCGCTCGGAGACCGAGTTCGCCGCCGAGGAGGCCGAGCACGGATACGAGGAGGAGGATCTGCAGGGCCGCTGCGCCGCGATCCTCTCCAACGGCCGGCGCTGCCCCAACGCGTCGCTTCCCGGCTCGCGCTACTGCGGCCTGGAGTCCCACCAGGCGCTCACCTCGATTGAGGGCGACAACGTCGCCGACCTTTCACCACAGGGCGGCGCCGACGCGGCCGAGCACGCCCCGCCGGTCGAGGACGCCCCCGTCGAGGCGCTGGCGGAGGCGGAGGTCCTCGAGGCCGCCGAGCAGGCCGCGGAGGCCACTGAGGGGCAAGCGTCATAGGCGTCCATGTCCCCCGGCGCCGTTGCGTCGGGTGCGGGCGCGTTGCGCCGAAGCCCGCGCTCGTGCGTCTGGCGGCCGTCCCCAGCGGGCACCAGAACCGTCCCACCGCGACTTTCGACCACGCCGGCACACTGCCCGGCCGCGGCGCATATGTGTGCCGCGACGAGCGCGGTGAGGCCCCCAATCACGACTGCCTGAGCCTCGCGACCGGGAGAGGGATACTGCAGCGTGCCTTTCGCCGTGCCGTGGACGTCCCGTCTGAGCTCGTAGAATCGCCTACGAGGGTGGCGCAGCCGGACGCCAGTCCGGCTGGCCGAAGCGGGGACGCGAGCCAAAGGCGAGTGTCTACCGACTTCGGTCGGGTCCTTCGATCTTCAATTTACCGATGAGCAAGAAGAGAGTTCACGAAATAGCCAAGGAGCAGGGCATCCCCAGCAAGGACCTGCTCGAAAAGCTGAACGCCGCCGGTGTCGCCGCGAAGGCGGCCGCGTCCTCGGTCGAGGAGGCCGACGCGCTGCGCGTGCTGGCCGATCGGGGATCCCAACGATCGTCGATCGGTCGCAACGGCACGCCCGCCGGGCCAGCCACGGTCGAGTCGGGAACCCCCAACGGGTCGGGCGCATCGAGCGGCGCAAGCTCATCCGCGACCGTGACGACAGCCAAGCCCGCGCCGCCGTCTGACACCGATAGCGGTCAGGCAAAGGCCGCGCTCACGAGCTCGGAGGCCACGTCTCCCGCGGCACCCAGCGCGGAGACCACGGCGGCGCCGACCGACGCCACCC
>JBAWFB010000288.1:0-34053 GCA_049591495.1 Solirubrobacteraceae bacterium
ACGCTGCCCAGCGCGCGGCGACACGCGGCGGCGAGCCGCTCGCGCTCACCCCCAAGGAGCTGGCGCTGCTCGAGTACCTGCTCGCCGCCCAGGGTCGCGTGGTGTCCGCCGAGGAGCTACTTGAACGTGTGTGGGACGAAAACGCAAACCCGTTCACAACCACGGTCAAGGTGACGATCAGGCGCCTGCGGGCAAAGCTCGGCGACCCTCCGCTGATCGAGACCGTCGCAAAGGCCGGCTACCGGATATGAACATCGCCACGCGGCTGAACAGCCGGATCACCCGTTTCACGGTCGGGCGAGGCGTGCCCCACCGGACCGCACGGGTGCGCCTGACGCTCCTGTACGGAGGGCTGTTTCTGCTCTCCGGCGCCGCGCTGATGGCGATCGCCTACGCCCTGTTGGTCAACGCCGGCTTCGTGTTCACCCTCCAGAACAATGTGGTCTCCAAGATGCTCACACAGAGAAGTCCTCTGACGCTCGCGCCCCCCGCGGGACGAACCGCCAATGTGGTCCGCACCGGACCGCCCCCCGGCTTCCCCGGCCCCGGCTCGAGGACGCACCCTTCCGCAAAGACGATGGCGCACTGGCGAGAGGTTGCGCAGTGCATGCGCTCCCACGGCGTCTCTGGGTTCCCGCACCCTGCGACCTCGGTCCCGTCGAATCTCGCCGGTATCGGGGTGGTGAGTGATCGCGACGGAGTGATCCTTGCGTTCCCGTCCACGATCAACCAGCAGTCGTCAGCGTTCGTGAAGGCGAACACCGCGTGCGGGTTCATGGTCCCCGATCGCAGCACGCTGACCGTTGAGGACCACCGGCGCACGCAGGTAGCACAAGAGCTGGTGATCCAGTCCGGGATCGCGCTCGCGGGGATGTCGCTGATCTCGCTCGTCCTGGGTTGGCTGATGGCCGGACGCGTGCTGGCACCGCTCGAGAGCTCCTATGAGGCGCAGCGTCAGTTCGTCGCCAACGCATCGCACGAGCTGCGCACGCCGCTGACACTCGAGCGGGCGATCGTGGAGGTGACGCTCGCCGACCCGCGCGCGAGCAACGAGACGCTGCGTGCGATGGGCGAGCGGGTGCTCCAGATCGGCGAGCAGCAGGAGCGCATGATCGACGCGCTGCTCGCGCTCGCACGCAGCGAGCGCGGCCTGGAGCGCCGCGAGCAGTTTGACCTGAGTCGACTTGCAGGAGAGGTCATCGCCGCCCGCAACCCGCAGATCGCAAGCTGTGGCGTGCGCCTCGAAAGCGATCTCCGCGGGGCTCCCATGAGCGGCGACGTGAGCCTTGCGGAGCGGCTGCTCGCCAACCTGATCGACAACGCCGCGCGGCACAACGTCGGCGACGGATGGGTCAGTGTCACGACTGCCACCACGAAGGGCCGGGCGATCCTCACGGTCTCAAATAGCGGCCCGGTCGTGCCAGAGGAGGACGTCGAGCGGCTGTTCCGCCCTTTCCAGCGGATCGGGGCCGCTCGCGCGAGCCACGGTGAAGGTCACGGCCTCGGGCTGTCGATCGTGAGCGCCATCGCTGCCGCCCACGGCGCGGAGGTGCAAGCACGCGCACGCCCCGAGGGAGGGCTTCACATCAGCGTCAGCTTCACCGCCGCCGCTCAGCCGAGCGAGCCGGACGGCGCTCCGGCGGCGGCGAGCTCCGCGTCGGTCATCTGAAGCATCGGAAGCTCGAGCGTCAATCTGGCGCCGCCGTCGGGGTCATTCGCGGCGTGTACCGCTCCATCGTGAGTCTCGGCCACTTGGCGCACGATCGCCAGCCCCAGCCCCGACCCGGGCCGCGCCCGCGCCGTAGGGGACCTGTAGAAGCGGTCAAAGACACGGGGTAGATCCTCAGCGGCGATCCCCGGGCCGTGGTCGCGCACCTCAAGGACACCGGCACGCACGCGCACTTCAATGGGACCCGCCCGCCCGCCCTCCGGCGCGGGCTGGTTCCACTTGCAGGCGTTGTCGAGCAGGTTCGCGATCGCGCGCTCCAGACGCGCGGGCGCGGCGCGGATCAGACAGGGCTCGGCGTCAAGGACGAAGCGGCACCCCGGTGCGTGCAGACGGGCGCGCTCGATCGCCCCCGTGGCGGCCAGATCCAGGCGCACGTCCTCAACCTCGACCTCCTCCACCTCGGTCTTCGACAGATCGACCAGATCGCCAACGAGCACCGTCAGCTCGCGCAGCTGCGCCCGCGCGGCCGCCAGGACCCGCGCACGCTCGCGCACGGGCAGCTCCTCGCCGATCGCCAGCGCATCCAGATTGGCCTGCACGCTCGTCAGCGGCGTGCGCAGCTCGTGCGATGCGTCGGAGACGAGCTGGCGCTGCGCGAGGCGGGAGCGCTCGAGGGCCGCAAGCATCGTGTTGAAGCTCGCCGCCAGCCGCCCGAGCTCGTCCTGCTCACTAGCCTGAATGCGGTGGCCGAGGTCCTGCGTGCGCGCTACGCGTTCGGCGGCGCCCGTCAAGCGCCGCACGGGGATCAACGCTGTCCGCGAGACGAGCAGCCCGAGCGCGGCCGCGAGCGCGATACCGCCCAGGCACACAAGCGCCAGCACCAGCTTCAGATGCCCGAGCGTGCTGTCCACATCGGTCAGCGGCAGCGCCACCTGCCACACCCCTCCTACTTCAGGAGCTCGCTCGGTGAGCACACGCACGCGTGTTCCAGCGATCGTCTCGTCGCTGAAGAACGCATTGCTGCGGCCCGCGGCCACGGCACGGGTGGCGGCGGTGACCGGGAGCAGCGATCCCTTGCCTTCAGAGTGAACTAGTTGCCCGTTGGACTGGAACAGCTGGACATAGCCCGTGGCACCGCCGAGCCTCTGAGCGGGCAGCACGAGCTGATTGACGGGGCTCACCTTCACTGACACGCCCGACCGCGCCTTTTGGATGGAGCCGCCCTGCGCGAACGCCGTGTTGCCTTCGATCGAGACCGCTTCACCGCTGCGCACAGATCCCCGCCCGCCCAAGTCGGTCTTTCCAACCGCTCGCCCGCCGAAGGCGACCCGCGGCAACCCGCCGGGCGGCAGCCTGCCTTCCCGCTTCAGCTTGGCGAGCTCGCCCGTGCTGAGATTCACGGTCTTGATCTGCACGGCTTGCGGCCCGGGAGTGAGCTTCTGGCGCAGGCTCGTGTCGATCTGCCCGCGCAGCTCGTTGCCGGTCACGACATACACTACGACCGACGCGATCATGATCGCCGCGGCGACCGCCCCGGCCGCCAACAGCACCATACGCCGACGAAAGCTCATCTCACGAGGACCTCAACACGTAGCCGACCCCGCGGACCGTGTGTACCAGGCGTGGCTCCCCTTCGGCCTCGGTCTTGCGTCGCAGATAGCCGACATACACCTCCAACGAGTTCGACGCCGGACCAAAGTCATAGCCCCATACGCACTCGAAGATCCTTGTGCGCGAGAGCACCTGACGAGGATGGCGCATCAGCAGCTCCAGCAACAGGAACTCCGTGCGCGTCAGCTCCAGCGGACGCCCTGAGCGGCGCGCCTCGTGCGCGAGCGGATCGAGCTCCAGATCCTCGAAACGCATGGTCTCCTCGTTGCCCTCCCAGCCCGTGCGGCGCAACAGGGCACGGAGTCTGGCGATCAGCTCCTCGCTGGCGAACGGCTTTGCCAGATAGTCATCGGCGCCCGCCTCCAGACCGGCCACCCGCTCTGACACCTCGGTGCGGGCAGTCAACATCAGCACCGGCGTGCGATCGCCAATCGCTCGCATCCGCCGGCAGACCTCCAGGCCGTCCAGGCCGGGCATCAGCACGTCGAGGATCACCGCGTCAGGCCGGTCCACCGCGAGCGTGCGGATCGCCTCGCCGCCGTCCGCCGCCGTCGCCACCCCAAATCCGTTGAGGTCGAGCACAAGCTCGAGCGCCTCGCGAACGGATGGGTCGTCGTCGACCACCAGCAAACGCATCAGCCGATGCTGACAGGCCAACCTGAAAAAAAGCTGAGGATCGCTATGTCATGGCGCTGGTCGTGGCGCCGCTTCCTGCGCGTGGCCGGGGCCGCCGTGCACGCCACCCGGGATCAACGATTCGCAGTCATGCACCGCCGTCTTGAACGCTGGCGAGCTCTCGTTGAGCTTCTGGTGTTCGATGTGCACGCCGCTACTGGAGAAGGTCGGGTCGGGGAAGTTCGGCACGCCGTGCGCGCGGATACACGCCGCGGCCTTCAGGTACTGCTGCTGCTGCGTGGGCGTCAGCGGAGCCTGATTGCCGGGGCCGCCGCCGGGCAAGAGCTTGCGGCAAGCTTCCTGGGCGGACTTGAACTTGGGGTTGCTGCCAACGCTTGCGGGGACGGCCATCTTTACGCTGACTGAGTTGCCGTGTTCGGTGACCTGCGGCTCGGGGAAGTTGGGCACCCCGTGCGCGTGTATGCATGCCGCGTAGGCAACGGCCTGGCTGCCAGGCGACGCTTCGTGTCCTTCGCTCGCGCCGGCGGGGCTGGTCGAGGAGTGTGAGCTCGACGTGTGCGACCCCAGGCTCGCCACGCCCCCTTTCGGTGATCCGCCGCCGCAGCCGGCGACGAGCACGCCCGCGATCAGGAGCGCCGCGGCGGCGCAGGCCGCTCGTCGGAGATGGCCTGTCGTTGTGCCTCGCTCGTCGAGCGTGCCTCGATCGTCGATGGGTGCGGCGTCGCTTCGCATGTCGTCTCCTCTCAAGCTCGTCGGGTGGTGCGTTGGGCTGCTTGTACGACATGGATGGTTTCGGGAACGTATCGCCGGCCCGGGTCGCAATGACGAAACCGCGATGAAACCACGCCGAGGTACCGTGAGGATTGTGCGGGTGCTTGTGATCGAGGACGACGAGGAGATGGCTGAGGCCGTCGCATTCGGGTTGCGCCAAACAGGCATGGCGGTCGATGTCGCGCTGGACGGCCCCGCCGGGCTCGCTCGCGCCCGCATAAATGACTACGACGTGATCGTGCTCGACCGCGACCTGCCCGGAATGCACGGCGACGAGCTGTGCGCGAAGCTGGTGGGAGACGAATGCAGAAGCCGCGTGCTGATGCTCACGGCCGCAGGGATGGTCGAGAATCTGGTCGACGGTCTTGCCCTCGGAGCCGACGACTACCTGTCCAAGCCGTTTGACTTCCCGGTGCTGGTGGCGCGCATCGGCGCCCTGGCCAGGCGCGCCCAGCCGGCGATCCCGCCGCTGCTGTGCCGCGAGGATCTGATGCTCGACTCGGCAGCGCATCGTGTGTCCAGGGCAGGCAGGCAGATCGAGCTAGCGCCAAAGGAGTTCGGCGTGCTCGAGCTGCTGCTCGCGTCGCAAGGCCGCTGCGTGTCGGCCGAGGAGCTCTTGGCGCGGGTGTGGGACGAGGCGGCCGACCCGTTCACGAACGCCGTCAAGATCACTGTCAGCCGCCTGCGGGCAAAGCTCGGGGAGCCGCCGCTGATCGAGACGGTCGCCAAGGCCGGCTACCGGATCTGAGTGACCCGCCTTGAGCCTCGGCCAGCGACTCACCCGAATAGCGCAGCGCCTGCCTCTGCCGCGCCGCACGATCCGCCTGCGCCTGGCGGCGCTCTACGGTGGCCTGTTCTTCATCTCGGGTGCGGTGCTGCTCGCGATCACGTTCACCGCCGTCTCCCGCACTCAGCCGGTCCCAGCGCCATTCGTTCAATCCGAATCGCGCGCGTCGCCTCCCGGCGCCACCCCACCTGGTCGCGCCGGGCCTCGCGAACAGGGCGTGGAACCGACGCTGCAGGCGTCACCGTCACCCGGCGCCGGCGAAGTGCGGGTGTTCGATCCCGGCCAGCACGGCGCGGACGTGCGTGTGCTCGCGGTCGTGTCGCTGATCGCGCTGGCGGTGATGGCGGCCCTGTCGATGGGGCTCGGGTGGCTAGTGGCGGGACGGGTGCTGCGCCCGCTGCGCACGATCACGAACGCCGCACGTGAGATCTCCGCCACGGACCTCCACCGGCGGCTCGCGCTCGCCGGCCCCGACGACGAGTTCAAGGAGCTCGGGGACACGTTCGACGGGCTGCTCGGACGGCTCGACGCCTCCTTCCGATCGCAGCGCCAGTTCGTCGCCAACGCCTCCCACGAGCTGCGCACGCCGCTCGCCCGCCTGAAGACGCTGGCTCAGGTCGCGCTGGCGGACCCCGACGCCGGCGTCGGGTCACTACGTGCGGCGCACGAGCGGGTGCTCGCCTCCGAGCAGCAGCTGGAGGAGCTGATCGAGGCGCTGCTCGATCTAGCCAGCGGCGAGCGGGGCCTCGATCGCCGCGAGCCGGTCGATTTGGCGGCGGTGACCGGCGAGGTGATCGCCGCGCGTCGCCAGGAGATCGAGCGCCGCGGCCTGCAGTTCAACGCGACCCTCGACCCTGCCAGCATGGAGGGCAATCCACGTCTCGTGGAGCGCCTCACAGCAAACCTCGTCGACAACGCGATCACGCACAACGTGGCCGGCGGTCACATTGACATCACGACCGCGACCGAGGCGGGACGGGCTGTTCTGTCTGTAGCCAACGACGGCCCCGTGATCCCACCCGAGGAGCTGGACCGCCTCCAGCAGCCCTTCCAGCGCCTCGGCGCGCACCGCACCCATCAAGGCGATGGGCACGGCCTCGGGCTATCGATCGTTCACGCCATTGCCAGCACCCACGGAGCGAGCGTCAGCACGCGAGCCCAGCCACACGGGGGTCTGGACGTGCAGGTGCGCTTCGCCTAGATGTGCCGCGGCATTTGGTAGAGCCTGCCCGGCGCCCAGGATTCAGTCCGCTGACGGCCGTGGCGTCTCGCGCTCGGCGGGGCGGGCTTCGGCGGCTCGGCGCATGTGCAGCTCCATCAACTCCAGCTGCATGTTGCGGGGGCGCTCCCCCGCGGCGGGGTGGCGCCTGCGCCATGTGCCATCGGCCTCCAGTTCCCACGAGCTCTGATTGTCGGCAAACGCGCGTTCCAGGGTGTCCATCAGCTCGGCGCGCAGCTCGGGCGACTCGATCGGCGCCGCCAGCTCCACGCGATGATCGAGATTGCGCGGCATCAGATCGGCTGAGGCGATGTACACGGTGCGCTCCCCGTCGCGCTCGAATGTGTACACGCGCGAGTGCTCCAGCAGACGCCCCACCACCGACACCACCCGGATGTTCTCCGAGATCCCCGGGACGCCGGGGCGCAGACAGCAGATCCCGCGCACGTTCAGATCGACCCTCACGCCCGCCCTCGACGCGCGGTAGAGCGCGCGGATGCAATGACCGTCGACGAGCGCGTTCATCTTCATCGCGATCCTGCCCGGCGAGGAGGGGGAGTGGGCGGCGATCGTAGCGTCGATCTGCGCGATCAACCCCTCACGCAGGTGCGCGGGTGCGATCAGCGCCTTGCGGTAGCCCAGCGGACGGCCGTAGCCGGTGAGGTTGTTGAACATGTCGGCCACATCCGCGCCGATGTCCTCGTCGATCGTGAACAGCCCGAAATCGGTGTACAGGCGTGCGGTCGCCGAGTGATAGTTGCCGGTGCCCACATGCACGTAGTTGCGCACCCCGTCGCCCTCCCTGCGCACCACCAGCACGCACTTGGCGTGGGTCTTCAGCGCGGGCTGGCCATACACAACGTGGACGCCTGCCTCCTCCAGCGCCTTGGCCCAATGGATGTTCATGCGCTCGTCAAAGCGCGCGGTCAGCTCCACCAGCGCAACTGCCTGCTTGCCTCGCTCCGATGCTGCGATCAGCGCCGGCACCAGCGGCGAGTCGTCGCTGGTGCGGTACACAGTCTGCTTGATCGCCAGCACATTCGGATCGGCCACCGCCTGCTCGACGAAGCGCTCGACCGAGGTTGCAAACGAGTCGTAGGGGTGGTGCACCAGCACGTCGCCCTCGCGCATCGTGGCAAAAATGTCCGGGCGCTCACCCTCGTGGCGCAACAGGCGCGGGTGGGTCACGGGCGTGTAGGGGGCGTTGCGCAGCTCTTGCATCCCGGGCAGCTTCACGATCTGCCACAGGGCGCCCATGTCGAGCAGACCCTCGACCGGGTACACCTCGTCCTCGCGCACGCCGAGCAATCCGACCAGCTCCTCGCGCAACCGCTCAGAGCAGCTCGAGCCGATCTCCACGCGCACGATCTCGCCGAAGCGCCGGCGGCGCAGCTCGTCCTCGACCGCCTGCAGCAGGTCGGCGGCGTCGTCTGAGACCTCCAGGTCGGCGTCGCGGGTGACCCTGAACACGTCATAGTCGACTATCTCCATACCGGGGAACAGCGCGTCGAGATGGTGGGCGATCACATCCTCGAGTGGGATCAGGGTCGTATCGGGCCCACCCCCTCCCGTGGAGTCGAGCGAGCGCACCGCCATGAAGCGCGGCAGGATCTCGGTGGGGACCTTCACGCGCGCGAACACCGTCTCCCCGCCGGTGGGATCGCGCACGAGCACCGCAAGGCTGAGCGACAGGTTCGAGATGTAGGGAAACGGCCGGCCCGGCGCCACCGCCAGCGGCGTCAGCGCCGGGAAGATCACGCGGCGAAACTGCTGTGCCAGCTGCACGCGCTGCTCGTCGTCGAGCTGCTCGAAGCTGACGACGTTCACACCGTGCTCTGACAGCGCCGGTCTCAGGTCGCCTTCGAAGCAGTCGCTGAGTCGCGTCCCCAGCTCGAGCACGCGCTTGCGAATCCCGGCGATCGTCTCTGACGGCGTGTGTCCGTCCTGGCTGGGGTTCTCCACGCCCGCGTCGATCTGGTCGTGCAGACCGGCCACGCGCACCATGTAATACTCGTCGAGGTTGGTCGTGTAGATCGCGCAGAACTTCACGCGCTCCAGCAGGGGTGTGGTCTCGTCCTCGCCGAGCTGTAGCACGCGCTCGTTGAAGTCAAGCCACGACAGCTCTCGGTTGATGTACAGCGAGGGGTCCTCCAGGCGATGGTTGGGAGACCGCCCCGTCTCGTGATTGATGCTGGAGCTTGTCTGCTCTGCGCCAGGAGGTGTCTGCTGTGCGATGGCGCTTGTCTGGTCTGCGTCGTGGCGCACCTCACCGCCAGGCTCACCGGCGTCTCTGCCGTGCGGGTCCACATGCTCATGTTCTTTGCTCGTCGGCGTGCTCAACTCTTCTATGCTCGCAGAACACCATGGCTATGGCCCGCCAGCTCTGGCTGCTCCGTCACGCCGACGCGGAACCTCACGGCTCTCGCCCCGACAGTGAGCGTCAACTGACCCAACGCGGCGAGGATCAGGCACGTACGGCCGGGATCGCGCTTGTACGGATGGGCGTCTCGTTTGGCGCGATCATCGCGAGCCCAAAGGCGCGCGCCCGTGAAACCGCGGAGCTGGCGCTCGCGCAAATGAGCGAGTCTCAGCGCGAGCTGCTCGAGCTGCATCCGTTGCTGGCCGGGGGGCTGCGGGCCCGTGAAGCGCTCGACCTGCTTGCCGGCGTGAGCGCCGATGGGCCGCTGCTGTTGATTGGTCATGAGCCCGACCTCTCAAGTGTGGCCGGTGAGCTCGCCGGCGGTCGCGTGGACTTGAAGAAGGGGGGCCTGCTGGTCGTGCGGCTAAGCGGGGCCGGCGCTGAGCTCATACTCGTGCTGCGCCCCGCCGAGCTCGCCCTGATCGCGGGTGGTGTCGCGGTCGTCGAGGTTTAGCGCGCCGGCCTTGTCCACGACAGCCCTTGCGCCTTCGCTAGGAGAAGTGTCCTGCGTGGTCTCGTCGGCCCTTTCGGCGGCGAAGCGGTAGCCAATCCCAAAGTGTGTGTGGATGTAGCGCCACTCGGGGGAGGCCTTCTCAAGCTTCTGGCGCAGCTTACGCACGAAAACGTCCACCGAACGGTCGCCGCGCACCATTGCGTAGCCCCACAGGCGCGAGTAGATCTCCTCGCGCTCCAGCACGCGCCCTTCGCCTCCGGCCAACAGCTCGATCAACTCGAACTCGCGTCTTGTCAGCTCGAGGCTGCGTCCCGCCACGAACGCCTGGAAGCGGTCGGAGCGGATCTCCACCTCGCCCGCCGACACAGGCTTCGATTCGGTACGCGCGGTCGCACGACGGCGTCGCCGCACCAGCCCCTGCACACGGGCGATGACCTCCTCGGGGTGGCAGGGCTTGGTGATCCAGTCATCCGCCCCCAAGCGCAGCCCGCGCACGCGCTGGGCGACGGTCGAGGGCCCGGTACACACCACTATCCCGAGCTCCGGCAGCGCGCCGCACAGACGCTCGAGCCATTCCCATGCCTGCGGGCCCAACACGGCCAGGTCCACCACGAGCGCGCTGAGGCGCATTGAGGCGATCGCATCGGCCTGCACAGGGCTCGCGAGCACGCGATGCTCCCAGCCGAGACGGTCCATGCGCTTGCCGAGGACCTGAATGAAGCCGCTATCGCGATCAAGCACCGCGATCCGCAAAGAGGAGGTGCCCCCTGCGCTCGAAGCGACCCCTTCATCCGTGGAGAGGATGCCCACCGTCATCTGCGTGGAGTGTATAGGCAGTCGAGACCTGAAGCACAAGTTCTGCAGACGATGGTCACAGGATGTTCACAGCCCACTGCGCTGTTTGCGCGACGCCGGCCGGTTGCTGGAACGAGTATGCGGAAACATCAGAGCGAGATTCGACCGGGATCGGGACGTTGGCCTCTCCGTGGGGCTCAAACTCCGACGTCCCAATCAAATCCCGGCAAAGCGCTCGGTCAGCGGCCAAGCGGGTTGGTCTGGTCGGACGGTCAGCGGCCGAGCGGGTTGGTCTGGTCAGAGAACTCCCGGAACAGGCCTGTCACGACGAATGCGACCTGCTCGCCCACGTCCACCGCATTGTCGCCGATGCGCTCGAGCGCCCGCGCCACGAGGATCATGTGCATTCCCCACTCGCGCGTGTCCGGGTCGTCGCCGATCTCGAGCGCCAGACGGAATATCTCGCGGTTGAGGCGATTGATCTCGCGGTCCTGGCGCGCGAGATCTTCGGCCAAGCCGACATCGCGGCCGGTGAAGGCGGCCTTGCACTGCACGACCTCTGAGCGTGCGTGCGCGCCCATCTTCAGCAGCGCCTCCAAAACCTCTGGGCGCACCGGCGGCTCGTAGCCCGACAGCGGGATCAGCTTGGCGATATTCACGCACTGGTCGCCCATCCGCTCGACGTGCACGATCACGTGTAGCAGCGCGGCCACCAGCCGCAGATCGCCCGCCACGGGCGCCTGGGTGGCCAGCAGCGAGAGGATGCCCTGGTGGACTTCCAGGTAGCGCCCGTCGACCCGGTCGTCGTCGGCGATCACCATCTGGGCCAACTCCACGTCCTGGTGGGCCAGCGACTCCAGCGTGCGGTCGAGCTGTTCGAGGACCACATCGAGACCCCCAAGCGCGCGTGTCTCCAGGCCCTGCAGCTCCTGCTGGAAGTGCAGCCTGCCCTGTTGCGCGGTGAGCGGCGGCGGTGAGTTGTCGATGTGCGCGTCAGGGTTCATGAGGTTCTCTCTCAGCCGAACTTCCCGGTGACATATTCTTCGGTCCTCGGGTCGCTCGGGTTCGTAAAGATCTCCTGTGTTGGGCCGACCTCGACAAGCTCACCGCCCAGCATGAACGCGGTACGGTCGGCCACCCGCGCGGCCTGTTGCATGTTGTGGGTCACGATCACGATTGTCACGCGCAGCTTGAGCTGGTCGATCAGCTCCTCGATCTTCAGCGTCGCGATCGGGTCGAGCGCCGAGCAGGGCTCGTCCATCAGGATCACCTCTGGTTCGACGGCGAGCGAGCGCGCGATGCACAGGCGCTGCTGCTGCCCGCCCGAGAGGCCCGCCCCCGCCTCGCCGAGACGGTCCTTGACCTCCTCCCACAGCCCCGCACCGCGCAACGCCGACTCGACCTTGTGCCGCAGGTCGCCGGGTTTGCGCGAGGACAGGCGCAGTCCTGCCGCCACGTTGTCAAACACCGACATTGTCGGGAACGGGTTCGGCTTCTGGAAGACCATCCCGATCGCGCGCCTCACCGCCACCACGTCGACCGCCGGGTCATAGATGTCGAGATCGTCCAGCAGCACTCGGCCCTCCGCACGCGCTCCTGGGATCTCCTCGTGCATGCGGTTGATGCAGCGCACCATCGTCGACTTGCCGCACCCTGACGGGCCGATGATCGCAGTCACCTCGTTGGCGTGGAAATCGAGGTCGATGCCCTTCACCTGTTCGACGTCGCCGTAGAACGCGCGGAGCTTCTCGAGCTTTACGCCATGCCCGGCTCGCGCCTGGGCGAGGGTGGGCTTGTCGCTGGGGACATCGGCTTGGGAGGCGTGGGGAGGGCGATCTGGCTTGGGTTCGAGCATGTCGTAAGTAGGTATGTCCGTTGTCAGCGGGGCAGGTGGCAGTGACGGCGTGTCTGTTGGCTCCGACGCCGTACCCGGCGTGTGTCCGTCGGCGTTCATCGCAAATTGCTCCTGCGCGCCACAAGGCGCGCAAACAGGTTGAGTATGAGGATCATCGCAACCAGCGTCAGGGCTGCTCCCCACGCACGGTTTACCACGGATGTGGTGGCAGATGTGACGTCGGTGTATATCTGGATCGGCAACGAGTTCATAAAGCCGTTCAACCCGAAGCCCGTCTTGAGCGTCGCTCCGGCGGTGAAAAGCAGCGGCGCGGTCTCGCCGGCAGCGCGCGCGATCGCCAGCAGCACGCCCGTCACCAGCCCGGGCATCGCCGTCGGCAGCACGATCTTGAAGATCACACGCCAACGCGGCGCACCGAGCGCCAGCGCCGACTCGCGCAAAGCGCCGGGGATCAGCAGCAACACCACCTCAGCTGAGCGTGTCACGACCGGCAGCATCAGCAGCGCGAGCGCAAATGAGCCCTTGTAGGCGGCATAGGTGCTGCCGGTGCCGAGGATCAGCACGATGTACACAAACAGGCCAAACATGATCGAGGGGACGCCTGTCAGCACGTCCACGAAGAAGCGCACCGTGTGGGCGAAGCGACTGCTGCGGCCGTACTCCACCAGCCACACCGCCACGCCGATGCCGATCGGGATGGACAGCGCAGAGGCCACCGCCACGATCTCGATCGTGCCGAGGATCGCGCTCTTGATCCCGCCGATCGAGGAGCTCGCAAAGAACGTGTTGCCGGTCGGATCGGTCGTAAAGAAGCTCCAGCTCCACGATCCCAACCCCTTGCTCAACAGGTAGTACACGATCAGCGCCAGCGGTATCAGGGCGATTGCGGTCGCTGCCAGGATTGCGCTGCGCGCGAGTCGGTCGCGACGCCGGCGCTTGGGGCTGACGGCGAATCGCTCCAGCATGTGGGCGTCTGCGCTCACGAGCTCACGGCCTCGCCAGCGGGTGCGCTTGCCACAGCCAGGCCGGCGCCGAAGCGTGGTTGCGCAGCCAGGCCGGCGCCGAAGCATGGTTGCGCAGCCAGGCCGGCGCCGAAGCATGGTTGCGCATCGACACTCACCCTCATGCGCCGGGCGCTGTCCCGAGCGCCGCATTGGCATCGCCGAAATCGCGCGCGGTCCGCTTTGGTGCCTTGCTGCGCGAAGATCTCAACACCAGCACGCGTGCTGCCACGTTCACAAGCAACGTCAGCACGAACAGCACAAGGCCGGCGGCGAACAGCGCCGAGCGGTGCAGTTCCTGGGCCTCGCCGAACTCGTTCGCGATCACCGCCGCGAGGCTGTAGCCCTGGCCGAAAAGGTGGTTGCTCAGCTGCGGCGCGTCCCCGATTAGGATCGTCACGGCGATTGTCTCGCCGATCGCGCGGCCGAGTCCCAGCATCGCAGCGCCCGTGATCCCGGTGCGGCAGTACGGCAGCACCGCCGTGCGGATCATCTCCCAGCGGGTGGCCCCCAGTCCAAGCGCCGCCTCCTTGTGGTCGATCGGCACGGTGCTCATCACCTCGCGCGAGATCGAGCTCACGATCGGCAGGATCATGATCGCCAGCACCAGGCCGGTAATGAAGTAGTTGGGGATCGTCACCAGCCCGCCGCCGATAAATGGTATGAAGGACAGGCGGTCGGCCACCCACTGCTCGGCCGGTTGCAGCTTGGGTGCGAGGAAGAAGATCCCCCACAGTCCGTACACCACCGACGGTACGGCCGCCAGCAGCTCGATCAGGATCGTTACCGGGCCGCGTATGCGGCGCGGGCACAGCTCGGTTATGTACACCGCTGTCGCCACGGCGACAGGCACGCCGATTGCCAGCGCCAGCAACGAGGTGATCAATGTCCCCACCAGCAGCGGCAGTGCGCCGAAGTGGTTGGCGCTCACGTTCCAGTCGTTGCCGAAGGTGAAGCCCAGCACGCCGAACTTGGCAAACGCCGGACCGGCTTCGCCGACCAGGCGGATGAAGAAGTAGACGATCAGCGCCAGGATCGAAGAGGCCAGCGCGGTCAGGCCGTACTTCAGAGCTCTGTCGGGGAGGCGCGCAAGCAGCGGCCGCTCGAGAGTCGAGGGGCCGCTGCTTGTCAGTGATGCGCTCTCCACGTGCTTTCGCTCCTAGCCCGAAGCCGAGTCACCTCCAGTGTGACTCGGCTTCGCCTCCACCGCCAGCTTCACGATGCTCGTGAGCCTACCCGGCGGAGGATGGCTGCTTGTGCTCAGCCTGTGATTGTTTTCCCGTTGCACTGCAGGGCAGCCACAGCTTCCTTTGACTTGGCCAGGATCGCGGCCGGCAGCGCCGCGTAGTCCGCCTTGCTGAGGATGCTCTGGCCTTCGCCCAGACCGTAGTCCAGGAACTTCACGACGCCCTGGGCGGCCGATTCGCCACCGGGTACGCCGGCCTTGCACATGTCCTTGTACACGACCACAAACGTCTGCGAGGTGATCGGGTAGGCGGCCGGAGACGACGGGTTTTTGATCGCGAACCCGAGGTTGGCCGGCACTTCGATGCCTTCGGCGGCCGCGCTCGTGGAAGCAAGCGTCGGTTCCACGTACTTGCCGGCCTTGTTCTGCACGCTGGCGTATGTGAACTTGTGCTGCAGTGCGTACGCCTGCTCGACATAGCCGACAGCGCCCGTGGTCTGCTGGACCGCGGCGGCAACACCCGCGTTGCCCTTCGCGCCGGTGCCGACCGGCCACTGCACGTCCTTGCCTTCGCCGACCTTGCTCTTCCATTCGGGATCCACGGCCGACAGGAAGCCGGTGAAGCCGGCCGTCGTGCCCGAGGAGTCCGAGCGGTGGATCACCGTGATCGCGGTGCTCGGCAGCGACACACCCGGGTTCAACGCCTTGATTTCAGCGTCGTTCCAGGTCTTGATCTTCCCGAGGAAGATGTTGGCGATCGCCTTGCCGTTGAGCTTCAAACCGGCGTTCACGCCCGGCAGGTTGTAGGACACAGTGATCGCGCCCAGAAACATTGGGATCTGCTGGGCTTCTCCGACCTTCGCCAGCGTTTCTTCGTCCGCTGCCTTCAGCGGCGGGTCGCTGGCGCCAAAGTCGACCGTCTTGCCCTCCAGCGCCGTGATACCGGCGCCCGAGCCGACGGGGTTGTAGTTGACGGTCAGGCCCGAGATGCCAGAGCCCCACTGCTCATAGACCGGGGCCGCGAACGTCGAGCCGGCGCCGGAGATGGTCGCAGACGTTGAACTGGTGCTGCCCGTGGATTTGGTTGAGCTGGATTTGCCGCACGCGCCGAGAGTCAGCGCGAGCAGCGCGCAACTCGCGAGCGCGCCGATCTTGTTCTTGTTCACAACTTCTCCTCTGACTGGGTTTTTGGGCGGCGACGAGGGCAGGTCGATCCCTGCGCCGGCTCAGTGCCAATCCAGTGTCTTCAATCGAGCACGGAGCCGTTGTGAACATCTCGTGAAGGCCCCACGGTCGGCTGAGGCTGGAATCGATAGCCAAATCCGGGGTGGGTGTGGATGAAGCGCCGATCCGGCATCGCCTCCTCAAGCTTGTTGCGCAGCTTGCTCACATACACGTCCACCGAGCGATCGCCCGCCCGCAGCTCACCGCCCCACACCGACGCATACAGCTCTTCGCGCGTGACGATCGCTCCCGCCCTGTGCGCCAGGGCGACCAGCAGCTCGAACTCGCGCACCGACAGCGTCAGCGCGCGACCGGTGGCGAGCACAAGACCCTCGCCGAGCCTGATCTCAAGCTCGCCTGCATACAGGGTGCTGGAGCTGTCCTGGTGCACGGCCACCATCTCCTAGGGTCGCTGGATGGGGCCTGTTCAGGCGTTGCAAAGTCGTGATCGACTCGTGAAGAAGTCGTGAAGCACGCGACACCTGCGTTGTCGGGCACATACCCTAGCCGGATGCCCTTTTTGCGCCGCACGCCCGACCCAACGCTCGTCACGCTGGTGCAGAATGCCGGCAGCAACATCCTGCGCTCCGGCCTGCTGTTGCGCGAGCTGCTCGCCGAATTGCCAGAGCGCTCCGGCCTGGCCGACGAACTGAAGTCCTTCGAGCAGGAGGGCGACCGCATCACCCACGACATCATCCACCGTCTCAACGATCGCGGTCGCCGTCTGCGCGTACCGTTTGACGCTGGTGATGGCTACGCGCTGGCCACCGCGCTTGACGACGTGCTCGACCACACCGAGCAGACCGCCGCGCTGCTCTACCTCTACGGAGTGGAGGCCCCGATGGAGCAGGCGGTGGAGATGGCCGATGTGCTGGTCGGCGCCGACGAGCAGATCGTCAAGGCGCTCGAGCGGCTCGGGGCGGGCGCCGAGCCCGGACCGTACCTGGTCGAGATCCACCGGCTCGAGAATGAGGGAGACCGGTTGCTGCGCGACGGCGTCGCCTCACTGTTCGAAGGCGGTGCAGCCGACCCGATGGTCGTGATCCGCTGGAAGGACATCTTCGAGTCGCTCGAGGCTGCCGTCGACGCCTGCGAGACGGTCGCCCACCGGATCGAGGGGATCATGCTCAAACGGGGCAAACACCACTGACGCGGGGCCTGCCGGGACGTCTGTAGGTCGGCTGCAACGCACGGCTGCAACGCACGGGTCTGTCGCAACGCCCATATGTGAGCGCGAATGCCGGCGCAGATCAGAACGTGGTGGGGGGCGCGCTCGTTTCGATCTTTGCGCCGCTAGCGTTGCCGACGAAATAGACCTGGAAAGGCAGCGACGCGCCCGAGGCAACTTCAGGGAGGATCGCCCGGCCGGCCGCCACTATCTTCGCTCCGCGGCGTGCGATCGCGTTGACCACCAGGCTCTGCTGGGTCACGCTCGAGCGGTTGCTCACGGTCCCCGCCGCGCCGGCTCCCGCGCTGGCTTCCCCGCCGGCGTGCACGCCCGACACGCCGATCTGGGGGATCGGCCCGGACGCCGGTGTCGCTTCGCCCACGAGCGCACTCGCCGAGGCAGGGACTCCACTCACCTGCACCTGATCGTCGATCCACATCGTCTGCGCATCCACTCCCAGCAGCGACACCTTCGCCAGCGACGGAGCTTCCCCGGGCTGGTCGTTGCGGAACAGCACCGCCCCCTTCGCGTCGCGCACCGTGATCTCGATCGGAGCGTTCTCCAGCACCTTCGACGACGTGTTCAACAGAGTCACCGTCACCGCGGTCGCTTCGCTCGAGTGCACCACGGCAGTGCTCAGAACCCGCACGCTCGGGCTCTCGCGGCTCACCGACACGCCCTCCAGCGCCAACCGCTCGTGCTTGGCGGCTTTTCCCAGAGCCGCGCTCTTTTCCTGCGTTGACTCGCAGCCGCAACACACCAATGCGAGGGAAACGACCGCCAGCGCGGTCGGAGCAGCAAAGAACGAACCGCTCATCCCAATCCAAATCCTCCGCCGGCCGGACACCGCCGCCCGCCCGCCCCGGCCGCGGCCTGCTCTCACCGCCAACGGGAGCGCCCTGGTCTCATCCGAACGCCCCGCTCACATACTCGCGCGTACGCTGCTCACGCGGGCTGTCGAACAGCTGCGCGCTCGGCCCATACTCCACCAGCTCGCCGAGGTGCATGAACGCGACGTGATCGGCCACCCGCATCGCCTGCTGCAGGTTGTGCGTCACGATCACGATCGCCACGCTCTCGCGCAACCCCACGATCAGATCCTCGATCGTCGCCGTCGAGATCGGGTCGAGCGCCGAGCACGGCTCGTCCAGCAACAGCACCTCGGGCTCCACCGCCAGCGCGCGCGCGATGCACAGCCGTTGCTGCTGGCCGCCCGACAGCCGCAGTGCCGGATGGTCCAGATCTGTCGCCACCTCCTCATACAGGCCCGCGCGCCGCAGTGCGTCGATCACGGCCGGCTCGAGCTCCCCGCGCGAGCGCCGTTTGCGCCTGCCCCCCGGCGCGTGCTCCTCGCGCAGCGCATACGCCACGTTCTCGCGCACGCTCATCGGGAACGGGTTCGGCTGCTGAAAGACCATCGACACGCGCCGCCTCAGGCTGTTCACCTCGATCTCGGCGATCTCCTGGCCGTCCAGCGTTATCCGTCCCGCCCGCGCGGCCCCTGCGGTCATCTCGGTCAGGCGGTTCAGCGAGCGCAGCAGCGTCGTCTTGCCCGACCCCGACGCCCCGATCAGTGCCAGCACCTCGCCACGACGCACAGGCAGGCTCACGTCGCGCACCACCCACCGCTCGCCATAGGCCAGCCACACCGATTCGATCCGCATCCGCTCCACCGTCGTCGGCGAGGAGGGGCGGCCGAGATGCCTGCTCGCGTCGCCGGCGACGGGCACGCTTGGGGCGGCGAGCGGGACCGTGGGCGCCGGTAGTGTGGCCGTCGCTCCCGGGTCCACGACGGTCGGTGCTGGATGTCCCGTGCCGTTTGATGGCGGCGCCACCACTGTTGGGCGGCTCTTCGGCGCGATCCGTCGCACAGGAGGAGGTGTCAGCGAGTCCAAGCCGCCCACCTCCTGCTGCCACGGGGGTCGCCCGTTCCGATCGATCTCAATGCGTTCAACTCCATGGGAAGCTCCACTGTACGGCTCTCCACACGCTGGCTCGCGCTCCAGTGCGCCTCGCACTCAGCCGCGTAACGATCACGTTCAGTACCAGCACCATCAGCATCAGCACGAACGCCGCCGCATAGGCCTTTTCGTGCGCGTTGCCTTCGCCCGCCGGCGAGTTGTAGCGCACATAGCTGGTCAGCGTCCCGCCCGACCCACGCAGGATCGACAACCCCGGCAGCCCGCCCGCGCCTTCCAGGCGAATGCCCGCGCCGAGCAGGATCACAACGATCGCCGTGTCGCCAACGATGCGCCCGATCGCCAGGGTCACACCGCTCGTCATGCTCGGCCTGATCGACGGCAGCAACACGCGTCGGATCGTCGTCGCCCGCGTCTTACCCAGCGCGTGGGATGCCTCGCGCACGTGCGCGGGTACCTGCAACAGCGCCTCGCGGGTGGCAGCCACCACCAGCGGTAGTCCGATCAGCGACATCATCGCCCCCGCTGTCAAGAACGACTTGCCCGTCACCGCGCCACCGGCCGAGGTGTAGGAGAGGAAACCCAGCACCGGCCGCGCGAACACCACCAGGCCAAACATCGCCAGCAGCACGCTGGGGGCACCCGCGATCATTTCCACGCTCGACTCCACCAGCCGCGCCAGCCACGCCGGGCGGGCGTACTCGCACAACCACACCGCCACCGCCACGCCCAGCGGGGCGGCGATCGCGATCCCCACCGCCGTCAGCAGCAGCGTCCCCTCGATCGGATCCAAGAAACCGCCCGAGGTCGCCTGGCTCTGCGAGGCGGCCGGGTGTTCCAAGAGCAGGCTCGGACTCAGGTAGGCGATCCCCTTCACGAACATGAACACCACGATCGCCGCCGCAATCGCGCACAGGCCGAGCCCCACCGCCCAGCACAGCGCCCACGCCACGCGGTCAAGCAGCGGCCAGCTGCCGATCGAGTCGCGCCGCGCGCTCACGCGCTTCAAGTTCGCGGGGGGCACCATCGGGCCGGGAGCCGTCAGCGTCTGCTCTGCGCTTGCCATCTCCTAGGCCCTTATTCCATAGCGCTTCATCGGCTGCTTCGCCGCCCAGCCCGCCAGGCTCAGCAGCGCGCAGGAGACCAGCAGCACCGCTGCCATCGCATACAGCGTCTGTTCCATCGGCACCACCGAGATCGAGTCGATGTAGTCGATGATCGTCGCCGCCAGCGGGCGCACCGGCTCGAAGAAGAACGTCACGCCGTCCAGCGGGTTGGGCGCAAAGCCGCGCGAGCCGCTGACCATCGAGAGCATGATCGACTCGCCGAGCGCACGCGCCGTCGCCAGCACCGCCGCGGCCACGATCGCCGGACGCACCGTGCGCAACGAGACCCTCCAGGTCGTGCGCCAGCGGTTCACGCCCAGCGCGGCCGAGCCCTCCGTCCAGGATTTCGGTACCGCCTCCAACGCACTCACCACGATCGCCACCATGATCGGCACGATCATCACCGTCAAGATCAGCGTTGCCACGGTCAGGTTGGCGCCCGTCAGCTGCACCACGTACTCCACCGAGCGCTTGCGCTGCGTGGAGAGCAGGTTGTGTTCCATCCACGGCGCGATCGCCAGGATCCCGATCAGCCCGTACACCACCGAGGGCACCCCCGCGAGCAGCCGGATTACCGGATCGATCACGGTTCGCACCGACGCCGGCGCGAACTCCACGATGAACACCGCCGCGAGGATCGAGATCGCCATGCCCAATATCACAGCTATCCCCGAGGTCAGGATCGTGCCCCAGATAAGCGGCCACGCGCGGAAGTGGTAGACGTAGTGGGCCGGGTCCTTCGGCCCCGTGATGATCGCTTCGAGCTGTCGTTCGACGTTACCGCCCGAGCCGAACCAACTCAGCCCGTTGTGCGCAAACGAGGGCCACGCTTTCGCAAACACCGTGATCGCGATCAGCGCGATCGTCGCCAGCAACAGCGCCGCCAGTGCGCCAAGTGCCAGCTCCGCGCGACGCTCGGCCGCCCCCGCCCCGCCCCGCCTGAGGCGTGTGGGTATCACGCTGGGTCCCCTGTCAGGGGACCCAGCTGACACCGGTGCTCTGGCTGCTCACACACCGTCTGCTCGTCGTAGATCGCGTAGGGCGCGCGAGGATGGGGGTCAGGGTGGTGGGATCTAGTGGATTGGGATCCACTGCGAGGCGATGATCTTGCGCGCGATCGCGTTTTTCGAGTTGGTGATCCACGAGATGAACTTCGCCGCAGCCCCTTTTGGCGCGCCCTTGGTGACCACCCAGAAGTTACGCACGCCCTGGTACTGCCCCGATTTGGCGTTCTGCAGTGTGCACGCCACACCCTGATAGCCGACTGCGTTCACGCCGGGCGTGAACGCGAACGACACGAAGCCGATTGCGTCTTCGTCGACGTGCACCTTGTTCTGCACCAGGCCGTTTGATTCCTCCTGCTCGGCGCTGGGCGAGATCTTCAGGGTTTCTCCGAGGAAGATGTGCTGGAAGGCGTCCAGCGTGCCGGAGGAGGCGATGCGGTCGACGAGGTCGATCGGACCCGTGATTTTCGATCCGGGCACTTCGCTCCATTCGCGCACATTGCCAGTGAAGATCGCCTTGATCTCTTCGTCTGAGAGATTCGAGATCGGGTTCTTGTCGTTCGTGATCACGCATATGCCGTCACGCGCAATCTTGGTGAACTCGAGGCCTTCCGGATCGCTTTCTTCGGGGTTGCGCGACACATCCGCGATGTCCACGCGCCCGGCCTCCACGTCATTGACACCGGCGTCGGAGGTGCCCTGTCCGACCTTCGGGGTCGGTGCTTTGGTCGCCTTGTGGTAGGCGGCGGCAAGCTGGGTCATCAAGGGGAAGATCGAGGTAGAGCCGTCGATCGTCAGCGCGCGTTCGCCCGCGACGGCGGGCGCGGCAAGCGCAAACACGGCTATCAGCGAGATGGTCAGGGTGCGAATCGTGCGCACGTGGAGGCTCCTTTATTGCTTTTGGGTGGGTCGGTCACGGTGGGGGATACCGCCGCACGCCGGTGAGTTGCGGTGGGTTGCGTCGCGCCCTACCGCCCCACCCCCGCCGGGCGACCTTGCGCCCAGCGGGCGCCGCGCGCCAGTTTCGAGCCTCCGCACCTCATCGTGGTGAACAGGACGTTTTCAACTTGAGAAGAAATGGTGAACATCGTCGCGTAGCGGGCCAACTTCTCAAGTCGTTCACAAGTAGGGTCTTAGCGCCCTTCAGCCTATGGGCGTGCCTCACGCGTCCGGCGGGAAGATCGTCCCGCGCCCGTTCCTCCGCACGCGGCCGTCTCGCGCCGTACTCTGTGCCGCGCTGAGCTTTCTGGTGGCGCTTGTTGTGCTGATCGCGCACGCCGTGCCCTTCGCTCACGCCGAGATATCCGCCGTCACCCCAATCGACGGACCCAGTCAGGAAATCGTCGAATTCGGCGGTGCCGCGATGGCGCCCGACGGGACCGGCGGGATCGTCTACCGCAAGCGCGTCGAAGGGCGCGCCCACATCTTCGCCGCCCAGTACGTCGGAGGCAAATGGGAAGCGCCACAGCGCATCGACACCGGCGAGGACTTCGAATCGTCTTTCCCCGCGATCGCCGCCGGCGAAGGCGGGCGGCTCGAGGTCGTGTGGACCAACCATTACTCCTCCACCACCGACGGACTGTTCTCCGCCACGTTGGACCCCGGATCCAGTGGCTTCCAGCCGCCGGTGCCGGTCGATCTCGACATCGGCCAGGCCACCGGCACCTACCCGTCGATCGCGATGGACGGCGCTGGGCAGGCGCTCGTCGTCTATCGCGTGATCACCGCCGTCAGTGGCCCGTCCACGCCCAACATCCCGCCCGGCTACGTGCAGGACGAAATCCGCATGGCCCGCTTCGACGGGCAGTACTGGTCCACGTTCGGCGAACCGCTCAACCGTGACGTCGCCCAGCCCGTCCCACAGCCAACGGCGGCCAACTCGCCGCAGGTCGCGATCGACCTCACCGGCCAGGGGCTCGTCGCCTGGCAGGAGCCCGACGACAATTTCATCAACCGCATCTACGCGCGGCGCATCTTCGGGATGGTGCCCGGCGATCTGCTCGACGTTAGTCCCACCACCTTCAACGGGCACCCACTCAACGGCGCCGCCGACGAGCTCGCGGTCGATGTGGGGGGCTTCGGCGAGGGCACGGTCGCATGGCGTCAGGAGCCCTCGCCCGGCTCCGGCTTCACGCACGCGCGCGTATTCGAGGCTGAGATCCCCTCGTCGTTCTCCCCGAAGGGATCCGCGTTCGGAGCGGCCAAGGCCGTCGACGGACCCGCCGGCAGCGAAGGTCCCAGCGAAGCGGTCGGGCCGCTCAGCGTCGCCGTCGACGGTAAGGGCGACTTCGACGTCGGCTACGGCGTCGGCAACGAGAGCTTCGATGGCAACGGCACGGAATCCAGCGCCGGCACGCCGATCAGGCTCGATGGCGGCTCCGAAGTTCCCGGCGACCCAGTGCTCACACGCGCCGAAGACGGCGCGCTGGCCGCCGCCTGGAGGGTGCAGATCGCCGGCTCCGGCGCGGTCGCGGTGCTCGAGCGTCGCGCCGACGGCACCCCCAACCGCGCACTCGTCTCGGCGCCGCACGGAGGAGCCGTACACGCACTCGGCGTTGGCGGATCGGGGCACGGCGACGCGATCTTTGGATTTCTTCAAGGCGACGGCGCCAACACGCAGATCGCCGCGGTTGTCGTGCGCGCCCCGCCCGGCGAGTTCGTCATGGACGTTCCCAACGGCTGGGTCACCTCGCCGCGCATTGCGCTCCAGTGGGAAGTCCCGCTCGCCGGGGCCGGGCAGATCACCTACTCGATCCTCGTCGACGACCAGGAAGTGGCCGAAGGCATCACGAGTGACGAATACGCGCTCACCAGCGCGCAGATCGCAAGCGGTGTCCACACGATCCAGGTGCAGGCCACCGACTCGCTCGGGCAGGTCGTCGACAGCGAGCCAGCCACGCTGAAGGTTGATCACACGCCGCCGCGGGTGCGGGTCAGCGTGCGTGGGGCCAGTGTCACCGTGCGTCTCACCGATGAACCGAAGGGCGAAAGCTCGGGGGTCAAGAAGGGCTCGGTAAAAGTCAACTTCGGGGGCGGGGGGGCCGGACATGGGCGCACGACGCTCCGGCACGTGTACCCGCACGCTGGGAGCTACACGATCGTCGTGTCCGCCTCCGACAACGCCGGCAACAAGACGACCGTTCGCAAGCGGGTGCGGGTCTCGTGAGGGCTCTGCGCGCTCGGATCTCATCTGTCGCGTTTGCGCTGGTGGCCGGCATGTTTGCCTTCGTTTCACCGGCGCATGCGATCTATGGACCTGTCGCGGGGGGGTTTGGGGCGGAACTTGTGTCGGTGGACAATGTTTCTGATGAACAGAGCAATGCGTCCACGACGGATGCCGATATCTCCGCCAACGGACGATACGTCGTCTTTCAGACCAAGGCAACCAACTTCTTTGAAGACGACGGTGAAACTCAGCAGGAAAAAACTGCGGCAGAACCGCCGGGAACCCTGCGCGAAGGCGGAATTTTCCGTTACGACCGCGATACCGGACAGGTCCAGATTGTAGCCAGCGGGAACCTCGTTGTCAGTGAAGGCAAGGAAGCCGGCAAGATTCTCGTGCGTGGCGCTCAGAATCCGTCTGTCAGTGCCGAAGGGCGCTATGTCGCCTTCTCCACAGCCCAGCAACTTGTTCCAGACTCACGGCCGGACAAGAGCGAAAATGTCGAGGTGTATGAGCGTGATATGGACAAGCTGCCGGGTCAGATAGATGCCTACACTTTGGTATCGGCACAGAACGGCAGTGAAGAAGCACCGAAGTACGACGACGCCTCGATCCAGGAAGTCCCCGGAGGAGATCCAGGTGCGCAGCTATGGCCAAACACGGCGATCAGCGCAAACGGACGTTACGTATTGTTCCGCACGGTCGAATTGAAGTCGAGCCTACCGGAAGGCTCCATGTCTGAAACGGAACCGGATCAGCTGTTCGTGCGCGATCTGCAGGAAAAGACGACAACGCTTGTAACCCGCACGATGGCGGGCGAAAAACCCGCGGGCGGCGCCGAAGGACCGGCGACGCTCAGTGCCGATGGGTCCACCGTTGCATGGGTTGGTGACAAAGCGCCTGCGCAGACTGTTTTCCTGCCGGGTGAGGACCTCGACGAATCGATTCCATACTACCTGTGGCAGCGCTGGCGGGAACCAGACGCACCGACACGGCGTGTGACGGGAATCGCCGAACCGCAATGCAGCCCGATTGAACACATTGAACTTAATTCGAGCGCCGAAGGCCCGTGCTATGGGCCGCTGTCATTCCCGGAGTCCGATCTCGCATCCATCAACCAGGCGGCTCCGGGTCTCAGCGCCGAAGGCTATGTGGTGGCCTTTCTCGCCGGGAGTGAGTTGCGTCCCAACAACACCAAGCCCGACTCGCTCGACCTATTTGTAACCAATATGAGACCGCCCGTCACTCCCAAGGATGGGACCGATGAGTTGACGCTGGCCGTAAAGAATGTCGTTGGTGACGGCAGCGCTTCGATCACCTCGCTCGCGTTCTCATCCGATGGCACGCACATAGCCTTCGTTTCGCAGCGCAACGTTTTTCCATTGTCCGAGCCTCAGTTGGTCGGGAGTGTCAGCGCCACTGCCAAGCAGGACGAATTGTACGTCGTGGACCTCACCACGGATACGATGGAACGAGCCGTGCTGGGCATCGAAGGCTCCGAACCCAACGGCTCGACGGCTGATAATCCGACGCTAACCGAAGACGGCTCTGCGGTTTCCTTCGTGTCGGCGGCAAGCAATCTGCTCTTCGGCGACGCTAATGGTGTTCCCGATGCCTTCGTCGCAAGTCTCCAGGCGCCGGCTGGCACTGCGCTGCCATCGGCAGAAGTCAACTCCGTGGAGAGTGGCTTCTCGCTGTTGGGGGGCTCTGCGCCCGAACTTGGGCTCCAGATCAAGCACGGTAGGGGCGGCGGCTTCATCCTGCTAGTCGAGACGCCTGGTGTCGGCACGCTTACGGCCCAGGCCCGCGGCACGATCGTTACGAAGGTGGGAAGGAAAACGAGGAAGACGAAAGTCGTGCTCGCGCATGCCTCCGGCACGGCACGAGCTGAGGGCACCACCACGCTCGTTCTCGACCTCGCCTCCAAGTATGCGAAGGATCTCAGAAGTGCGGGCAAGCTGAAGGCATCGATCACCGTCGGCTTCACCCCTCCTGCGCCCGCCGAAGCGCTCTCCGACGAAGCGAGTGCGACGTTTACCCTGGCAACAGCAAGGAAGACTGTCAAAAAAGCCCCAGATGGCAAACCACGGAAGTAGCAGGTCACACGGGGGACTGTTTGTCATGTCAGTGGTTGGTCGATACCCAAGCTGTTGTTACCAACTCGTTACAAATCTGGAATCAAGTCGTGAACCTTGTCCATGATCCTTGACGGATATGTTTCACTGTTGTGACCAAGATGTGTCGCTTCTGTAAACAGGGATTGTGGTTGTCTCCGTTGGCTGTGAGACTTACGGTCGTTCGTGGACCCTGCTCCTGAACGTATCCCGACTCTCCTTGAAAGGACATCTCACGCTCATGCGCGTAAGCCTTCCCCTGACCGCCGAACGCGGTTCCATTCGTGTCGCCTTTGCGGCGCTTTGTACGATAGCCGTCCTGGCTGTTGTCGCAGTCGGTTTGCCGACGCCTGCTCATGCGGCAATCACCGCCTGCGAAAATGGCGCTCCCACGGGCGGCGTCGAAACGATCGGAATCCAAGGATCCTCGCTTCAGAAATCGGCTATCGAATTCTGGAACTCCAGTAAAATCTATCTATCCGAAAACCTTGATGCCTTTGGGTGTGGCTCGGGGGGTGGAAAGGTCGAATACCTGTCGAAGAGCAGTGGCTGTGGTCTGGACTCGATGGGTGCGGGTATCGCCGCCGAAGGCTGCTCTCTCTCGGGAAAATACGAAGAAGCGGGCTATCGCGATTCGACAGTTCGCATCGGAGCGAGTGACTTTCCACCCGACGCGGTCGAACAGGAAAACATCAACAACGGCCCAACGGGCGGTCAGCACGCGGGCAAGATCCACGTTCTGCCGGTCGCCTCAGCAGCGGTCGCGGTGGTCGTGCACTTCCCGGCTGGTTGCTCGCTTACAAATACGAATACCGAAAAAGCAGCCAGTGGCGTTGGAACCGTTAACGACGACATCACTACGGGTGGTGTAAACGATCCGACGAATCTGGAAACTGGAGATACGGAAGCCAACGAAAGCCTGCGTGTTCACATAACGGCGCAAGCTCTCGAGGAAATCTGGGAGCACAAGATCACCACTTGGGGCGCGATCCCGACGCCAACAGGCAACTCGACGCTTGGTGCTTGGATGTCGCCATCCAGCTGTGCCGCGGCACCGATCTTCCGAATCGCACGTTTTGACACATCCGGTACGACCTACAACTTCAAGGCCTACCTGAGCCTGCTCCCTTCGTTTGGCGAAGATGGAGGCACAAAACTGTGGAAGGAAGGCCAGGTTGGGAGTACCAACACCGCATGGCCGCTGTCGGAAGCGGGCAAAACGGGTATACCGGCTGAGGTCGCCAAAGTCGCTGGAGAAATGGTCAAAAGCGAATCCGGCGCCATCGTGGCCGGTGGTGCGGCCGAAGAATGCACGACGACGATCAGTCCTAACCAGATCTGTCGCGCCAACGCTGAAGGCGGCGGGGCCCTGGCGAAGGCGGTCAATGCGACCAACGGATCGATCGGTTATCTGGATCTCGCGACAGCACGCAAAGAAGGCTTTACGATGGAAGTGAGTAAAGACGATCACACCTACTGGCTTCCTCTTCAAGCCGTGAATCCCGCGGCGTCAGAGCCGTCGAACAGGATCGAAGATCCTCTGGTGTTCGATGAGCCGACGACCCACCCGATGGCGCACTTCAGCACTACGCAGGTGGCCGAAAAGGGCGCCAACTGCGAAAAGGCCGATTATCGTGGGTTCCCAACTGCCTCCGCCGCAGAACCGGATCCGACGTTGGCCAACTGGTCGAATGCGATAGCCACGGGAGGCAGTGCCTACCCGGTCTGCGCAATCACCTACGACCTCGCATTCCAGAACGATGCGTCGGTCTACGGTAGCCAAGCGCCTGAAGAAGAAAGGGCTCGCACCGTCAAGGAGTACCTGAGCTCGGTCCTTTCGGTCCGCGGTCAGACGGAGCTCCCGGAATTCGACTATGGCGTTCTGCCGAACACGAAAGGGAACCCTCTTCTCGAAGACTCCCAAAAAGGTGTTGCGGCCATCGAATGGAACCCGACTGGGAGTAGTGGCGGTAACACCAACACCAACACCAACAAAACAGCGACCACAACTACGACGACGAACGTGATCGCACCGGCCGTTGTGCCAAGCAACGCCTTCTCGATCGCGGGCGCCAAGGTCAAGAACAAAGACATTGTCCTGTCGCTTGTCCTGCCCGATGCAGGCAAGGTGCAGATCAAGGTAGCTGGCGGCGGTGTGACCGTTGCGAGCGTCAACTCCAGCGTGTCCGGTGGCAATGGGACTGTGTCATTGCCGATCTCAAAATCGGCCCAGGCAAAGCTCGCCAAGGTAAAGGGTCACAAGCTCAGCGTGAAGATCACCGTGACGTTCACGCCGACCGGTGGCAGCGCTGCAAGCCAAAGCAAGACGATCACGCTCACGCAGGCTGAGCTCGCCGCCAAAAAGGTGACGAAGAAAAAGCCAACCAAAGTCAAAAAGAAATAGGACAAGTGGGCTGACAGTCCTCGCATAAGCCATTAGCGGCGTCCGGCACCCTCACTGGGGCCGGGCGCCGTTCGCGCTCTGTGCGACAGGACTAATGCTCGACCAAACCATGACCGACGAAGACACTCAATCCCAACCATCACCGCAGGGCAACGGCCGTCCCGCGACGCACCCGCGACCGGTCCAGCGCGGACAGGTGCGATCGGGGCTGGCACAAAAGCGCAATCCGGCGCTCGTGACGCTCGGAGCCGTCGCCACGGGCGCCCGGCGCATGGTGTTCCGCGACAAGATCGCGCTGTTCCTGGTGATCGCCGCCGCGGCCCTGCTGATCACATTCTTCTCGCTGCTCAAAGCGATTGGGCCCTCCAGCCACGGTCCGCAACTGCCGATCAGCCGTGTGCTGAATCTCGCACAGGGGCGCCAGATCGCGACCGCAACGCTGCTCGACCACGACAACCGTGTCGAGATAACGCTCAGAGAACCCTCACAAGCGGATGCCGGCGGAACGGCGGCCGGGGCCTCGACCTCGACGTCCAGCACGGTTACAAGCAAGCCACTCGAATACTGGGCTGCCTATCCGTCCTCGGGCGTGCAGACCCAGCAACTGCTGCAGAGCCTGGAGCACTCGGGCGCGGTCATCAACGTCGACCAGCAGTCGGGCAAGGCGCCGCGCACGATCCTCGTCCAGTTCCTGATTCCGATCGTGCTGCTCGTGTGCCTGTTCGCGCTGTTCATGCGCATCGGCGCCGACGGTGGCGCGGGAGGCATCGCCGGCTTCTCCGAGTTCACCGGCAAGGGCAAGCGCAAAGGCAAGGGCACCACGCACCGCACGACGTTCGCCGACGTCGCCGGCGCCGGTGAGTCGGTGGCCGAGTTGCGCGAGATCCGCGACTATCTCGCGGACCCGTCGCGCTACCTGGACGTCGGGGCGGCCGCGCCCAAGGGCGTGCTGCTCGTGGGACCGCCCGGCACCGGCAAGACACTGCTCGCCAAGGCGGTCGCAGGTGAGGCCGACGCCTCGTTCTTCTCGCTGTCGGGCTCGGACTTCGTTGAGTCGCTCGTCGGCGTCGGCGCGGCGCGTGTGCGCGACCTGTTCCGTAAGGCCCGCAAGGCGGCGCCCGCGATCATCTTCATCGACGAGTTCGACGCCGCTGGGCGTAAGCGCGGCGCCGGCATCGGGCAGGGCAACGACGAGCGCGAGCAGACGCTCAATGCGCTGCTGGTGGAGATGGACGGCTTCTCCGGCGACGGCGGCCTGGTCGTGATGGGCGCGACCAACCGCCCCGACATCCTCGACCCCGCGCTGTTGCGCCCCGGGCGCTTCGACCGGCAGGTCACGATCGACGTGCCCGACGTGCACGGGCGCTTGGAGATCCTGCGCCTGCACGGCAACAAGCGCCCAATGGAAGCTGATGTGTCGCTCGAGGAGATCGCGCGCCAGACGCCCGGCTTCTCCGGCGCCGAGCTCGCCAATGTGATCAACGAGGCCGCGCTGCTGTCCGTGCGCGATTCGCGCCAGCTGATCGACCAAGCGACACTCGAGGAGGCGATCGACCGGGTTGTCGCGGGTCCGGCCAAGAAGCACATCCTGACCGACCAGGAGCGCTGGTTGATCTCGATCCACGAGGCCGCCCATGCCGTCGTCGCTGAGGCGCTTGGACAGGCCACGGCGTCGCGCAAGCTGTCGATTGTCGCGCGCGGACGCACGCTCGGAACAGCCGCCCATATGCTCACCGACCGTGACCAGCTGATCCAGACAGAGCCCGCTCTGCACGCGCAGCTGACGGTGATCGTGTCCGGCACGGCCGGCGAGCGGATCGCGTTCGGCCACCTGTCCAGCGGCGTCAGCGACGACCTGCACGCCGCCACCAACCTGGCGCGCACGATGGTCACCTCGTTCGGAATGTCAGACGCGCTCGGGCCGGTCACGATCGGCGAGAAGGGCGGCGAGGTGTTCCTCGGTGCCTCACTGCAGGACCTCGGCTCGGTGGGACCGTCGACGCTCGATCTGATCGACCGCGAAGTCGAGCGGCTCGTCGGAGAGGCCGAGGCCAGAGCCGCCGTCATCCTCGACCGCAACTGGCAGGCTGTCGAGGAGACCGCGCACGCGCTGCTCGAGCAGGAGACGCTCTCTGGCGTTGCGCTCGACGCGGTGCTCTCGACAGTGCACGAGATCGACCTCAGCGAATTGCGCGACATCACGCGGCGGAGCCCCAAGCAGGACGCGGAGCACGGGCCTTGAGAATACGGGCGACCGGGGCTCTGCTGGCCGGGGTCGCTGTTGTCGCGGCGCTCGTCTGTGTCAGCACCGGTATCGCGCAGGCGGAAGCGACATGGCGCCTGGAACAGCCCGCGCCACCCGCCGGTACTCCCTACAAGGTTCCTCTCGGAATCCCCGACGACATGCAGTTCTACGCACCCAACGAGGGTCTCCTTAGCGTGGAGGGCAACGCCGTCGTCCAAGCAGGTCTCTACTTCTGGAACGGGCGTGACTGGCACCAGCTCTCGACGGTCTGCGGCGGCGCCGGCGAAGTCTCGCGGATCGCATGGGCGAGCGCGGATGAATTCTGGGTCATCACCGAACCGAGCGAGCCGCGCTCGGGATCCGGTCTCGGCCTGTGCCACTTCGAGGATGGCATGGTCGTTGGCTCCTACTCGACTGCCTTCCAGTCGCCCGAACCATTCCGTCCAATGGATGCCGCCGCCTGCAACGGGCCCGACGACTGCTGGTTTGCGGGTATCGGCAGCGAGGACCCGAGCGGCCAGCACATCGGCGCTTTCCATCTGCACTGGGACGGCACGAACCTGACCAGCTCCTATCAGCCGCAGGGCCGTGGCGTCAGCGGTCTTGCCTACTTTGACGGCACGTTCTACGAGAGCACATTCGTCGGTGCTCAGCCCGGTGACACGACTGATCCCGTAACGCTCGCAAAGCCCGAGCCCGAAGGGCCCGTTCTAATCCACAAGCTCGTCGGGGAAACGTTCCTCGATACGAGCTTCCTGCCCTATTCCAATCCGGGGGTGCCGGGCGAAGGCGTGGAGCTGCTGTCGGCAAAAGCCGACGAAACCAGCCTGTGGTTCTCAGGCGGTGGTGCCGCGTCCGGCCCCGACGCGCCGCACGAAGGATCGGTGCCGAGTCCCCCGATCGCGGTGTACTACGACGAACCGTTCTTTATTCAGGACACCGTCGATCCAGAGCTATTCGACTCCGAAGACCGGTTCGTGGATATCGCACCCGTGCCCGGTGCCAGTACCGCCTGGGTTGCCGACCAGCCGTACTCGGCTCGTCGCAGCACGACCGCCAAGGCGAAGGTCGCGCTGATCGAACCGGGCGGAGGCGCAACGCTCGACACACTGCCAATCTCAGGCTCCGGGCGCGGCAGCGCCCAGCTGATTGCGGCCACCGGACCCGAAGAAGCGTGGATGGCGACCTCGGCCGGCTGGCTGTTTCACTACACCAACGGCACGGTCCTGCCCGAAGACACAGATCCCAACTGGGCCGGGACGATCACTGTGCGCCCGAACGAGTCGGTCGAACAGTTCGTGGCCGACACACCCCCGCCGGACGATTCACAGCTGTTCGCGCCTCCACCCGTGGCGGTTGAAACGAAAACGACCAGCGAATCGGCGCCGGAGGTGATTCCCGCGCTGCTGAAGGACATCAAAGTCTCGCGTCGCGGCCTGACCGTCACGATCAGCTTCCAGCTGACGCGCCTGGCCGACGTGCAACTGGTCGCCAAGCTGCACGGAAAGGTGATTGCGCGCACGCACGAGAAGCGTCTGGCTCCCGGTAGGCGCAAGCTCGAACTCCACTTCGAACGCAAGCGCTGGCCCAACGCCCTGAGCTTCAAGACAAAGGAGCTCACCACGCCAAAGCCGGTGCCGGCGAGCGGACCCGAAGCCGCGAACACGGGTCCCAACGCGATCGCCACGAGCGTCCATCGTCATGGTTGAGCGTTCGCGCCCTCCCGCGCGCGCCGCGCTGCACAGCGTTCACATGCGTCGTCGCGCCTCGCTTGGACTGGTGGCGCTGCTCTCGCTGTCGCTGCTCGCCGTTCATGTCGGCAAGCACGGCGCTCGGGCGGCCGGACCGGGCGGTGGCGAACCGACACCCCAACCGGTGCTCGGCACGGCCGATGCCTCGACGGTGCTGATGGGGGCTGCGACCGCGGGGACAGCAGGCGAATCGTGGGCGTATGAGGTGCTGCCGCTCGACGTTCCGCCTTCCGGCGGCACCGAACAGACCACATTCGCGCCCGCGATCGGCGGCGCGAACGCGCACGGACAGCTTGTGTTTGAGCGCGCCACCGATGCCGATCCCGATTGGACGATCGCCGAAACGCCACTGGGCGAAGAAGGCAAGCCATACCGCGGCATGGACCCGGATCGCCTATCGGCGCAGATCACCCCTCATGGTGGCGGGCTGCTTCTCGGTCAGGACTCCACCCGTCCAACCGGCAAGCAGACCGTCGTGCTCGCGCGCGACCCCGGTGGACGCTTCCATGTGCTGCCCGAACCGCCCACGGGGGTGCTGCTCGCTGCTGGCGAAAGCGGGGAATCGGCCGAAAGTGGGGCAATGGGCAAAGGCACAGAACCTGGCAAAAGCGGCGAACCTGGCGGCGGAAGTGAACCGGCCAAAAGCGGCGAAACCGGCAAAGGCGAAGCCGGAAAAGGCGGTGAATCCACGCCGGAGGTGCTGGCCGAAAGGGAAGGCACCGGCGCGGTCGCCGACGCGGCCGTCGAAAACGGCAGCTACACCGAAGCGTTCTTCGGCGCGCTCGGACGCACCCGTGATCTCGGCGTCGCGCGCTGGAGTGGTGAGAAATGGACGCGCGAGCCGGTCGAACTGCCGGCGGGCTACACCGGCAGCTTCACGATCGTCGCGATTGCCGGCAGCTCACCGCAGAACCTGTGGCTGCTCGGCGAGGCCGAAGCAGGCAGCGGCCCCGGGATCCTGCTGTTCAAGCGCACCGAAGTCAAAAGCGGCGAATACCAATGGAAGCCGGCCTCACTGGGCTCGACGCTGTTCGCGACGGCGGAAACGCCGGCCGACGGCGTCTCAAAGCTGGGGCCGCTCACAGGCACCTCCCAGCCGCTGACGGTCACCGAAAAAGGGGTGTGGATCGACGGCAACCTGCAAGCGCCTGGCGGAGGCGCGGACGGGTATGACTTCACGCTCTACTACGACATAGCCGAAAGCAAGATCACCGGCAGCTGGTGCGACGCGCACGGCGGCGGCGGGGAAGCACTGTGCGAACACCCCTTCGGTGCGCGCTTCGGGCGCGAGGCCGGCTACCGCAGCTTCGCCTTCGAAGGCCCCGGCTATGGCACGCGCATCATCACCAACCCGTTGCTGCCCGGCGGCGAAGACACAACCAACATGGGCTCCTACCTGCGCTTGGAAGGCACGACGTTCACACGCATGCCGGGAGCCGGCCCCGACAACGCGCCCGGCGGCGCCTTCTACAGCCCCGACGACGGCTGGCTGGAAGGCCCGGTGCAGATCACGCCGACCCAGCAGCCCGCGCGGCTCGTGGGCTGGCCGGTA
>JBAWFB010000289.1:0-1512 GCA_049591495.1 Solirubrobacteraceae bacterium
CGGTCAGGAAGATGGCCGCGCCCGCGCCCATCAGCCACAATCCGGCCACATCGCCAGCCTGCAGCCGCGCCGGCAAAAACACCACCGCGCCCAGCGCAAGCGTCAGAAACGCCAGCGCCGCGTAGGCTTGCGCCGGATGCAAGGGAACTCCCAGCGGCGTCCCACTCCACAGCGAGGCGAGCGGACTGGTGTAGGTGACGGCCCACGGAACAGCGGCAGGAGTGCCGTAGCCGGAACCGGCAAGCAGCGCGCCCAGTTGTTCCAGAGTCAGTCCCACGGAAAGCGGCGCGGCCAGCGCATCGGCGGTGGACAGAAGCGGCATGTGGTTGCGGCGCGCATACCACCATGCCGCAGCGCATCCCGCAGCAGCGCCCACGCCGGCCAGCAGAGGATGATGAATCATGGCCAGACCCAGCATCCAGGCGGGATGGCTGCGCAGCACGCTCCAGTTGGCCACGACCAGCAGCAGCCGTTCGCACACCAGGGCCGCGCACACCGCTACCACGCAGAGATTCCATAGGTGCCCCGGACTGACGCCCGCCGCGCGCGCCGTGCGCAGAGCCAGCACCAAGGCGGCCAACACTCCCAGCGCGGCCATTGCGCCATAAGCGGGAACAAGCACCGCACCAATATGAAAGAGAACTGGATGCACTTAGAGAAGGATACGCGATTGAGAGGGTGCGAGCGAGGAAGGGGCTCAACGAAAGGAGTAGAAAGCCGACCCGCTGGGCCGTGGGCAATGCGCCGGTGAACCCGTCCTAGGACGGTGGAGCTCTCCGCGGTTCATTAGGCATTCCGGACTGGCGGACACGGCACACAGAACCGATTGTCGAGTTGAGCCCCTGTTCATGATTATTGGTTCAACCAGCGTTGATCACCCACCTGCTTTGCAGGCCGGTTTCTATTGCGGATAGTAGGGGCATCGGCCGCAAATTGCAAGTCTTGTGCAAAATAGCCGCGGTGTGCTAGCGATTTGGCCGTGTGAAGTTGATTGCAGAGATTAATGTCCGAACCGCGGATGTTTTCAACTGCGCGGGCCGCGAAAAACGCGGGCCGCGTTGCTCAATATGACAACCTGTTTGTGACGCGAACTTCAGACTCAGGACGCCGGCGAAGCTTTCCGATCAGCCGCTACTCCGGCGGCCCGACGGTGAGCACGAAGTAGGAACAGGGCTCGGTCTGGCTGGCGTTGTAGACGGTGTGCAGGTCGCCGGCCACGCACAGGCCCATATCGCCGGCGGCCAGATCGCGCGTGACGCCGGCGGTCATCAGCCGCGCCGTGCCCTGGCGGACAAACCAGATTTCGGTGTGCTTATGAGTGCCGATGGGCTCCGGCGGGCAGCCGGGCGCGAGATGGGTTTCATGCGCTTCGAGCCGAATGTCGTCCGGCAGCATCCCCAGCAAAAAATGCTCCGACATGCGCGCGGACTGGTGTGGGTGCGTCGGCGCAATCGGGGCATAACGGCCGGAGACCAGCTTTGCAAGCGGCGCGTGGGATGCGGGGTGCTGTGC
>JBAWFB010000290.1:0-13665 GCA_049591495.1 Solirubrobacteraceae bacterium
CGCCACCACCGGGACCGCGACCACCGCCGCCTGGCCCACCACGACCGCCACCCGGGCCGCCACGACCACGTCCGCGCCCGTCACGACCGTCGCGCCCGTCACGGTCCCCACTGGGGGGAGCCGGAGCGCTCATGTCGGTCAGGTCTGCGCCGGTGTAGCCCTCGGGCATGATCTCGCCCTTGTTCACCCAGCACTTCACGCCGATCCGCCCGAAGGTAGTGCGCGCCTCATAGAAGCCGTAGTCGATGTCGGCGCGCATCGTGTGCAGCGGCACACGCCCGTCCGAGTAGCTCTCTGTGCGCGCCATCTCTGCGCCGCCCAGTCGACCGGACACCTGCACCTTGACGCCCTTGGCGCCGGAGCGCATTGCGCTTGTGAGCGCACGCTTCATCGCGCGGCGGAACGCCACACGATTCTGGAGCTGCTCGGCGATCGACTGAGCCACGAGCTTGGCGTCGAGCTCGGGACGCTTGATCTCGAGGATGTTGACCTTGATCTGCTTCTGGGTCATGCGGTGCAGGTCGCGCCGCAGGGCGTCCACTTCGGCACCCGACTTGCCGATCACGATGCCCGGGCGAGCGGTGTGGATGTTGACCTCGAGGTCGTTTGAGTCCTTGCGGATCGTGATGTCTGACAGGCCTGCGTGCGCGAGCTTGTTGATGATGTGCTCGCGAATCTTGATGTCCTCGTGGAGATAGTCGGCGAAGTGACGCTCGTTAAACCAGTTGGACTTCCAGTCGTGGATGTAACCCACGCGCATTGCCTCTGGATGAACCTTTTGACCCATGTCTTTTCGAAGTCCTGTCTTGGTGTCTCGGCCCGTGCCTACGGCTTGGGCGTCAGAGTGATCGTCAAATGACTGGTGCGCTTGCGAATCGGCGTTGCCCGTCCCTGCGCGCGGGGCCGGAAGCGCTTGATCGTCGGCCCCTCGTCGGCATACGCCTCACGTACAAGCAGATCGTCCTCAACCAACTCGTGGTTGTTCTCCGCATTGGCCACCGCCGACTCCAACAGCTTGCTCCAGTCGCGGGCCACATCACGTGAGGCAAATGCGAGGATAGCGCGTGCCTCCGGCACAGACTTGCCTCGTAGGTGTCCACACACCATGCGCGCCTTGCGCGCCGAGGTGCGCACGTAGCGAGCCTGCGCACGTACAACCTTGCGACGCGGGGTCGCCGCCGCGGACTTTGGCTGCCGGCGAGTGGTGGCTGCCGGCTCCTTCTCCTTGCTGGCAGATGGCTTCTCGGCCTTCGTGGACGCGGGCTTCTCAGCCTTGGCGCCATCAGCCTTCTCAGCCTTGGCGGTCACGGCCTTCCCGGCCTTAGCGTCGTCCGCCTTCTCGGCCTTAGCGGTCACGGGCTTCCCGGCCTTAGCGTCGTCCGCCTTCTCGGCCTTAGCGGTCACGGGCTTCTCAGCCTTGGCGTGGTCCGCCTTCTCAGCCACGGGCGCCTTCTCCGCCGGCTTCTTGGCGGCCGGCTTCTTCTCCGCTACGGGCTCATCCCCCGCATCAGCCTTAGTGGCCGGCTTCTTCGAGGCAGGCTTCTTTGCGGCAGCCGACTCCGACGCCTCAGTGGACTTCGCTGTGGGCGCCTTCTTGGGCTTGGCCGTCTTCTCCTCGGCCGCAGGCTTTGCCTGCTGGTCGATCGGCGACCCCTCCGATTGCCGATCGGCGCTCTCGAGCGGCTGCTCGCCCGCGGGCTTCTGCTCGTCGGTGGGCTTCTCGGGGCTCATCTCACCTTCCCGGAGCCGGCGTGACCGCGAAACATGCGGGTGGGCGCGAACTCACCGAGCTTGTGGCCAACCATCGACTCGCTGATGAACACGGGCACGTGCTTCTTGCCATCGTGCACAGCAAGTGTGTGTCCCACCATGTCGGGGAAGATCGTCGAGGCCCGCGACCACGTTCTCAGCATCTTCTTCGTGTTGGCGGCGTTCATGGCCTCGATACGCGCCATCAGGCGCTCTTCGACCCACGGCCCCTTCTTGCTGGAGCGACTCATCAGCGACCCTTACCCTTCCCGCGCCTACGGCCGCGCACGATGTACTTGTCTGAAGCCTTGTTCTTCTTGCGTGTGCGATAGCCGAGCGTGGGCACGCCCCATGGCGTCACCGGATGGCGCCCGGCGGTCGTGGAGCCCTCGCCACCGCCGTGCGGGTGGTCGACGGGGTTCATCGCGACGCCGCGTGTCTGCGGACGCACGCCCATGTGGCGCTTGCGTCCCGCCTTGCCGATCTTCACGTTTTGGTGCTCGGCGTTGCCGATCACACCCACTGTGGCGCGGCACTCGGCGCGCACCAAGCGCATCTCCCCGGAGGGCAGGCGCAGTGTCGCCATGTCGCCGTCCTTGGCCATCAACTGGACCGACGCTCCGGCCGAGCGCGCCATCTGGCCACCGCGGCCGGGTTGCAACTCGACGTTGTGGATCACGGTACCCACCGGCATCCGCGAAAGCGCGATGCAGTTGCCAACCGAGATCTCGGCGCCGTCGCCAGAGGACACCGTCATCCCGACCGTGAGACGTTGAGGAGCGAGGATGTAGCGCTTCTCGCCGTCGGCGTAGTGCAGGAGCGCGATGTAGGAGGAGCGATTGGGGTCGTACTCGATCGCGGCAACCTTTGCAGGCACCCCGTCCTTGCGACGCTTGAAGTCGATGCGTCGGTACAGACGCTTGGCGCCCCCACCACGATGACGCGCGGTCTTGCGGCCGTGGGCATTGCGTCCACCGCTCTTCTTCAGGCCTTCTACGAGCGTGCGCTCCGGCTCTGTCTTGGTGACCTCCGCGAAGTCCGGGTAGGAGGAGAAGCGTCGACCGGGGCTTGTGGGCTTGGGCTTGCGAATTGGCATCGATGCGCTCCCTATGAGTCCTGCAGGCCCTCTAGGCCCTGGAAGATGGGGATGCTCTCGCCGCTGCGAACCTCGACGATCGCCTTCTTCCAAGCGCGCGAGCGACCGCGCGTGGTGCCGCGACGCTTGGGCTTGGACTTGACACTGAGTGTGCGCACCTCAACCACGTGCACGTCGAACAGGGACTCGACCGCCTGGCGAATCTGGGTGCGGTGGGCGTCGGAGTGGACGCGGAAGGTGTACTTGCCTGCTGCTGAGAGCACATAGCTCTTCTCTGAGAGCACCGGCTTGATGATCACCTGTGAATTGTCCATTATGAATTCTCCCGCTGGTCATCCTGACCCGCGTCCTCAGACGATGCGCGCTTTCCCGACGCGCTTGACCGGTCGCCTTCGGCTGCCTTACCCGCCGGCGCACTGGCTCGTGTGGCGAGCTCGCTGAGCGCCGTCTCAGAGACAAGTAGAGAGGCCGCGCCGAGCAGGTCGGCTACGCCCACGCTTTCTGGCGTCAGAACGGCCACGCGGGCGAGGTTGCGGAACGAGAGTGCAGCGGCCGACTCCTCGGCATCGAGCACCACGAGCGTTGGTCCCGACTGATTCCAGTCATCGAGCAGATCGAATGCGTCACTGGTCTTCGGGGCCTTGAAGGCAGCCGCGTCCAGCACCGCGAGCGAGCCGCGCTGAGCGTGCAGGGAGAGGGCGCTGCGCAGTGCCGCGCGCTGCTCCTTGCGGTTCACCTTGAAGGTGTAGGACCGGGGCTGTGGACCGAACACGACTCCACCGCCGGTCCACAGTGGGGAGCGGCTCGAACCGGCGCGTGCGCGTCCTGTGCCCTTCTGGCGCCAGGGCTTGGCGCCGCCACCCGAGACCATCGCGCGGGTCTTGGTCGCCGCGGTACCGCGCCGGCGGGCTGCCTGCTCGGCGCGCACGCTCTGGTGCACGAGCGGTCCGTGGAAACCAGCTCCGAAAGCCGACTCCTCGAGCTTTACCTTCTTGGAGGCACCAGCCTTGCCAGACAGGCTGAGCAGGGGAGCGTCAGGCATCGCCGCGCACCTCCACGACCCCGCCGCGTGGGCCGGGAACCGATCCACGTACCAGCAGCAGGTTCTTCTCGGGGTCAACCGCCACGATCTCAAGACCCGGTTGCGTCGCGCGCTTGTTGCCCATCTGGCCAGGTCCACGTATTCCGGGGCGAACGCGGGCGGGATCTGCCGATGCGCCAATCGAGCCGGGTGCCCGCACATTGTGGGAGCCATGGGATTTTGGGCCGCTTTTGAAATTGTGGCGTTTGATCGTGCCCTGAAAGCCCTTGCCCTTGGAGACTCCCGCGATCTTCACTCGCGAGCCGACCTCGAAAGACTCAACCGTCACCGACTGGCCGATCCGCAAGTCGGTGGCGTCGCCACGGAACTCCACGAGATGGCGCATCGGGGGGGCATCCGCCTTCTTGAGGTGCCCGAGCTCGGCCTTTGTGAGGTGCTTCTCCTTGGAGGCCCCAAACGCGAGTTGCACAGCGTCATAGCCATCGCGCTCGGCACTGCGCACGGCGGTCACCGGACATGGGCCGGCCTCGAGCACGGTCACGCGCGCAACGCTGCCGTCGTCCTGGAAGACCTGGGTCATACCTAGCTTCTTTGCGAGGATCGCTGACATCTGAATCTCAGGTGGCGAGACGGATCTCGATGTCAACGCCGGCCGGAAGATTGTCCAGGCGCTGAAGCGAGTCGACCGTCTTTGGACTCGGCTGGTGGATGTCGATCAGCCGCTTGTGCGTGCGAATCTCGAAGTGCTCGCGTGAGTCCTTGTCCTTGAAGGGGGACTTGATCACGCAGTAGACGTTCTTCTCGGTCGGCAGTGGCACCGGTCCCGAAACGGTGGCACCGGTGCGCGCAGCGGTCTCCACGATCTCCTTCGCGGCCGACTCGATCGCGGACGTGTCATACGCCTTCAATCGGATACGGATCTTATTTTGGGTTGCAGCTGCCATTTGAGTCGTCTCTGTCTGTTGCTTTCATTCGCTGTGTTGGAGAGGTGTGCGGGACAGTGCCCACCTTGCTCCCCTTGCCAGAGCACGAGGGCAAAAGCAGACTCCCAATTCAGGGAAACCTGCCCCCACCGCGTCTCCAGCGGAGCTCAATTCGTCGTATCGGACTGCCAATGAACGGGCGCCCCGGAGATCCGAGGCGCCCTTTGTACTACTCGATGATCTCGGTGACCACGCCCGAGCCGACCGTGCGCCCACCCTCTCGGATAGCGAAACGCAGGCCCTGGTCCATGGCGATCGGCTGGATCAGCTCGATCTCCATCTGAACGTTGTCGCCGGGCATGACCATCTCGACGCCATCGGGCAGCTTCGCCACGCCGGTGACATCGGTTGTGCGGAAGTAGAACTGCGGCCGGTAGCCCGTGAAGAACGGAGTGTGGCGACCACCCTCCTCCTTCTTGAGGATGTAGACCTCAGCTTTGAACTTCGTGTGCGGAGTGATCGACCCGGGCTTGCACAGCACCTGGCCGCGCTCGATCTCCTCGCGCTTGGTGCCGCGCAGCAGGCAGCCCACGTTGTCGCCTGCCTGGCCCTGATCGAGGATCTTGCGAAACATCTCAACACCCGTGACAACCGTCGTCGTGGTGGCGTGCACACCCACGATCTCGACCGTGTCGCCGGTGTTGACGATGCCCTGCTCCACACGTCCGGTCGCGACGGTGCCGCGCCCGGTGATCGTGAACACGTCCTCGACCGGCATCAGGAACGGCTTGTCGAGCTCGCGTACCGGCTGTGGGATGTAGCTGTCAAGTGCGGCGGCCAGCTCGATGATCTTGCCCTTGTACTCCTCGTCGCCTTCGAGCGCCTTCAGAGCGGAGCCGGTGATGAACGGAATGTCGTCGCCGGGGAAGTCGTACTCGGAGAGCAGCTCGCGCACCTCGACCTCCACCAGTTCCATCAGCTCCTCGTCGTCGACCATGTCGGCCTTGTTGAGGAACACCACGATGTAGGGGACGCCGACCTGGCGGGCAAGCAGGATGTGCTCGCGCGTCTGGGGCATCGGACCATCGGCTGCCGAGACCACCAGGATCGCGCCGTCCATCTGGGCGGCGCCGGTGATCATGTTCTTCACGTAGTCGGCGTGCCCGGGGCAGTCGACGTGCGCGTAATGACGGTTCTCGGTCTGGTACTCGACGTGCGATGTGGCGATGGTGATCCCGCGCTCCTTCTCCTCAGGAGCGTTGTCGATCTCCTCGAAGCTTCGGGCTTCGCCGCCCATCTTCTCCGCCAGCACCGTGGTGATGGCAGCGGTCAGCGTCGTCTTGCCATGGTCGATGTGACCGATGGTGCCGACGTTGATGTGCGGCTTGTCGCGCTCGAACTTCTCCTTCGCCACTTTGTGTGCTCCTGTAATCGACTTGGATATCCGCCGCTGGTAGGGCGAACCTGGGAAATCTATCTAAACGAGGATTTTCTTGACTGCTGCCTATGAATCTTCTGTCTACTTGCCGCGATCATTTCTCATACGACTCGCCCCTGAGATGGCCGTGAGTCAAGCCAGACAAGGACGCAGGGAGCGTGGCGTGCTTCGCACGCGAGCGACCGAGGACGCAGTATGGCGAAGCGCTCACGGTCATCTCAGGCGGGCACAGGCTCACCTGTGCGCTGCTCGATGATCTTCTCCGCGATGTTCGGAGGCACCTCCTCGTAGCCCTCGAACTGCATCGTGTAGTTGGCCCGACCCTGAGTGTTGGAGCGCAGATCGTTGACGTACCCGAACATCTCCGAGAGCGGGACGCGCGCGTGGATCGCGAGCGCGTTGCCGCGCTGCTCGGAGCCCTGCAGCTGCCCGCGACGGCGTGAAAGATCGCCCATCACCTCACCCATGAAATCCTCGGGTGTGACGACCTCGACTTCGAAGACCGGCTCGAGCAGCACCGGCTTGGCGCGCTTGGCCGCCTCCTTGCAAGCGATCGAGCCGGCCACCTTGAAGGCGATCTCCGAGGAGTCGACGTCGTGGTACTTGCCGTCGACCAGCGTGACACGCACATCCACCATCGGATAGCCGGCCTTCACGCCGTTCTCGAGCGCCTCCTCGACGCCCTTCTCGACGGCCGGAATGTATTCGGAGGGTATGGCGCCACCCTTGATCTTGTTGACGAAGTCAAAGCCCTCGCCGGGCGCGGGCTCCATGTTGATGTAGACGACACCGAACTGGCCCGAGCCTCCGGTCTGGCGCACGAACTTGCCCTCGATCTTCTCGACCGTGCCACGAATCGTCTCGCGGTAGGAGACCTGGGGGCGGCCGACATTCGCCTCGACGCCGAACTCGCGCTTCATGCGATCGACCAGCACTTCGAGGTGCAGCTCGCCCATGCCCGAGATCTCGGTCTGGCCGGTCTCCTCGTTGCTGCGCACCTGGAAGGTGGGATCCTCCTCGGCCAAACGACCCAGCGCAACCGACATCTTCTCCTGGTCGATCTTTGTCTTGGGCTCGACGGCCACCTTGATGACGGGCTCGGGGAAGGTGATGTTCTCGAGCTTGATCGGTGCGTCGGGGGCGGCGAGCGTGTCGCCGGTGATGACCTGCTTGATGCCGACCGCGGCGGCGATATCCCCGGCGTAGACCTCGGAGACCTCCTCGCGCTCGTTGGCGTGCATCATCAGGATTCGCCCAATCCGCTCGGTGCGCCCACTGTTGACGTTGAGCAGGCGCGCTCCCGCCTCCAGTTTGCCCGAGTAGACACGGAAGTAGGTGAGCTTGCCGACGTAGGGGTCGGACATGATCTTGAACGCGAGCGCCGCAAACGGCTCTGAATCGTCAGCGTGACGCTCGATCACGGGCTCCTCGCCATCGCCGCGGACAGGTTCGAACCCGGTCACCGCCGGGACGTCAAGCGGAGAGGGCAGATAGGCGATGACCGCGTCGAGTAGCGGCTGGACGCCCTTGTTCTTGAATGAGGACCCGCACAGCACCGGGGTCAGCTTGGTGGAGAGCGTCGCCTTGCGGATCGCCTGCTTGAGGCGCTCCTCTGAGATCTCCCCTTCTTCCAGGAGCAGCTCGAGCAAGCCGTCGTCGTAGTGGGAGACCTCCTCGAGCAGATGTTCGCGCGCCGTCTCGGCTTCCACCACAAGCCGCTCGGGGATCTCGACGATCTCTTCTTCGGTGCCCAGCTCGTCCTTGTAGACGATCGCCTTCATCATCACCAGATCGACGACCCCCTCGAACTCGCTCTCCGCGCCGATCGGCAGCTGGATCGGCACCGGATGGGCGCCGAGTCGGTCGATCATCGTCTGCACGCCTTTCTCGAAGTCGGCGCCGATGCGGTCCATCTTGTTGATGTAGGCGATCCGCGGCACGTGGTACTTGTCGGCCTGGCGCCACACGGTCTCAGACTGGGGCTCCACACCGGCGACCGAGTCAAACAGCGCGATCGCGCCGTCCAGCACCCGTAGCGAGCGCTCAACCTCGACGGTGAAATCGACGTGCCCGGGCGTGTCGATGATGTTGATCCGGTGGTCCTTCCACTGGGCGGTGGTGGCGGCGGAGGTGATCGTGATGCCGCGCTCCTGCTCCTGTTCCATCCAGTCCATCACCGCGGCACCCTCGTGGACCTCGCCGATCTTGTAGGTGCGCCCCGTGTAGTAGAGGATGCGCTCGGTCGTCGTGGTCTTGCCCGCGTCGATGTGGGCCATGATCCCGATATTGCGGGTCTTCTCTAGTGGAAACTTTCTGGGCATGTTCAGGTGATTTGGTGAAGGTTTTGTAGGCGACCGAGCGCGGTCTCAGATCTGCAACAGGCGTGCCGTGGCAACTCAGGGCAAAAAAATGGGCCCCTCGGGCCCACGCACTGCCGGTCGTCGGGCGGTTCGCTGCGCTATCTGATCGTGGTCTCCATGTTTGAGTGCCGCCTCGCGGAAAACCCGGTCCTCAGCGCAGGCGAGGGCCGACTATAGCAGAGCCATTCGCCCCCAACCACGCCCACACGCCTGGTCGCGACATGGCCACAGCCGACTCACAACAGGCCCCCAGTCGGGGGCGTGACATGCGCGCCGCGCCTATTGCGCAGTGCCGCAATCGCCCGTGTCCGGGACGTCCTCGAACACCGCGTTCAGTCGCTCCAGCACGTTGGTTGTGATCCGCAGATCCTCCGCGTCGACGTCGGCCAGGATGCTCTCCCAGCGCTCCTGCCAAACCGCGCGCTTGGCGTGTACCTTGCTCTCCCCCTGGGCTGTGAGGCACGAGACGACGACGCGCCGGTCGGACTCCGAGCGGGTACGCTCGACGTGCCCGGAGGCCGCGAGATGGTCGAGCATCTGCGTGACGGTGGCCGGCGTGAGCTGTGCCGCGCCCGCCAGGTCACCGGCCGACAGTGGACCCCGCTCGCTGAGCTCGATCAGCAGTTCCATCTGGGCGTGAGAGACCTCCGAGCCGATCAGATGGGTATCGCGCCCGCGTAGCCGGCGCAAGCTGCGAAACACGCGCCTGAAAGCCTTACCCAGATCGAGCAGCTCAGCCTCCCACTCCTGGCGGGACTCCCTCGCGGGTAGCTCAGTGGCGCCGGAAGCCATCGCGGTAGCCGAGCGGCTCAGACCCCGACCGGGTCGGCCATCGCATCGGCGGGAGCCGTACGCGGCTCGACCTCACTCTGAGGCCGCTCAGCGCGCAACAGCATCACGCACGGGATCAGCGACAGGGCCGCGATCCCGAGCGCCCACCAGTAGGCGCTGTCGAACGCGCCGGCAAGCTGCTCGGGCGTGTGGGCGTTGATTCCGTTGCGCTGCAGCACCACCGCGAGCACGGCGGTGCCGATCGCGCCACCGGTGCGCTGCAGGGCGTTGATCTGCGGGGTGGCGTCGGATATCTGATCGGGGCGCATGGACGAGAAGGCGGCGCTCATCGCGGGCATGAAACACAGGCCGATCGACAGGCCTCGCACGACCAGCACCAGCGAGATCGCCACGATCGAAGTGTGGGCTCCAATCATCGTGAAGGGGATCGTGCTGACGCACAGCAGCGAGATGCCGCCGAGCGCGATGCGACCGCCGCCAAAGCGGGTGGTGAGACGGCTGGCAAGCGGCATCGCAATCAGCGCACCGATGCCCTGGGGGCCGGTGAGCAGGCCTGTGTTGATAACGCTCTGGCCACGCACCTCCTGGTAGTAGAGCGGCACCAGGATCATCGCGCCGAACAGCGCCGCGCCGAGGCCGAAATTGACGAATGCGGCACCGGCGAACACCCGGTTGGCGTACATGCGGATGTCCAGCAGCGGGCGCTCGACACGCAGGGCGTGCAGGCAGAACAGCACGACCAGCACGATCCCCGCGAGCGTCGGCAGGATCACTTCGCCAGATCCGAGGGCGGCGCCGGAGCCGAGTTCGCTGACGCCGTAGATCATCGCCGCGAAGCCGGTGGGGAGAAGCGCAAGGCCCAACACGTCCAGGCGCCCCGCCTCGCCGGAGTTGGTGTGGGGGAGCATGCGCCAACCGAGCACGAACGCGATCACCCCGATGGGGACGTTGACGAAGAAGATCCAGGACCAGTGCAGGTGCTCGAGGATCACGCCACCCACGACCGGTCCGAGAATCGGGGCGATCATGGCGGGCATCGACACGTAGCCCATCACCTTGCCCATCCGCTGCGGACCCGCGACCTGGGCCATGATCATCATCGCGACCGGCATGATCATCCCGCCGCCGGCGCCCTGAAGGATGCGGAAGAACACCAGCGAGGTGGTCGAGTCCGACAGCCCGCACAGCGCGGAGCCCGCGGTGAACAGAACCAGCGAGGTCATGTAGACCTGCTTGGCGCCGAAGCGCCGCGCCGCCCAGCCGGTCACCGGAATCACCGCAGCGAGCGACAGCAGATAGCCGGTGATCACCCACTGGACTTGCGCAAGCGGACTGTGCAGGTCGTGCGAGAGCGTGTGCAGCGCGACGTTGACGATCGTCGTGTCGAGAATCGACATGATCATCCCGAGGATCACCACACCGCACACGACCCACACGTGGCGCTCGATGTGCGCCGAGGCGTGGTGGTCGGTCTGCTCTATGACTTGGTCACGCGAAGACATTTGGTACCGAAAGGTTAGGTACCAAACCTTCTTGTTTCAAGTGCCTGAACTGTGTTGTGCGTCACACAGGCGCCGAACGGCGCAACCCTCTACCAGCGGTAGTGGGCAAAGGCCTTGTTGGCCTGCGCCATGCGATAGATGTCGTCCTTGCGCTTGTACGCGCCGCCCTGCTGGGACTGGGCGTCCATCAACTCGTTGGCGAGCCGCTGAGCCATCGTCTTCTCGCGGCGGTTGCGGGCAAACTCGACGAGCCAGCGCACCGCGAGCGTGCGGGCGCGGGCGGAGGGAACCTCCACGGGCACCTGATAGGTGGCGCCGCCCACACGACGTGAGCGAACCTCGAGTGCCGGGGTGAGCGCCTTGATGGAAGTCTCCAGCTGCTCGATGGGGTCCTTGTCGCTGCGCTCTGCCAGCAGAGCGAGGGCGTCGTAGACGATCCGCTCGGCCGTGGACTTCTTACCGTCGAGCATCACCTTGTTGATGACCTGCTGGACGAGCTTTGAGCGGTGGAGGGGGTCCGCTTCAAGCGGACGCACGTGGGCGGCTGCGCGACGAGGCATAGTGCGAAAGACGCTACTTCTTCTTGACGCCGTATTGAGAGCGACCCTGCTTGCGATCGCTCACGCCAGCGGCGTCGAGCGTGCCACGCACGACCTTGTAGCGCACACCGGGAAGATCCTTGACGCGACCGCCACGCACGAGCACGACCGAGTGCTCCTGCAGGTTGTGGCCCTCGCCCGGAATGTAGGCGGTCACCTCGATGGAGCCGGCGATACGCACACGCGCGACCTTGCGCAGGGCGGAGTTAGGCTTCTTCGGGGTGGTGGTGTACACGCGCGTGCACACCCCGCGCCGCTGCGGGGCAGCAACCTTCTTCTTACGGCCCTTGCCCGACTTCAAGCCGGGGGTGGCAAGCTTTTTCTTCGGAGCGACGCGGCCCTTGCGCACTAGTTGCGAGGTGGTTGGCATTCGGTCGAAAATCCTAGCAGTGTCGGCGCCGAGACGAACTGACGGGTGTCTGCGACATGTCAGAGCCGTGGACCCTCAACGGGATTTGCGTGCGTACGCTCACGCGTCGGCGCCGATGCCGGCGGCGCGCATCGGCGCGGGCATCAGGGCTGCGGCGACGAGCACCAGCACGAACGCGAGCGACTGCAACACGATCCCGATCGCACTCCCGGGCATCGGATCACCGAACACGACGATTCCTCCGGCGACACCGGCGATGTTGGCGGCCGTGCCGGTCACAGCGATGACGGGCACCGCTTCACCGTCCTGCAGGCCGCGCGCCGAGGCGTAGAAGGCCAGCACAGAGGCAAGCGCCGCAACCGCGAACCATGGGCTGATGAGCAGAGCCAATGGGCCGTGGGCGCCCACAATGCCGGTGAGCGCCTTGATCGAGACGTCGGACACCCCAAACAGAATTCCCGACGCGGCGCCGAGCATCATGCCGTGGTGCTGGACCGCCCCGCCCATGCGGGGCCCCATGATGAGCAGGCCACCAAGCCCGAACAGGCCCGCCTCGAAGGAGATCATGACGGGATCGGAGAAGTGCGAGTGCGCGCCGTGCATCGCGGGCAGCGTGAGGCCCAGCATCACCAGGCCGGCGGCGGTCAGCCACAGCCCGACCCATTGGCGCGGTCCGACCTTGAAGCCGAACATGCGATCGGCCATCACGGCGATCAGCACGACGCCGGCGGCGAGCGCAACCTGGACGACCGACATCGGCGCGAGCGCGAGCGCCGCCACGTGCAGGGCCCAGGAGGCCGTCGCGACGATCATTCCGATCACGAACCACTTGGAGGAGAACAGGGCGCGTCCGGAGCGCAACGGATGGCGCACGTCCACCCTGGCCACGGAGTTGGCGCCCCGGTACTTGTAGAAGAAGCCGAGGTTGGCCACGAACGCGCAGGCAAGCGCGAGGAATATGCCGAGATCGATAGTCATAGTGGAACGCCGGACGGAGTGATCCATCGGCAGCGGGCATCGAATGCTTTACTGCGCTGACGCGGCCTGCGCAGATTACCGGCCGCTACCTCTGTGCCAGCTAAAGACAACCTACCGATCTCTGAAGTGCGCGCGTCGCAGTTCGTCTCGCGCGACCACACGGCCAACCCTGAGCGTCGCCAGCCGCACAACAGCAGCGCCGGTGCACTGCGCAGTCCGCTGTTGATGGCAGACGGCAGCAGCGCCGGCACGCTGCGCCGTCCGCTGCTGATGGTGGACATCGACGGCGTGATCTCGCTGTTTGGATGGTCTCCCGCCGCTCTCGGGGGGCGAGCGGGATCCCACGCGGGGGCGCCACCCGGCGCGTGTTTCCACTGGATCGACGGCATACCCCACTTCCTTTCGTCCATCGCGGCCGAGCACCTGCTCGCACTCTCACACGATTTTGAGCTGGTGTGGGCAAGCGGATGGGAGGAGAAGGCCAACGAATACCTCCCCCATCTGCTGGGTCTGCCCGCGCTGCCCCACCTGAGCTTTGAGCGCGCCGTGGGGCGCTCAAACGCCCACTGGAAGCTCGACGCGATCGAAGCCTACGCGGGCGGGCGGGCGCTGGCGTGGATCGACGACGCGTTCAACGACGCGTGCCACGAGTGGGCGAGCGAGCGTGCCGCTGCCACTCTGCTTGTGGAGACCCAGCCGGCGAGCGGCCTGACAGAGCGCGAGGCTGAGATTTTGCGCCACTGGGCGAGTGCGTGTGCACGGGAGCCGGAGATCACACCTATCAATCCATAAGGAACTGGGCCGCACATGTGCGGC
>JBAWFB010000291.1:0-17809 GCA_049591495.1 Solirubrobacteraceae bacterium
TCGCGTGGCCTGCCTCGCGGCCCCACCGGTGCCCTGCGTGGCGGTCCTGCCGGCGCGCGAGCGCCTGTCCCGCTTCGGAGCCACGGCACGAACGTGCACGGTCCCGCCGGAGGCGACGTTCAACAGCAGTCCCATCGCCGCAAGCGTGACGATCAGACTGCTCGACCCGTAGGAGACCAGCGGCAGCGGCACTCCCGTGAGCGGGGCAAGGCCGAGCACCGCGAACACATTGAGCAGCGCCTGGGAGACGATCAGCGAGGTCATCCCAACGGCGATCAGCGCGCTGTGAAGGCTGCGCGCGGCCTTCGCCACGCGCAGACCGGCGTAGGCGATCATGCCGTAGAGGAACAGCAGCGCGAAGATCCCAACCACGCCGAGCTCCTCGCCGATCACGGCGAGGATGAAGTCAGTTTGGGCCTCGGGCAGGTAGAAGATCTTCTGCACCGACTGGCCGGGACCCACGCCGAACAGGCCACCGGAGCCGATCGCGATCTGACCCTGCACCGCCTGAAAGCCGCTGCCAGAGGCGTGAGACCACGGGTCCACGAACGAGGTCAGACGGGCGCGCGCGTAGGGACGCACGATCGCGTACAGCGCAACCAGTCCCAACGCCGAGCCACCGATGATCGCCAGGTTGCGCAGCGGAATGCCGGCCGCCACCAGCAGCGCGCAGGTGGTGAAGGCGATCACCATCGCGGTGCCGAGGTCGGGCTGGGTGACCACCAGCAGGCAGGCGCCGCCGACCACCAGCAGCAGCGGATTGGCCAGGTCGTGCAGGTCGTGCACGCGCTGCGGGCGGCGCGCCAGCAGCGTGGCGGCATACAGCACGAGCGCGATCTTCAAGAGCTCGGAGGGCTGGAATTGGAGCGGGCCACTGCCGATCCAGCGCCGCGCACCGTTGACGCTGACTCCCACGTGCGGGATGTGGACGGCGAGCACCAGCACAAGCGACACAACGAGCAGCGGCGCGACGAGACCCTGCACGCGGGCGAGCCCGTCGCGGGCGAGCACTCGCATCAGCACCAGGCCGAGTGCCCCGTAGATCGCGAACTTGATGAGGTCGCCGGTCCCACTGCCCCCGCTTTCGAGCAGCGCGCTGGCCGAGGAGGAGCTGTAGACCATGACCGCGCCAAAGGCGAGCAGGCAAAGGGTCGCGGTCAGCAGCAGGTTGTACTCCAGCGACTGCGACGTTCGACGCGACATTGAAGCTCACTTCGACGCCATAACGGAGAAGCCTCTATGACCGCCCTATGACCGCCGTACGAGCTCCCGGAAGCGCTCCCCGCGAGCTTCGAAGTCCCCGAACTGGTCGAAGCTCGCGCAGCCCGGGGAGAGCAGGATCGTCTCGCCCACCCCAGCCGCCTCCCGAGCCGCGGCGACGGCCCGATCGAGATCGCCACAATCGTGTACGGGCAGGCCGCTGTCTTGCAGGACAGCCGCAATCGCGGGTGCGTCTTCACCGATCAGGTACACCGCTCGGCAGCTGTGCCGAGCGGGTTCACGCAATGCCCAGAAGTCCTGACCCTTGCCCTGGCCGCCAAGGATCAGGTGGACGGATCCGAGCGCGAACGCGTCCAGCGCGACCAGCGTGCTCGCCACGTTGGTGGCCTTGGAGTCGTTGACGAACAGGACGCCGTCGATGCGCGCGAGCTCCTCGAGCCGATGCGGAACGCCGGCGAAGTCGCGCAGCCCGGCTCGCACGCTGTCGGGGTCAAGCCCGCGCACCAGGCAGACGGCGGCGGCTGCCATTGCGTTCTGGAGGTTGTGGGCTCCCCGCAGCGACAACTCTGTGATGTTCAACAGCGGCTGACCTTCCCAGTGCAGCACGCCCTCGCGCTCTGAGAGCTGCGCGTCCGGCACGCTGCCGAACTCCACACGTCGCGCAGCGCCAGGCAGGCCCCCGTCCTGGAAGCCCGCCGGCACGACCGCCACCGCTGCACCGCTCTGCCGCGCGAAGATCCGCAGCTTCGCAGCCATGTAGGCATCGACCGTGCCGTGACGGTCCAGATGGTCGGGCGCAAGATTGAGCAGCACGGCCGCCTCCGGAGCGAACGCGAGCGTGTCTTCCAGCTGGAAGGAGGATGCCTCGCACACGACGACCACGCGCTCCTGCACTCTCTGCACGAGCCCGCTCAGCGCGACCCCCACATTCCCGGCGACGGCTACAGGAAGCCCGGCCTCGCGATGGATATGGCCGATCAGCTCGACCGTCGTCGTCTTGCCGTTGGTGCCGGTGACCGCGATGAATTCGTTGGACAGCATCCGCCATGCCAGCTCGAGCTCGCCCATCACGCACATGCCGCGCGAGCGCGCCCCCGCGATCACAGGCGCCGTGGCCGGCACACCCGGACTCTTGACGACCGTGCTCACGCCCTCCAGCAGCGAGACCCCATCGTTGTCCAGGTGAAGCTCGACCCCTGCGTCATCCAACGTGTCCAGGCCGGCCGGTGCGCCGCCGTCCACCCCGACGACCCGCTCTCCGCGGGCGCGCAGCGCGAGCGCCGCGGCGATGCCAGAGCGGGCGAGACCGACGACTAGGTAAGGACCGGGCGGAAGGTCGGGACGCGAGTTCAACTGAAACCGAGACTCGAGCGATAGATCGTGAAACCGATCGCACAGCAGATCGCGGCGACGATCCAGAAGCGCAGGATGATCTTCGTCTCAGACCACGCGCGCAGCTCGAAATGGTGGTGTATGGGCGCCATCAGAAAGACCCGCTTGCGCGTCGTCTGAAAGGAGATCACCTGGATCACGACCGACAGCGCCTCGATCACGAAGATGCCACCGAGCAGGATCAACAGCGTCTCGGTCTTCGTCATCACCGCTAGCCCCGCGATCGCCCCGCCGATCCCAAGCGAGCCGGTGTCCCCCATGAAGATCGTTGCCGGGAAGGCGTTGAACCACAGAAAGCCGATGCACGCTCCAACGAGCACACCGGCGAGCATCGCCATGTCGGAGTCTCCTTCGGTGAGGAACGTGATGCCGACATAGGCCAGCAGCACGATCGCACCGCAGCCCGCGGCGAGACCGTCGAGACCGTCTGTCAGATTGACGGCGTTGGTGGTGCCTGCGACGACAAGGTAGATCAGCACGGGATAGAAGACCCCGAGATCGACCTGGTAGTCGACGAAGCGCAGCCGCAGCGTGCTCGCGAGATGAGCCTCGTGGCTTGCGACGAACCACAGGCCGAGCGAGATCACAATCGTGACGATCAACTTCGTGCGCCCCCGCAGGCCGAGCGAGCGGCGCTTTACAAGCTTGATGTAGTCGTCTGCGAAACCGAGCAGCGCGCACGCGATCGCCGTGGCGAAGACGCCGACAGAGCGCCATTCGAAGTCGCTGAGGATCAGGTAGGGAATCGTGACCGCGATGAAGATGATGATTCCGCCCATCGTGGGCGTGCCGGCCTTCTGATGATGCCCCTGCGGCCCGTCCTCGCGAATGTGCTGGCCGAACTCGCGCTCGCGCAGGAACTCGATGAACTTCGGGCTCAGGAAGATGCAGATGAGCAGCGCAGCGGTGCCGCCGATCAGGACGCGTCCCATCAGCGATCTCCGCTTCCGCCGCTTGTGGCGTGCGCGTGCCGAGCAGAATCGGCCACCTGGAGACGGTTCACCCCGCGGCCCCCGCGCTGTGGACGCCGCGCGCACGCAACGCTTCGCGAGCCACGCTGACGTCGTCAAACGGCACCTTCGCACCTCCGGCGAGCTCCTGTCCCTGCTCGTGCCCCTTGCCCGCGATCACGAGCACGTCGCCCGGCTCGGCCAACGCGACCGCCTGCTCGATCGCGGCGCGGCGATCGACCTCGGCCGTGATCGGTGGAGCGCCGGCTGGACGCGAGGCGTCGTTTGCGCCGGCCATGATCTCGGCGATGATCGTCTCGGGGTCCTCCGAGCGCGGGTTATCAGAGGTGACGAGCAACACGTCGGCCAGGCGGGCCCCCACCTGTCCCATCAGGGGACGCTTGCCGCGGTCGCGGTCGCCGCCGGCGCCGAACACGCAGAGGACGCGTCCGCGACCGACTTCGTGGGCGGTGCTCAGCACGTTCTGCAGCGAGTCGGGCGTGTGCGCGTAGTCGACGAGCACCGCAAAGCCCTGGCCCTCGTCGACGGGCTCCACCCGGCCGGGCACCCGCACACCACGCTGCAGCGCCGCCACCAGCGTGTCGAGGTCGACTCCGAGCGTGTGGGTCGTGGCGAGCGCACCAAGCGCATTTGACACGTTGAAGCGACCCGCAAGCGGTAGCGAGATCGAGCGCTCGACGGTGGGCGTGCTCAACCGCAGCTGGGTGCCGGTGAGCTCGGTCCGCACGTCGTGCGCCCGGTAGTCGGCGTTGGTGTCGATCGCAAACGTCACGACATCCTCGAGCTCGGCCGCGAGCCGTCGCCCGTAGGGATCGTCGAGGTTCACGATCGCATGAGCAGGCCTCGAGGACTGCTCGGCGGGGACGAGCAACCGCCGCTTGGCCTGGAAGTAGTCCTCCATCGTTTCGTGGAAGTCGAGGTGATCCTGGGTGAGGTTGGTGAACACCGCCGCGGCGAAGCGCACGCACTCGGTGCGTCCGAGCTCCAGCGCGTGTGAGGAGACCTCCATCGCGCAATAGCGCTCCCCGCCGTCGAGCATCGCGCGAAAGTCGGCCTGCAGATCGATCGCCTCGGGGGTCGTGCGGGCAGCCGGACGCCGTGAGCCGGCGACCCGCGATTCGACCGTGCCAAGCAGGCCACAATGCTCCCCCGCTGACTGCAGTAGCGAATGCACGAGATGCGCGGTGGTCGTCTTGCCGTTGGTGCCGGTCACGCCGACAACGCGCAGCTCGGAGGACGGGTCCCGATAGAAGCGCGCCGCGAGCGGCCCCATCGCCGCGCGCGAAGAGTCGACCAGCAGCTCGGGCACACCGAGTCCAAGCGGTCGCTCCACCACCAGCGCTGCCGCACCCGCCTCGACGGCGCCCGCGGCGAAGTCGTGGCCGTCGGAGCGAAATCCCGCAACGCAGAAGAACAGCGTGCCGGCCTGCACGCGCCGGCTGTCGTAGGCAAGCCCTGCGATCTCGACGGGATCGGAGATCGGCGAGACGGCCCGTAGCCCGGGAATCTCAGCATCGGTCAACTCGTCCAGCCTCATGGCTTTGCGCCCCGTGATCGCAAGGATGGGGAGTCTAGGGCTCGCGCCAGAGGGTTCCCCCTACCCTGGCGGGATGTCGAGGTAGGGCAATGCGAATTCCATGATCTGTCCAAAGGCCGGCGCCGCGACGACTCCGCCGTAGATCGAGTCGGCCTGCGGTTCATTGACGACCACCGCGCACAGCAGCTTCGGGTCAGACGCCGGCGCGAAGCCGACGAACGACGCCACATACGCGCTCTGTGAGTATTCCCCCGTGGCGGGATCGATCTTGCTGGCGGTGCCCGTCTTGCCCGCCAGCTGGTAGCCGGGTATCGAGACCTCGCTTGCCGTGCCTCCCTCTGCGAGCACCCCCTTCAGCATTTCGCGAAGCGCGGCCGCGGTGGTCTGCGAGATCACGCGTCGCCCCGCGGGCAGAGCAGTGGTGTGCCCGTCGATCGATCCGACGATGTGCGGCGGGCGCAGGATCCCGCCATTGGCGACGGCCGAGTAGGCGGTCGCCATCTGGATCGGTGTGACGAGCTCGCCCTGGCCGATCGGCAGGTTGCCCATCGAGGAGCCCGAGTAGTTGCTCAGCGGTAGCGTCGCGCCGGTTTCTTCGCCGGGAAGATCAGCCCCGGTGGCCGCACCAAAGCCATAGCGGTGCACCCATTCGTTGAACTTTTCGGCACCCAGTAGAGCCCCGATCTTGATCGCTCCCACGTTGCTCGATCGCGCGAGGATTTGCGCTGTGGTGAGCGATTCGACCGGGTGTTCGGTGTCGTCGTGGATCGTGCGCCCGCCGAGTTCGATCTGATCGGGTATTTCAAAGCCGGTGCTGGGAGTTATGAGACCTTCTTGCAGCGCACCCGAGACGACGACCGCCTTGAACGTGGAGCCGGGTTCGTAGTTGAAGCTGACGGCCGAATTCTGGAGCGCTTCGGTGGCCGAGGGACCCGGATCGTTGGCGTTCACCGCGGGCCAGTCGGCCATCGCGAGGATCGCGCCGGTGCGCGGGTCCATCACGATCGCGGTCGAGTTCTTTGGGTGGAACACTCGCCCCACGGCGGCCAGCACGTCTTCGGCGCGTTGCTGGATGTTCGCGTCGAGCGTGAGCGATATCGAGGCTCCGGAGTGCTCGTGGCGGGTTTCGGAGATCGAGACCGGCTGCCCGTCAGCGGCGCTGACCACGCGCCGCTTGCCGGCGTGACCGGAGAGCAGGGCGTTGCGGGAGTACTCGAGTCCCATCGTGCCCGCGCCTTCGTGTTCAGTGCCGACGATCCCGAGCACTTGCGCCGCGAGGGTGTCGCGCGGATAGACCCGCCGCATCACGGGCGTGCCCTGCACGCCGGGGATTTTAAGGGCCAGCACCTTCTGGGCGGTGTTATAGGGAAGCGCTCGTGCCAGGTACACGAAACCGGTGTGCTGGCTGAGCTTGGTGAGCGCCTGGGCCTGAGTGAGACCCAGCAGCGGCGCAAGTTGCTGAGCGTCTGCCAGCGTGTGTTTGATCAGGTAGGGATCGGCGGAGAGTTCCTGGGCCGGTTCTGAGATCGCCAGCGCGATGCCGTTGCGATCGGTGATCGTGCCGCGCTGAGCGGGCACGGCTTCATATGTGAGCTGCTGGCTTTGCGCCGCCTGGCGCAGAGCGCCGCTGTGTGGCCCACCCAGATACAGGGCACGCGCCGCGGCCACCAGCAGCAGCATGAAAAACAGCGCGAACAGGAATCCGACGCGACGCTGGATCGTGGCCATCGTCTATTCCCCTGAGGCCGCCTGGGTGCCCCCGGCGGGAGTATTTGCGCCGCCGGCCGCGACCCGTTCGCCACTCGACGGCGCGGCGGAGGCACCTGCCTGTTCGCCGGCACTTGAAGATGGCGATGTGACGGGAGCCGTGGGCGAACCGGCAGAGGCAGGTGTGGCCTCAGAGGACGGCCCGGAGGGCGCTTCGCTTGATTGCGGGGAGCTTTCGCCATCGCCGGAGCTGGAGCTTTCGGTAGAGCCCGGCGTTTCGGTCGAACCCTGCGTGTCGGTGGAGCCCTGCGTGTCGGTCGAGCCGGGCGTTTCACTCGTGGCTGCCACGCTCTGTTCTGCGGTTGGGGAGGCCGTGCCTGTTGCTGCGGTTGCCGTCGCGCCCGTTTGCGACTGGCCGCCGGCCGCTGTTTGGGTCGCCGCGGACAGCGCGGCAGCCGCACGCCCTACGTCGTCGGGGCTCGCCGTCACGAAATGGACCGTGCCCGCCGGTGCGAGCGTCATTCCGGCAGCCGTTGCCAGCGGAGCAATCCGATTTTCGGCTGAGTAAACCGAGTTTTCGATGCCCAACTGAGAGTTTTCGCGCTGCAACAGAGCCTCGCGCTGCAGAGTGCTGCCAATGCCGGTGTTCAGCTTGAGCACGACGAGCTGCATCGCGACGATTCCGATCAGCGCAAAGGCGAGCAGCCCGATCCACATTCGCCCGCGGATCAATCTGTCCAGCACAGCACTGGCGGAGACGCGCTCGAGTGCGCCAACGGCGCGCAGCGCGATACCTGGATTCTGCGTGGAGCCGGGCACCCGACGGCGGCGCGAGGGGCCCGGCGGTTGGGCTGAGCGGCGTTTGGGCAGCGTGATCCCGGGCGCTGGAAGAGCCACAGCAGCGGCGACGGCGCTCGCTCGCCCCGTGGCCACGGCCTGTGGTGGACGAGACCCCGCCGTTCGGCCGGCGCGCACGGGACCGGAGACCCGTCTGGGATGACGCACCGTGCCACGGGAAGAGCCCTGTGCCTGACGTTCGACCGACCTGGCTGCCGCTGGCGGGGTCATACGTGACCTCCTGGATCTTTTGTGGTGGCTGCAAGCTTGGTGGCGGCCCGTAGACGGGCCGAGGAGGCGCGCGGGTTGTGTGCCGTCTCATCCGCCGATGGCATGATCGCCCCGCGCGTGAGCAGCGCCGCCTCGGGCACGCGTCCACAACCGCACACAGGCAGATCCGGCGGGCAGATGCAGCCCTGGGCGCGCGCCGCGAGAAAGCGCTTGACACGCCTGTCCTCGAGCGAATGGAAGGAGATCGCCGCGAGCACCCCGCCCTCGCTCAAGAGTCCCCAGGCCAGCGGCAACGCCTCATCGAGCTGGCCCAGCTCGTCGTTGACTGCGATGCGCAGCGCTTGGAAGGTTCGCTTGGCGGGATGGCCTCCCGCAAAGCGTGCGGGCGTGGGAATCGCCGAGCTGACCACCTCGACCAGCGCGAGCGTGGTGTCGATCGTGTCCCGCGCGCGCTGGCGTACGATCGCGCGGGCGATCGAGGACGCGTGACGCTCCTCTCCGAGCTCGCGCAGGATTCCGGCGAGTCGGCGCTCGTCCCATGTGGCGACTATCTCCCCCGCGGTCAGCTCTTGGCGCGGATCCATGCGCATGTCAAGCGGCGCGTCGTAGGAGTAGGAGAAGCCGCGCTCGCGCGTGTCGATCTGCATCGAGGACATGCCGAGATCGAGATAGACCATGTCGGCACGCAACCGTTCTTGGGCGAGCAGCTCGAGCCCCTCTGCATAACCGCCGCGAACGAAGCGCGCCGAGCATGGGAGATCTCCCGCGAGCTCCAGGAAGCGCTCTTCGGCGAGCGGATCGCGGTCGATCGCCACGAGTGTGCCCTGGGGGCCGAGACGCTCGGCGACCAGGCGTGCGTGTCCTCCGCCGCCGAACGTGCAATCGATCGCTGTCTGGCCGGGCTGTGGATCGAGCAGCTCGATCAACTCGTCGGCGAGCACCGGGATGTGCGTGGCGGTCATGTCAAGCAGGATGGTCAACGCGCGCGGTTATCTCTGCGACGCTGCCGAGCAGCGCCGGTCGATGTTCGTCCCAGGCGACCTTGTCCCACAGCTCCAGACGGTCGCCCGCCCCCACCACGACGATCTCCTTGCTGAGCTTGGCGTGCTCGCTAAGGAATCCCGGCACCATGATCCGCCCGGCCGCGTCGAGGTCGGAGTCGTGGGAGCTGCCGTAGAAGAAGCGCTCCAGCTCGGTCAGCCGCGAGGAGAGCGGCGGTAGCTCTGAGAGCGAGCGCTCGGTGTAGCGCTCGTAGTCCTCTGGGCGCCACACGCCGACGTAGGGCTTCAGGTCGACCGGCAGCGCCAGCACCACACCCTCGGACAGCGTGGCGCGATAGCGCGCGGGAACCGTCAGCCGGTTCTTTGCGTCGAGCGTGTGGTCGAAGGTGCCACGGAAGGCCACGTTGGAGGCTCCAATCAAGTAGATCGAGCCGGAGTGGAGGAGTGGGAGGAGCCCCTCCACCCCGGCTCGCTAACGCGAACTTACCCCACTTTCCCCCACAACGCAACCCCAATTGCACATTTTCTCCCACAATGCACGCCCAAATCTCCAAAAACACCCAAAAAGCCCTGCTCAACAGGTTGTTTAGGACCCACCCACCCGCCGCCCGACCGTCCGTGTAAAGCCCGCGCGACTGCATGCGAACGTGCAGGGGCGGCGCGTGTAACGTTCGCTGCAGAGATCTCTGACCAGACTCCGTCCAGTGAAAGGAACGCGTTGCCCACCGCCACGATCCCCCCGCACCCTCCCAGCAGTCCACGAGCTCGGCGTCAGCGCCTGAACGGGCGGAGCGGCGCTCATGTACTCGCGCCGGCACTGCTCGTGGCGGCGATAGCGCTTGCCGGATGCGGGTCCTCGGGCTCCCCCAACGCAGACCCGGCCACCGTCACACCGGCCTCGGCACCGCTGTACGTGAGCATCGCGATCAAGCCGAGCGGCGGTTCGACGGGCGTGGCCTCCTCGGCTGCCAAGACGCTCACGCACCTGGCCGAACCCTATGGCAGCGTCGCCCAAGCACTGCTGAGCACCGAAGCCAGCCATCTCGAATACAAGCGCGACATCGAGTCCTGGATCGGCAACAGCGCCGGCGTGTTCATCTCCTCACTTGACACGAGTGGGCTTCCTCAAAGCGCGAGCTCGGCCCAGGGGCTGCTGGAAGGAGTGCTCAAAGGCAATCTGTCCTCGCTCGGCACCGAGGACTTCGGATCCAAGGGCGCGCAGGGAGCGATCGTGCTGCCCACATCCGATGTCTCGGGAGCCCGCTCGTTCATCTCGAAACGAGCGCAGGAACAGCAGGCGCGTACGACCAGCTATAGAGGCGTCTCCTACCAGGTGTCCTCCAGCGGGGCCGCCGAGGGCATCGTCAAGGACTTCGCCGTGATCGGCAGCGAATCCGGCATTAAGAGCGTGATCGAAACTTCGCTCGGCGGCGCCTCGATCACGACGGCGCCCAACTACTCAAAGCCACCGGCAAACGCGATCGCGAGCGCCTACGTCAAGCCCGAAGCACTGGTGACGGCGGTACATGGCGCGAGCGGCGCGGTGAGCCAGGGCATCTCGCTGCTCAGCCGGCTGTTCGCGGGTGCTCAGACAGCCTCCGTATCGGTGACGCCCACCGCCAACTCGATCTCGGTGCAGGGCGAAATCCACTCCGCGAGCGGCTCGGCACCACTGTTCGGCCAGGAAGGCGCAAAGGCTCTCGGCGAGTTGCCGGGAGGCTCGTGGCTGGCTGCCGGCATCGGCAACGTCGGCACCGACCTCCCGAGCGCGTTTGCGCTGCTGCACAGCGTCGCATCGCTCGCCACCTCGACCGTGTTCTCGTCCTTCGGCGGGCCGAGCATCGAAAAAGTCTTTGCGCAACTCGACTCGCCCAACGCGAAACTCCAGCAGGACTTTGCGAGCTGGGCCGGATCGGGTGCGATGTTCGTGAGCGGCACCGGACTGTTCAACCTCGAAACGGGGGTCGTGATCTCATCCAACGAACCGGCGGCCTCTGAGGCGGCAGTCGGCAAGCTCGCCACCCTGATGCAACGCGGAGGTGCGGTCGTGAGCAAGGTGTCGATCGCCGGTACCGATGCAGCTGAGAGCGTCAAGCTGCAGGGCTTCCCCGCGGTCATATTCATCGCCAGTGGGCAGGGCAAGTTCGTGCTCGGGATCGGTCAGCAGTCGGTGCAGGGGGCGCTGAGCCCGTCGAGCACGCTGTCCACCTCTCCCTCCTACTCCAGCGCGACCTCCGCGCTGGGCGGTGGTATCGAACCGAGTCTGATCGTCGAATTCCCGACACTGCTGGGCTTCCTCGAAGGGATCGGCCTGACCTCGAGCCCGGGGATATCGAACTTCGTGCCCTATCTCAAGTCGCTCGGCACACTGACGGCGGGGTCCACCAGTCAGGGAGGCGTACAGCACTTCCGGCTCGTGCTCGGGCTCGCATCCGCTTCCTCGACATCCAGCTCCTCGACAGGCTGAGAGCGAGCGGCGGCCGGACCGGTCAGGAGAGGGCGCCGCTCAGCGGCGCCCTCTGAGGCACGTCGTGTTGCGGGGCGGGCTTGTTCTCGGTCTCGATGATGACTCGGCACGGGCGCTTGGCAAGCAGGTAGGTGGCGGTGGGACCGATCCGCTGCTCGCCTGAGGGAGCGTGAATCGTGGACCAGTAGATCACGTCCGATCCCACTCGTTTGGCCTCTTCGACGAGCGCAGAGCCCGGGTTGCGCGTGCGGATCAGGCCGGTGCGAATCTTGATGTTCGATCTGCGCGCCTTGATACGCGCGCTCTCAAGCGCCGAGCGGCCTTCGGCCTCCTCGGCCTCCAGTCCAGCCTCAAGCGACAGCTGGCTGGGGACCGGCAGCACGAACACCGCGTACACGACACCGTCTTCGCCGATCAGCTTCGCCGCGCTCGACAGCGCGCTCGCGCTCACGTCCCCGCCGAAGATCGGCACGAGCGCCGTGCGATATCCGAGCGCCTCGAAGTCCGCCGGGCGCGCGGCGCGGGGGATGCGATAGGTCTTGCGCAGCTCCAGGCCCTGTTGGCGCCGGTAGACGATATAGCCGGCCACACCGACGATCATCCAGGGAATGCCGACGGTGCGTGCCTCAACATGGGTGATGACAACCACTATCCACACCGCCGCGGTTCCGATACCCCCGATCACGGCCGTCAGAGGTATCGACGATCCTCTGATCCGCACGTTCCACGGCAGCCGGTAGGGCCGCTCTTGATCGGGCTGCTTGACGCGCAACGCGACCACCGCGATGTGCGCGATCGTAAACGACAGCAGCGCCCCAAACGAGTAGAGGTTGCCGAGCACGTTGGTGTTGCCGTACAGCACCAGCAGCCCCGCCAGGCACGAGAAGAAGATGATCGTGAACCACGGGGTGCGATAGCGGGCGTGCAGCTGGGAGAAGATGCCCGGGAGCTGACGGTGCTCGGCGAGCGACCACGACAGGCGCGAGATCCCGATCATCCCGGCGTTCGTGGCGATGAACAGGATCGTGGCGGCAAGCAGGCCGACGTAGTACTTGGCGAGCGTCAGCACCGTCCCGTGCAGTCCCAGGCGCGAGACGATCCCCAGCACGGGATCGTTCTGGAAGCCGCCGTGACCTTCAACTCCCAGCAGGGTCTGGAAGTGGCCGGGGTGCCCTGCCACAGCCGTCACAGGTAGCGCGGAGAGGGCAATCATCGAGATGCCGAGATACACCCCTAGCACCGCGAGCACCACCAGATTCACAGCCTTGGGGACCTGCTTGCCGGGGTCGCGTGCCTCCTCAGCCATATTGGAGACCGTCTCGATGCCGGTATAGGCGAGCATCGCCAGCGACAGCGCAAAGATCAGTTCGTGCCAGCTCGGCACCTTTCCGAGATGGACCTGGTGGATCAGCAGCGATGGGTTAAGCACCAACACGGCACCGATCGCTACAAGCATCACCTGCGTGGAGAGGTCCACGATCGCGAGGATGAAGTTGAGCTTCGCCGACTCCCCCAGGCCGCGGATGTTGAGGCCGGCGAGCGCCACCACGACGATCAGCCCGCCAAAGATGTCACCCGGGTTGTGGTTGAGTCCTCCCAGCCCAGGGAACGTGCTCAGGTAGTGCGGCACGAAGAACGCGGAGATCGCGATCGTGAGGATGTAGTCGAGGCTCAACGCCCACCCCGCGAAGAACGACACGAGATCGTTGAAGGCGTGACGCGCAAACGAGGAGGAGCCCCCGGCTTCGGGGTACATGGCGGCGCCCTCTGCGTAGGTCTTCGCGGTCAGCGCAAACAGACCCCCGGCGAACACGAACACAAGCGGGGTGAGCCCGAGCGCGTGGGCCGCCACCAGCCCGAGCGCGTAATAGATGGAGGAGCCGACGTTCCCGTAGGCGGTTGCAAACAGACCGGGAACTCCGATCGACCTGCGCAACCCGTGCTCGCTGAGGCGTGCCATCTACCGGGAGCGTATAGAGGCGGTCCCCCACGAAGAAGCCGGCGAGCAAGTCGACTCGCGCATTCGACGCTTTCATTGGAAAGGTCTCACGCCATCGCTCCTGCTCGATTGTTCGCATCACAGGAATGCAATATCGCGTGCAGGCACAGCGGCCGAGCAGGAGCCCGACATATGATCTCGACGGCTTGGAGCCGATAAGGACTTCAGGCGCCCCCAGCCAACTCCCAAAGAAACTCTTCAGTCATGGAAAAGACACGTCGCGGCAACTACAACTCCGGCGAGGACTTCGTCCTCGAATACGGCGATCTGCGCTTCACCTTCAACGAACGCGACTTCAGCGAACGCTGCGAGCAGGCGGCGCTCAGGCTCGGCTTCGTCGGCGGGCGCCTCGGTGAGGACGAGCTTGAGGATCTCGTCAACCTGGCCGTCAACGGCGACATCCAGGATCCCGCGTCCGCGCTCGGCGAGCACGTCAACGACTGCTGGCCCGAACTCGTAGGGCCCGCCGAGCGCTCGCTCGTGCATTGGCTGCGCCGCCTGGTGTTCCGCGGTGCGTGGCTCGACCAGCGCGTCAACGAGGGCGAGCTGACGTTCATGTTCGTCGAGGACACAGGCAGCTTCGTGTACGTGCAGCACGATCGTGTGGACGAGCCGATCGAACTCGCACCCGAGCCATCCTGGGATCGGGTCGCCTACCGCAGGTAGAGAGCCCCGCCGGCTTCGTTGGTGGGACCCAAGCAGTTGGCGGCCCAAGCATCTTCTGAACGCCGCCCTGGCTTTCGACCTCTACCTCAGCAGCGCTTCTGGGCACTGCCAGGCTTGCGACCTATCCCTCAGCGGCCGTAGCGCGAGCGTGAAGGATTGCCTCGGCGCCTTCCTCTCCCACCAGCAGCTCGGGCTTGAGGGTGCCGCTGCTCACCAGGTCTAGCGCCGGTAGACGACCCGTGCCGGTGCGCAGCGCGTCCAGCGCGATCACTGTCGTCTCGCCACCGAACGGCTGCGCGGCTGTTGCGATCACGGTGAGTGAGCCGCCGTCGGTCAGGTTGCGAGCCGCCGCGAGCGCCTTGCGCGCTGCATGGGGTTGCAGGCCGTCGAGTCCGTCGATCAGCACGACCGCGTTGCCGCCACGGGCAGCGATCCGCTTGGCGGCCTCCACGGCCCCCTCGACCGCTCGCCCCTGAGCTTCCGCGGAGGCTGCGAAGGTGAGCGTCGCCGCCGGCGCCACCGGCCCCTGCCCCCACTCAGCTATCTCCTCCGGGCGCGCGCCGACGAGCACCAGCGTCAGCTCGAGTCCTCCACCGGATGCGAGCGCTCCAAGGACGCGGCGCAGTGTCTCTGTCTTGCCGGCGCGGGCGGCGCCCACGATCACAGCCCTTGAACCGCGTCCAAGCGGCGTGAGCCACTCGATCGCCTTCAGCGTCGGATCCTCGGAGTCAAACGCGAGCCGCTCGCTTGGATAGGACAGCGGTAGGTCGTCATAGCGCACGTTCTCCGCAGCCGAGTCGGCCGGCTCGCCGTTGATCTCCCCGACGCGCACCAGCGAGGGATAGCGCTCCGAGCGCCTGGGCGTGCGGATCGGCCCGCTCACACGATCTCCGGAGACGAGCTCGCAGCGACGCACCTGAGCGGCGGAGATGTAAACGTCCGCGTCGGAGGACTCGGGTCCCTCGACACGCAGGAATGCCGACCCGTTGCCGAGCACCTCCACGACGCCCTCGGCAACCTGCTCGCCCTCGTCCTTCTTCTCGCGCTCGTCCTTCTTCTCGCGCTCCGCACGCTCGCCACGACCTCGTCCACGTCGAGCGCCAGCGCTGGCAGAGCTGTCACGGCGGGCGGGTGCCGAGTCTGCGGCAGGCTCTGCGGCCTGCTCGTCCTCGACCGCGGGCTTGGCCGAGGAGCCGCCGCGTCGTGAGCGCGGAGCGCGGGAACGACGCGAACCCGCCGGGCGCTCAGACGCAGCGTCGGCGGCGCGACCGTCTGAGCCTCCAGCTCCCTCCTCCTCCCCGCTCTTCTCTCCCAGGATGGCGTCGATCAGGTCAGCCTTGCGTAGGCGCCTGAAGCCCTCGAGGCCGACCTGATCGGCGATCACGTGCAGGTCGGCCAGAGGGCTGGCCTGAAGCTCAGAACGGTCGAGCACACTCATTTGATTGTCTCCTTCGTGATGGTTGGGGGGCGGTTGGCGTCCGGCCGCGTTGGACAGCGGCCGGCACCCACATGCGCACGACACCCTAGCCGCCCGCCCGGCCCGATGCTCAGAAACCCAGCGTCGATGAGGACTTCGTCATCGCATCGGCTAGCTCGGGATCGTGTCGCAGCTCCTCGGCGAGCACCAGATCCCCACTCGTTGCCAGCTCACCGGCAAGCGCTGCGCGCACTGTGAGGTAGTCCACCGCGGCGGCAACGTCGTGCACCCGGAAGATGTGCGCTCCCGCGTCGACTCCGTGGGCGAGTGCCGCGAGCGTGCCTGCCAGGCGCTCGCGCGGTGGGCGCCCGGTGAGCGCACCTATGAAGTCCTTGCGCGAGACCGCCATCAGCAGTGGGCAACCGAGCGAATGCAGGCTCGACACGCTCGCCAGCAGCTCCACCGTTTGAGCCGGCGTCTTTGCGAAGTCCGGACCGGGATCGACGATCAGCTGGGCGCGCGCGACGCCCGCGCCCAGCGCGAGCTCGATGCGCTCCCGCAGGAAGCCCAGCACGTCTTGGGTGATGTCCTCGTAGAGATCGGGATCCTGCATGCGCTGCTTGGGGGCGGCGCGCGTGTGCATCACGACAAGCGCAGCGCCGGTCTGCGCGCACACTTCGGCCAGCTCTGGATCGCGCAGTCCGCTGACATCGTTGACAATCGACGCCCCAGCTGCGATCGCGGCACGTGCGACCGCCGGCTTGTAGGTGTCGACGGAGACAGTCACGTCGAGTTGCACCACGATCCGCTCGATCAGAGGCACGACCCGCTCGATCTCTTCTTGGGCCTCGACCTGGGGGCGGTTGGTGCTGGCAGACTCGCCCCCAACGTCGAGGATGTCGGCGCCCGCACCCAGCAGCTCGGCGGCGAGCTCCACGCGCTGCTGGAGGGTCCGGTAGCGGCCGCCGTCGCTGAAAGAGTCAGGCGAGGCGTTGACCACCCCCATCAGCCACGGCCTGGCGCCGAGCTCGAGCACCCGGGCTGCAGCAGTGAGACGATAGGTGGGAGCGATCGTAATCATGTGCGAAGCGGTCAGGAAGGAGGAACAGCAGAGGCTCAGCGTGCCGGGCGACGGGCTCTCGCCGATTGGAAGTCAGGAGGGGCGACGATGTCTTCCAAACCACACACATAACACTTTACAAAATGAAGTGTTATGTGTCTGCAAAAGTTCATATACGACACCAGACTCACCGATTCCACGCCCCTGCGGTTGCCCGCCAAAAAGCTGGCATGGACAACTAATCCTCCACGGCCCCCACGAGGATCCCCTCCAGACGAGCCTCCTCCATAAAGCGCTCGGCCTCGACGGCCACACGCCGCTCGCTCCATCCCAGCTCACCAGCCAGCAGCGCGGCGACGCGCTCCACGGGTGAGGGTGAGCAACTATCCGCCTCCTCACCCACAAGCTCGCTCGCCGCGAGCAGGCCGAGGCGCGTGCGCCGCAGCAACACGTCGCCCACGCTGCGGGCCTGCTCGCGGCGAGCGGCGATCACGACCTCGGCCATCAGGTCGGGCAGGCCAGGCACGACCGGCTGGGCCAGCTCGGGACGCTCGGCGACCAGCGCGAGCACCTCGTGCGCTCCATAGCCATAGCGGCCCGCAAGCGCCGCACGCGCCGGCTCGGAGACCCCGTCCACGAGCGGTAGCTCATCGACCGCCACGGCCTGTCCCAGCGGGATCTCGCTGGTGCGGCAGGGGGCATCGCGCGCTTCGCGCTCGACCAGCCGGTCGACGGCCATCTTGGCCATCCGCCGCCAGGTGGTGAGCTTGCCGCCGGTGATCGTGATCGTGCCGCTGGAAGTCTCATACAGCTCGGCCTTGCGCGAGATGTCAACCGATTTCTTGGTGTCGCCGGTTGAGATCAGCGGACGCACACCGGCATATGCGCCGGCGAGGTCGCCGCGACCGAGGTCGGAGGCGAAGAATTCGTTGACGGCAGCCAGCAGGTAGTCGACGTCCTCGCCAGAGGGGCGCACGTGCTCGAGCGAGCCCTCATAGTCGTTGTCGGTCGTGCCGACCAGCGTGCGCCCGAGCCATGGCAGCGCGAAGATCGTGCGACCCGCTCCAGCCGGCACGATCGCGCCTCCAACGAGTGGAAGATCCTCGTGGCGCAGGGTCACGTGGGTTCCACGGCTCGGTCTGATGACCGGTACCTCCGCCTCGTCGTACAGCTCGCGCGGACGCAGCTCATCGGCCCACACGCCCGTCGCGTTGACGACGTTCTCGGCCCGCACGTCAAAGCTCTCGCCGCTCTCCTCGTCGCGTACGCGCACGCCTCCGGCGCGGCCCCCGTCCTCCAGTAG
>JBAWFB010000292.1:0-11736 GCA_049591495.1 Solirubrobacteraceae bacterium
GGTCGAAACGGTGCCTGGAGCGCTGTATGCGTCGGTCGAACAGATCAAGGTCAAGGTCGGCGCTGCGTTCAAGCAGGGCAAAAAGCTCATCTCCTACACGACCGCGCCCACGACGTGCCCAAAGAGCCGCTTCTTTCCGCTCAAGGTGGAACTGTTGTTCCTCAGCGGAGAAACTGTTGCAGCCGAATCCCAGATCCGGTGCCCCAAAAGAGCCGGCCGGCAGTAAAACTAGGCATCTGGACGGTATGTTTTAGACGTTCTGATTTGGAGCATGTAGCACGGACCGTACATATGGCGATGTATGCTGCGCGCAAATGTCTGAACCACGTCTGAGCGAGACCTCCTATCTGGTGCTGGGCATGCTCGAGCACGCGCAGCCGGCGACTCCATATGATCTCAAGCAGGTGGCAGAGCTCAGCTCAAAGTACTTTTGGACGATTCCCCACAGTCTGCTCTACGCCGAGTGCGAGCGTTTGGCCAAGGAGGGCCTGCTCGCCGAAGAGCGCGAACCGGAGGGGCGCCGGCGGCGCATCTACAGAGTCACGAAGGCCGGAATGGACGCGCTGGAGGCATGGCGCGCCGAGCCGGGGAGAGCGATCAGTGAGCTGCGTGACCTTGGCTATCTCAAGCTGTTCCTTGGAGCCGACCCGGCGATGCTCGCGAGGGCCCACCTGCCCGAACACGAAGCCACGCTGCAACGCTTCGAGGAGCTGCGCAACGCCAGTGGAGGGGTCCAGGTTCCCCGCGGCCCGTGGCTGGCGTTCGACGCCGGAATCCGGCACATGCGCGAGAGTGTGCGCTTCTGGAAGGCGCTCCTCAAGGAGGAGGAGAAGAAGGGGGCGAGTGACCGGTGAGCGGCACACTGACCGCGATGCGATCAAGACGGTGGACGCCAACCTCTAGCTAGGGTCGTCTGGCCCACCTCGATCAGGTAGCCGTCAGGATCACGGATGTAGCAGCGTATCTCGGTCGCGTGCTGCTTCGGCGGCGTTAGGAATTGGGCGCCCCGCTCGCTCCACTCGGCGTACACCGCGTGGATGTCGGCAACCCGGATGTTGAGGAAACTGTTCACCCGATCTGGGTCGGGCTGCGCCTCGAGCGTGACGGTCGGCTTGTCGTCGGTCGGACCTCCTCCGACGTTGATGATGATCCAGCTGTTGGCGAGCGCTACGTACGTCACCTCGTCGTCCCCTTCGCCTGAGATGACGGTCTGCCCGCCAAGTACGTCGGTGTAGAAGCGACGGGAGCGCTCGACGTCCTCTGAAACGATGAAATGGGCCAAGACCATCTCCTGGTCGATGGTGCTCATGCTGACCTCCTTGTTGGAATTGATTCCATATATGGGGCTCGACGAGCCGTTACGACGCAGGCGAGGATGCTGGAGCGAATCGGTCGAGCGAGTCGCTCGTGGAGGGCTCGGTTCTCGTGCTCGATCGCTTCGCGCTGCTGTGGGGAGAGTCGCGACCAGAATGACATTGTGCCGAGCAGTGCGTTGAGCTCGTCGGCTGCGTGCTCGGTCAGCCTCGGCACGGCGGCGATCTGTGCGTCGTCGAACAGGTGGGCCGCGTAGTCGCGTGCCATCTCGTAGCTGCCGAGCCAGGCCCATACGTCTGAGATGTTCCCGCGGCGCTCGTGCACGCCCGCGAGGATCGTCTCGATGTCCCAGTAGCTCGGGCAGTTCGCGGCGAGCTCTGGTGTGATCTTCGCGATAGCGTCCAGCAGCGCCTGTTGGTCCTCGGCGCTGCGCGGGTCGTTCAGCCCGAAGTATTGGATGAGCGCGAGTGTCCCGCCGGGCGCGAGCGCATCGGCGGCCTTTTGCCAGCCGAGGTCGGGGTCGATCCAGTGCATCGCCGAGGCTGAGAGCACGGCGTGGAAACGCCCGTGGGGGAGGGGCGTGTCCTCGAGGCGGGCGTTCACGAGCTCCACCTCGCCGATGTCAGCGAGATTCTGTCGCGCGAGCGCGATCAGCTGCTGGCCGGGCTCGATGGCCGTCACGTGCAGGCCCCGTGCGAGGAGGTTTTGGGTTAGTTGCCCGGTCCCGCAGCCGATCTCGAGCACTCGATCGCCGGCACTGAGGGCTGCGACTTCGCAGGCGTGATCCAGTAGCGCGTCGGGGTATGTTGGGCGGTGACGGTCGTACTCGTCTGCGACTTGGTTGAAGACCTTGCCGTAGCTGCGCTGGAGTGTCCCGTCAGGCATCGCAGCAATGTAGGCCGCCTGCCGGATGACCGGAACGCTCTCGGCTTCGCGTGCTTGGTTGTCCTTCATGGGCCGGCAAAGATCGTTGCCCAGTCTTTTTTCATGCTGATGACCGTCCAGTCTTGGTCGGCTGCCAGCTCGAGCGATCTCTCGGCGCCGCTGGTGTAGTCAAACTCGCGCTCGGGGTCGTCGTGGAGTACCAATAGGCGCAGGGCGGGTCGGGTTGGGCCGCCTGCGTAGCGCAGCATCGGGATGTCGCCGTTTGAGTTGCCGCCGGCGAGGATCGGGCGCCGCCCGACACGACTCCAGATCCGCACCGGCTTGGCGGGCCCGTCGTCGAAGAAATCCAGCTCGGCCGAATAGACGAGGCTGCCGCCCAACTCGTCCTCCTGGTAGCTCAGGGCGGTTGAGCTGCCGATCACGCGCTCGGCGGGGATGCCGTAGATCTCCTCGGTGACTGGCCGCATGAAGTCGCGGTCGCCCCCAGAGGCGATGAACGTGGTGAACCCGTTGGCCTCGAGATAGCGCAGCAGCTCGATCATTGGCAGGTAGCCGCACTCGCGCAGACTCCTGTCGATCGTCGGGTGGCGACCGCTCAGGAAGTCCTCAGCAGCCTCCGCATAGTCCTCGACCGTCGTTCCCGCGAATGCCCCGAGGATGCCGCCCATCAGCACCTTCATGTCGTTGTCATCGCCGTGATAGTGCTTGGTCAGCGCGCCGCCGAGCCACGTGTAGTCACGCTCGTGCGCGGCCTTCCAGGGTTGGCGCTCGCGCAGCGAGGTGTCTTTCTCAGCCATTCTCGCCAGCTGGGCGAGGATGAATCCCAGCTCGATCGGCATCGGCTTCTCACACCACAGCGTGCCGTCGTTGTCGAACACGGCAACACGCTGGCCCATCGGCACGAACTCGTCACCGCCTTCACGCGTGGTGCGTTCGACAAACCCGATGATCGCCTCGCGTGTGGGCGTGTCATTCCAGGAAGCTAGTTGCTCGCCCACGGCGCCCACCTGTGCTTCAACGCGTCAGTCTCTCGCGAACGCCATCCGTGCCTCGTTGGCGAGATCGACGAATGGCTCGCCGCTCACGTCCACGGCCGCCAGTTCGATCGTGCCGCCGACGAACGCCCACGGCGACTCGCCGGAATAGTCGTCGGTGACCGGCTCGCCGCCGTCCTTGCCGACGTTGAGTCCCTCACCGCCGATCGAGAACTTGCCGGGCTGGGTCTTGATTTTTGCCTCTGCGACCTGCTTGTCTCTGATGTGCAGCGTGAGCGTCCCTTCGGCGGGCATCGCCTCGCCTTCACGCTCGAATGAGGCCGAGAGGATCACTTTGCCGGTGGGCACCCGCTCGCTTGATTCAACGACCTGCTCGAACTCGCCGACCCAGTTGTAGACGTACTTGAGCCTGCCGTCCTTGATGTAGAGGGAATGACCGCCGAAGCGCGATCCGTGCGAGAACAGCACGCCGCACGCCTCCTCGGTGTCGATCGTGACTTCGACCGCGACGGTGAAGGAGCGATTGCGTATGTTCACCGCTACCGACTCGGGGACCTCGGCGCAGTCGGGGTAGTAGACATAGCGGTTGCGTGGTTTTGTGAGTTGGGGGCGTTCGGTCGCGAAGATCTCAACCGCGTTGCGATTCTCCAGCGGCAGCGCTTCGTAGCGTCCGGCCTCGGCCCACCACAGGTCGATCAGCTCTTTCAGCTTCTCGGGTTGTTGCTCGGCGAGATCGTGGCACTCGCAGGGGTCGTTCTCGGTGTCGAACAGCTCCCAGCGCTGTGTGGCGTATGCAGCCCACGCGTCCGGCGCCGCCGGGGAGATCGCGGCTGCCTTCCAGCCGGCGTGCCAGATCGCTCGGGTGCCGCCCATCGAGTAGAACTGGGTCTGCTTGGCGGTTTTTGCGTCTGGGTCCTCGAATGTGCCGGCGAAGCTGATGCCCTCCAGCGGATGCTGCGTGTAGCCCTTGATGGTCTCAGGCGCCTCAAGGTCGAACACCTCATAGATCGTTGGCACGATGTCCACGGCGTGCGTGTATTGACGCCGCACTCCAGCCTGCTTGATTCGCTTCGGCCAGGAGACGATCATCGGGTCGGCGGTGCCGCCCTCGCAGTTGGAGTAGCGCTTCCACAGCTTGAACGGCGTGTTGAACGCCCACGCCCAACCCGTTGGGTAGTGGTTGTAGGTGCGCGGTCCACCGAGCTCGTCCAGGTGCTCGATGTTGTCCTCGATCTTGTCGGGCAACCCGTTGAAGATCTTGTTCTCGTTGACCGACCCGTTGGGCCCACCCTCGCCTGAGGCGCCGTTGTCGGAGACGAGCACGATCATCGTGTTCTCGAGCTGATCGCTCTTTTCCAGGTGGTCGAGCAGGCGCCCGATCTGGTTGTCGGCGTGGGCGAGGAAGCCCGCGTACACCTCCGCCATGCGTGCGAACAGGCGCTGCTCCTCATCCGAGAGCGAGTCCCAGGGGCGAACCGTGTCGAGCTCCGGCCACGGGGTGCCGTCCGCGCTTGTCTCGTCGATGTAGGGGTTGATGGGTGAGAGCTCGGCGTGCTCGGGCACGATGCCGAGCTGCTTCTGGCGCTCGAACACCTGCTCGCGGTAAGTCTCATACCCCATGTCGAACTTTCCCGCGAACTTGTCGGCCCACTCCTTGGGGACGTGGTGGGGTGCGTGACATGCGCCTGGGCAGAAGTAGAGGAAGAACGGCTTCTCGGGCGCGACGGCCTTCGCGTCGCGGATGAACGCGAGCGCTCTATCGGTGAGATCGGTTGTGAGGTGATAGCCCTCCTCGGGCAGCGCCGGCTGCTCGACGGGGTGGTTGTCGTATACGAGGTCGGGGTACCACTGGTTGGTCTCTGCGCCGAGGAATCCATAGAAGCGCTCGAAGCCCCGGCCGATCGGCCACTGGTGCTTGATTGAGGCCATGTTCATCTCGTCCTCGGCCGTGAGATGCCACTTGCCTGTCATGTAGGTGTTCCAACCGCGCTCGCCAAGGACCTCGGCGATCGTGCCGCACTCAAACGGTATGTGTCCGTTGGAGCTGGGAAAGCCGGATGCTGCCTCGGTGATCGTCGCCATGCCGTTGGTGGTGTGGTTGCGACCCGTCATCAGGCACGAGCGCGTGGGCGAGCACAGGGCGGTCGTGTGGAAGTTGGTGTACAGCAGTCCGCGGTCTGAGATGCGCTTGATGTTGGGTGTCTCGATCAAGCCGCCGAAGGACTCCATCGCTGAGAAGCCCACGTCGTCGAGCACGATGTAGAGCAGGTTGGGTGTCCCTTCCGGGGCGATCGGTTGCGTGTACGGACCCCAGTCCGGAACCGATTCCTTCACATCGACGTTGATGACTCCTTTGAACGGCTTGGTCATCGCTGCTGCTCCTCTTGGTCGTGTTTGATGAACACGCCGGGGGCTCGACGCCGCGGTTGACTACGAGCCGGCGGAACGCGCAACGAAGCGTACGCCATTGTCGGTAGTTAGGCAATAGGAATTGTGTCCATCGTTCTAGGATGCACAGAAGATGAGCCTCAGCGAGATGGTCGAGATAGCGGCGGGCCGGTTTCGGATGGGCTCGGTTGACTTCTACGCCGAGGAGCGACCTGTGCGCGAGGTGCGGATCGCAAGCTTTGCGATCGACCGCGGCCCCGTCACGGTTGCCCAATTCGCGCGCTTCGTCGAGCAGGCCGGCTATGTCACCCTCGCCGAGCGTCCCCCCGATCCCAAGCAATACCCGGATGCCGATCCTTCACTTCTACGCGAGGGGTCGAGCGTGTTTCATCCGACATCTGGGCCCGTTCCACTCAATGACTCCGGTCGTTGGTGGGCGTATGTTCCCGGCGCGAGCTGGCGCCGGCCGTGGGGCCCCGACAGCGACAACTCTCAGCGAGCCGACCATCCTGTTACCCACATCGCTTACGAGGACGCCGAGGCATATGCGCTCTGGGCAGGCAAGCAGCTGCCCACCGAGGCCGAGTGGGAGTGCGCCGCCCGCGGCGGGCTGGACGGCGCGATCTTCGCCTGGGGGGATCGGGAGCGTCCTGGCGGAGAGCTGATGGCGAACTTCTGGCAGGGCGAGTTTCCCTGGCGCAACACCGGCGCCAAGCGCTGGCGCGGAACCTCGCCCGTGGGGTTGTTCCCGGCCAACGGCTTTGGCTTGCACGACGTCACCGGCAACGTTTGGGAGTGGACGAGCGACCTCTACGCAACTCAGCGTGCGGGCGCGGAGAGAACTGGACGCGGCTGCTGCGGACCGCGCGCGGATCCGCGCGTTGGCTCTCCCGGCCAATGCCATGAGCCGGGAGATCACGCGGGAGATCGCGGTGTGGATATCCCCTGGCGCGTGATCAAGGGGGGCTCACACCTGTGCGCCCCGAGCTACTGTCTGCGCTACCGTCCCGCGGCCCGCCAACCGCAGGCAGTTGACACCTCCACCAGCCACATTGGCTTCCGCTGCGTGACGCGCGGGAAGTGAGCGCGCATCTGCCGGCAGGCATGACCGCCGGGGCGCCACAGCTTTTGGCGCCGGCCGCATTTGATCTTAGGCTCTCGGTGCCCAACCGATAGCGCTCGCAGGCGGCTGAGATGAGAGGATTCCCCGGAATGAGCCCTGGAGCGGAGACGAGCGGCGCGGGACACCACGCGGATGAGGCGCATACGAACGGGCGCATTGCGGTCGTGGTCGGCAGCACCCGCCCAACACGGATCTGTCGGGGCATCGCCGAATGGGTCAGGGGCGTAGCCCAGGAGGGTAGTCCTCTGCACTATGAGCTGATCGACCTGGCCGAGATCGACCTTCCATTTCTGGATGAGCCGTTGAAGGCTTCTCTCCACCAATACGAGCACGAGCACACGCGCGTGTGGAGTCGGATCGTCAGCTCCTATGACGGCTTCGTGTTTGTGTTCCCTCAGTACAACTGGGGGTATCCCGCGCCGCTGAAGAACGCGCTGGACTTCCTCTACCGCGAGTGGCACGACCGGCCCGCGGCGTCCGTCACCTATGGGACACGCGGGGGAAGCAAGGGCGCCCAGCAATTCCACAGCGTTCTGGAAGGCGTCCACATGCGCCCGCTCGCAGAGGGTATCGAGATATTTGTGACCGACGAGGATGTGGACGAGGACTGGCAGTTGAGAGATCTCGACGCCACGCTGCAGCCATATCTAGAGCAGGTGAGGCGGCTGGACGTGCAGATGGTCGAAGCGTTGAGGGGTACGGCGGCCTCTGCGCTCGGTTGAAGTGTGTGGAAGTCCGAGCGTGCCCCGGACTCCCACGACTTGGTCTCTCAAGCGGTCTCAGGCTCGCCCAGTACAGCCAGGCCGTGAATACAGACCAGGCAGATCGCAAAGATGCCGAGCGACCACCACGGGTGGGCGCCGCCGACATCGAGCAGGGCACCGATCGCACCGAGGCTTGCTGCCACTATCCCGACCACACGCCCGTAGGCGCCTCCGCCAAAGAGCGAGAGCGATGCGGTCAGCTGGATGACGCCGAGAATGATCGTGATCCATCCCCACGTGTGGAGAGTTGAGAAGACGAACTGTGTGTCGTTGACGAAGAAATGTGCATTTCCGACGGCCGCGATGCCGTAGATGATGTTGAGAATACCCGCCACCATCAACAGAATGCCGACGAACAATGCGCTGCCAACACCTCGCATTTGATCCTCCTCTATTAACCGGTGCTGTATGGCGCCGGCTTTCCAAGCGTACCGTTTAAATTACGGATTGTCAGCTGCGTCGACGGCTTCTTGGATGGTGAGGTATGTGTGTGTGAACGCAGGGTCCTCGACGACATGGCGCAGTATGTCGCGCACCTGGCCGATGTCGCGGGCAACGAGAAACTTGATGTGGCGCCCGCGCAGGTTCTCGGCTAGATCGGCGAGCATGCGCGCGGAAGTGATGTCGATAAATGGGATGGTCTCAGCATCTAGGATGACTGCCCTGATGCCCTCGGCTGTCGCGGATCGCATAATGCGAGCGCGGACGGCGTCGGCATTGGCGAAGTAGAGGCCGCTCTCGACACGCAGCACGGCGACGTGCTCGGGAACCTCGCTCTCGGGGTGGCGGTCTATGTCCCGGTAGTGACCCTTGCTGCCAGGGGTCTTGCCGAGCGTGGCGACATACGGTCGCGAGGCTCGGTACACGAGCAGCAGCAGCGAGACCGCGATCCCGATGAACAGGCCCGGTAGCGTGTCGAATACGGTGACGCCAAGCAATGCTGCCATCGCCGCGATGAAGTCGGGACGCGCTGCGAATCCAAACTCGCGCCCCAGCCGCCGGGTGTGGGCGCGGTAGAGATCTCTCAGGGCGGGGATGTCGAGGAGCTCTACGACAGCGGCGATCACGATCGCCGCGAGCGTTGCCTCTGGGAGGTCTTCGAACAGCCCGGTGAGCACGAGCAGTGTCAGAATCGTCAATGCCGCGACGATCAGCCCCGAGAGCTGGCTGCGCGCGCCGGACGAGGCGTTGACGGCGGTCTTGGACAGGCTGCCGTTGACGACCATGCCGCCTGAGAGCGCGGACGCGAGGTTGGAGCCGCCAAGGCCGAGCAGCTCGCGGTTGGCGTCGATCTCCCGATGCTCGCGTGCCGCGTAATTCTTGGCTGCGCCGAGGCCCTCTGCGAACCCGACGAGCATCACGCCGATCCCGCCGGCGGCAAGCGAGCCGAGGTCGCGCAGGTGCACATCCGGTGTCCCAAGCGAAGGCAGGCCGCTCTTGATCGGGCCGACGATCTCCAGACCGTGATGGTCGAGGTGTCCCAGTTTGACGGCGGCGATGCCGAACAGGACCACGACAAGCGAGCCGGGAACCGCGGGTGCGCCGCGCCGTAGGCCCACGATCGCCGCGAGCGACAGCGCCCCGACAAGCAGCGTCAGCCCGTCGGTGTCGCCGAGGTGGACGATGACGTGCCAGAGCTGCTGGAAGAAGTCGCCGCTGCCCTTGCTGATGCCGAGGAGCTTGGGGATCTGCCCGACGATGATGGTCAGCGCCAGGCCAACGATGAATCCCTTCAAGACCGGCTCGGAGATGAAGCTGGCCAGGAACCCGAGGCGTAGGACCCCGGCGATGAGCGCGGCCAGCCCGGTCGTGATCGCCAGGGCCGCGGTCATGGCGGTGAAGCGGTCTCCGCCCACGGGGACGAGCTCGGCGACGGTGGCGGCTGAGAGGGCTGCTGTGGCCGCCATTGGACCCACGACGAGCTGGCGAGAGCTGCCAAGCGCCGCATAGAGAATCAGCGCGCCCGGTGCCGCGTACAGACCAACGACGGGGGACACGCCCGCGATCGACGCGTAGGCGAGCGCCTCGGGCACCAGCACCGCCCAGACGGTCAGTCCTGCAAGCAGATCCCCGCGCAGCCATGAGCGCTGATAGCCACGGAGCGAGGGAAACAGCCGGCCCATGCAGGAACAGCCTAACCCAGCCCTCAGCGCGGATCTGCGGGTTTACCGAAATCTGGTTTCGGGGACCATTTGGGAATGCAGACCGACCCGCGGTGGATTGGGGCTCTGAGTCTCCTGCCGTGTGGCGTTTTTCACACGGTAAAGATTTTTCTCACAACAAAGGAGATAAGTGATGAGCGATAACCCTGTATTTGTCTACGCTGCTGCCTATTCCGATCTGCAGGGCGCCGAGGAAGACTATGAGGCGCTGCTGGAGTTGCACGCCGCGGATCTGGTTGGGACCTACGACGTTGCGCTGGTGTCGAAGGACGAGGAGGGCAAGGTCCACGTCGTCAAGCACGAGAAGCCGACCCAGCACGGTGCCTGGACTGGTGTTGCGGTTGGTGCCGTTGTGGGAATCCTGTTTCCACCTTCGATCATTGGCGCAGCGGTGGTGGGCGGTGTGGGGGGAGGAGTGCTCGGACACATGTTTCGCGGCATGTCCCGCCACGATGCAAAGGAGCTCGGAGAGCTGCTCGACGATGGGCAGGCGGCGCTGGTCGTGATCGGCAAGTCGCGTTTGCAGGAGCAGCTCGACAAGGCCCTTGCGCGGGCGCAGAAGAGCACTGAGCGCGAGCTCGCGGCGGACGCGGACGATCTCGAGCGAGAGCTGCAGTCGGCACAGGGCTAGCCACACCGATACGCCGAAGTCGAGCGTCGGCGCGACGCTTGCCCGTCTGCGAGGCGTGATTGTCGCGAAAGCTAGGCGGGCGTCAGCGAGATCGTGTGGTTCCCGCGGATCATCCCATTGGGGTCCCAATGTCGCTTTACCTCTCGCAGGCGCGCGCACGTGTCGGGTGGGAGGATCGCGTCGACGTCGCAGGAGCGCTCGGCGAAGTTGAAGTATCCGCCGTCGCTCGCCCAGGGTGCCATCGTGCTGTGGAGGTTGTCCAGACCGGCGTTGACAGCGATGCCGGCCTCGGGGGTTGGTGCCATGCCGACGCCGAACATCACGAACTCGGCATCGAGCTTGGACAGCGCTCCGTGGTTTTCGGCTGCCCGCCCCAGCGCGCCTCCCAGATGACGCAGCTCGGCGAGCAGTAGCGGCGAGCCGGACTCGGGGCCGGCGACGCCGACGAAGGCGTCGATCGCCTCGTCGGGCAACTCTCTGATCACCTGGTGATGACCGAAACCGGGCACAGGGTGCTCCGGGTCCATATGAATTTTGTTGAGCGCCTCGGCGGGTATCTGCCCGATCATGTCCATGATCGGCTCGCCGATCTCGCGTAGCGGCGCGACCGTTTGCTCACCGTCGGCCTGACTGCCGATGCACGCCACGCCGATCGTGAGCAGCGGCCGATCGCGTATCGGCTCGGGGACGTCGGGGAACGGCGGCGGTCGTAGGAACCGAACGATCGAGGTGACCTCGTCGGGCACGGTAGCGGCCCAGTCACGGTAGGTACGGAGTCCTTGTGCGCCCACCTCGGCGGGGAAGATCAGGGTCCCGGCATAGATCTCGGCGATGGGCAGTAGGGAGATCTCAAGCGCGGTGACGAGCGCAAAGCCACCACCCCCACCGCGGAGCGCCCAGAAAAGATCGGCGTCGTGCTCTGCGTCCACTCGCCTCTTCTCACCGTCGGCTGTCACCAGCTCGATCGCATTGACACGGTTGCAGGCGAAGCCGTAGCGTCGCCCGAGCCAACTCAACCCGCCCCCCAGCGTGTAGCCCACCACGCCCACGTCGGGTGAGGATCCGGGCAGGGAGCAGAGACTGTCCGTCTGGGCGGCCGCGCCCAGCTCGAGGGCCAGTACCCCTGCTTCGACGCGTGCGGTCTGGGTGTCGCCGTCGACCACCAGTCCGCGCATGCGCTCGGTCTTTATGACGATCGTGTCATCCAGAGCGTCAAGGGCGGTTGCGCCGTGCCCGGTGCCCTGGCCGAGAACCTTCAGGCCGCGCTCTCCCGCGAAACGGATGGCCTTGACCACATCATCGGCGCCCTCGACGAACGCGATGGCGCTGGGCTGCTGGTCGGCGGTCATGTTCCAGGTCTGGCGCGCCTGATCCCAGTCGGAGTCCTCCGGTAGCGCCAGGCGCCCATCCATGTCCAGGTTCATGGCCATCGAGTGATGCAACTTACACCCAAACCCAGCCGGCCGGGAGCGGC
>JBAWFB010000293.1:0-1951 GCA_049591495.1 Solirubrobacteraceae bacterium
ATCCAGAACTGACCGTGATCACTTCTCCGAATCCCCGGTTTGGTTGGGGTTATCAACCCTTTTTCCGCAACGACTCACAATCGAGCTACCGCATCATCGTCGCCTCCACCCCGGTGTTGGCGGCGGCCGGCACCGGCGACCTGTGGGATACGGGCTGGTTGCTGAGTTCCAGTTCGCTCAACGTTCCTTACGCCGGCACGGTCTTACAGCCCAACACGAGCTATTATTGGGCGGTGCAGACGGTGAACAGCCTCGGCCAGATCGGCGCACTTTCCGCCGTGCAGCAGTTCAACACTGCCAGCCAGTTGTCCAATCCCCTGACGACCCCCGGGGTGGTTTATCAGCAACCCAGTGCTGGCTCGGCCAACTGCGATCCGATCGGTTATGTGGCGGTCCCGCCGGTATTGATCACCACCAACAGCCTCGGCCATGTGTTCGTTGACTTCGGCAACGACGCCTTTGGCTACGCCACGGTGCATATCAACGGCAACTACAGCGGCACGACGGTGAGTTTCGGTCTCGGTGAACTGGCCGCCAATCACATCGTCAATACCAGCCCCGGGGCGACAATTCGTTACTGGTCCGGCAGCTTCGCGCTACAGAATGGCAACTTCATTTACACCAACCGTTCGACCACGGCCGTCGGCACCATCAGCCCGCCGGCGGCGACCTACGGCATCGTGTCGCCGTTCCGCTATCTGGAATTGTCCGGCCTGCCTGCCGGCGTCACGCTCACCACGAACGACGTGACGCAGTGGCGGTTGCAGTCGGAGTTCGATGACAGTGCCGCCACGTTCAATAGTTCCAGCCCGGCGCTGAACCAGGTCTGGGGCCTGTGCAAATACTCGATGAAAGCGTTGAGCTTCGACGGCATTTACGTGGACGGCGACCGCGAACGCACGCCCTACGAGGCGGACACCTACATCCACATGTTGAGTTCCTATGGGGTCAACAACGACTTCACCACGCCGCGTTGCACGTTTGAATATCTGACCAGCCATCTGACGTGGCCGACGGAATGGCCGATGCACATGGTGTTTGTCGCCTGGGCTGATTACCAGCATACGGGCGACCCTTACCTGATGACCAAGTATTACAGTTTCCTCACCAACTCATGCCTGTTGGCGGGCCGCTTCAATGCCGGGTCGGGCCTGGTGCAAAGCTACCCCGAAACCGGCAACACAGCCTCGGGCGACATCATTGACTGGTATCGAATCTCCGGCGACGGGATCGGCAACATTGACGGCTATGTGGCGGGGGCCACCAACGCCGTGATCAATGCGTTTTATTTCCGGTGCATGACCATTATGACCGACGTGGCCCAGCTCACCGGTCATCCGGCGGACGCGGCTGTTTTTGCGGCGCGCGCGGGTCAGGTTTATACAAATTACAACAACGTGTTCTGGGACTCCGGTTCGCAGAGCTACATTGACAGCGAAGGCACGACCCATTCCTCCGCCGACGCCAACTTTTTCCCGCTAGCCTTCGGCTTGGTGCCGGCGAACAACCAGACTGCCGTCGTCAATTACATCCATTCCCGGATTGCCGCCAAAAACGGCATGCCCGCCGGCGTCTATGGCGCGCAATATCTGCTCGAAGGCTTGTTTCGGGCGGGCGATGCCAATACCGCGCTGGGGCTGATGACCACCAACAATGCACGCAGTTGGCTGAACATGATCAACAGCGGCTCCACGATCACCGACGAAGCCTGGAGCACCGCCGACAAATCCAACGAGGACTGGAACCACGCCTGGGGCGCGGCACCCGGCAACCTGATTCCGCGCTATGTCCTCGGCCTGCGCCCGCTCGCGGCCGGTTACGGCCAGGTGCTCATCCAGCCGCAACTCGGAACCACCTTGTCCTTTGTTCAAGGCACGGTGCCGACGATTCGCGGGCCGGTGACCATATCGGTCACCAACGCACCGGGCCAATACCAGTTGCTGGTAAACAT
>JBAWFB010000294.1:0-1968 GCA_049591495.1 Solirubrobacteraceae bacterium
GTTGGCGGGCCGGGTTCGTCTCCAAAGCTCTCAACGCCATGGTCGAGTGTGCGGAAGAGCGCGCCTGCTCGCTCTATGGTCGCGTCCGTGCCCTCCATGGCCTCTACAGCGACGCAGGCCTGCGCGGCGATGACAACGGTCTGGCCGAGGTCGTAGGAGGCGATGGCGCGGGCTACAGTGCGTCCGTAGGCGATGTCTTTCTCCTCTTCCTCGTCGGGCATGCGACGAGTGAGCACGCCGGGCTTCGCGAGCAGCGGTTCGAGGTACTGGGTCGAGCTGATGAGTTCGATGCCTTCGTCGGCAAGTACTTTGGCTATCGCTCCAAGAAGCATGTCCGTGTTGCGGGTGCGGAGGTTGAGCAGGAGCTTGGCGAGACGCCAGTCGGGACGGATGCTCGAAAAGATCTGCTTGTGCTTCACCTGACCGGCCATGGTCGCTCGGGTGACGCCTTCGTTTTGGACGACTTCAATGAGCCGGGAGAGTTCGCCGAGGGAGAGCCAGTGGACGTGGATGTCCGGGTCGGCGGCGGCGCGAGCGTCAATCTCGGGATCGGTCTCTTCTTTGAGAGCGATGACGACTACCGTGAGCGCGTGGGCTCGTGCTGCGTCGAGCAGCAGAAACGGAAAGCGGCCGTTGCCGGCGATGAGACCGAGTTTTGACATTCGCTCTACTCTAGCGCAAATAGAGCGCCGACAAAATGGGGCTGTGCGGTGTATGAGGAATCGCCGGGTGCCGCCTCGCGGGCCAAGCTCTATTAGCGATGGCGGACACGTTGCGCAAAGCCTCAGATTTGCGCAATTCCGGGCATTGAGATGCAGAAAAGGCGAGGAGCAAATTACAAACGCTCCTCGCCTTTCTGGCGGGCTTCTATGTTGGTATTGTTGTCGAGCCTAGAACGTGGTGCTGACCGTCAGACGAAGCGTCTTGCGCGGCTCACGCAACGTGTAGTCCGCCCCATAATACTGAAGCGCTTGCAGATAACTGAACTGCCCAGCGCCCGAGTCGGGGAAATAACTCTCGAACGTATTGCCGGCTCCAGTGTTCGGGACCGCCAACTGCTGCGGAACCGATTTATACAGACGCAAAGGGTTATAGGCGTAAAAGATTCGAACCGGCGCATTCACGATGGGCAGAACCACCTGAAGCTCGGCACCGTTGGACATGCGCGGAACAAAATTCGTTCCCGGAACGATCTTCAGGTACTCCGGGAAAGCAACCGACTGCCCACCATAACAAGCTCCGTTGATGTACTTGGGGCAGCCATAGGAAGCGCCGTTGATCAACGCCTGCCCAGCGACGCTTTGCCGCAACTGGCCAGGCAGCGCGTCGAACGTCAGGTTGAAGTCCGTGAAGAAGACGAGGGTCACCTTATCGACGATCGGAATCCTATACTCCAGATTCGAGGTGATACTGGTGTCGCCGCCGATTGAAACCATGCGATAGACGGGCAGGGGGATCTGTATATTTCCCAGCGCCGGGTTCGTCGGATCGCGAGGCACGGTCGACCCATCGGGGTTGGTCAGGTTGAACTGGAGGCGGTTCGGAATGAACGCATACGGCGCTGCCGATCGGATATCGAATCCGCGAACATCCGACTCGCCACCGCTGTAGATGCGGCTGGTCGGCGGAGCCACTTCGCCGCCGAATCCTTCCGTATGCGCAAGCTGCAAGCGGAAGGCAAGCACGTTGTGTCCCTCGGGGTTTAACTTGAGCCCTTTGATCGGGAAGAACTGCCGATAGCTCATCGCCGGCGTGAAGTACTTCACGTTGCCGCCAATGCCCGCAACCTGAAACTCTACGTTGAAGTCTTTTCCGTGGTGCGGGCCAACTGCGCGATCCAGACTGGAGAAGGTAAAGCTTGGCGTCAGCACCGAGGTGATGATCCCATCCAACTGGTTCAGCCCCGCCACGCCGGACCGGAACGCCAGGGTCTGGAATACGTTATGCGTATTGTCGTTGAAGGTTGTG
>JBAWFB010000295.1:0-2382 GCA_049591495.1 Solirubrobacteraceae bacterium
CGACACCCCTCTTGATCTTGCAGGAAACAAAGAAGTAGCTCAATTGCTGTTGGCGCACGGGGCGGATATCCATGCGACGGACAACAAAGGGATGACGGCTTTCCTGAATGCGGTTAACGACGGTCACCTTGACGTGGCTGAATTGCTGGCAGCCAATAACGCTGACGTTAACGCAAGAAACAACGAAGGCGAAACGGCACTCTGTTTTGCGGCGAGCAATGGCCAGATGAACATGACAGCCTTCCTTTTGGCCCATAAGGCAGACGTCAATGTGAAGGCAAACAACGGAGTAACGCCTTTGCATTATGCAGCGTCCAATGGATTCAAGGACGTAGCAAAACTGTTGCTGGCCAATGGAGCCGATGTCAACGCGACGAATAAGGAGGGAGCAACACCATTGCATCTCGCGGCAGGAGCCGGTCATAAGGAAGTGGCAGAGCTGTTATTGGCACGCGGGGCCGATGCCAACGCCAGAGCTGGCAACGGTCAGACTCCTCTGCACGTCGCGGCAATTTGTGGAAAGACGGATTTAGCAAGATTGTTATTGGCCAACGGAGCTGACGTTAACGCCAGAGACAATTACAATGATTCCTCTTTGTATGGCGCGGCGCGGAGTGATCACAAGGACATCGCGGAATTGCTGCTGACGCACGGCGCCGACATCAATGCGAGAAACAAAGATGGTTGGACGCCTTTGTATGTGGCCACGGATCGCGGATATGCGGACATTGTGGTGTTGCTGCTCGCCAATAAGGCCGATGTCGATGCCAAAAGTGACGATGGTTGGACGCCCTTAGACTCTGCGGCCTACGATGGCAATATCAAAATCGCAGAATTGCTTCTCAAATTTCACACTAATGTGAATGTCAGTGCAACCAACGGCTGGACTCCCTTATTCTTTGCGGCGGGCACTGACCACACAAATGTGACGGAATTGTTGCTGGCTCATAAGGCTAACGTTAATGCCAGAATAAGCAATGGCTGGACACCACTGCGTTTTGCGGTTTCTAAAGGCTACCAGGATGTTGCAAAATTACTTCGCCAGCATGGAGGCCATGAATAATACCATTTCTAATTGAGTTTCGGTAAAATCCGGCGGTGCAGCAGCACCGCCCTACCACGGTAGGGACGCGCTGCGGCGCGTCTGTGTTATTACCGCTTGTCAGTGGGAATTGGTATAACCATGAAACTCAAACTCCTTCTCTGCCTCGCGTGCGTTTTGAGCGGCAGTTTGCTTGTTGGCACGTCGCCAACCGCGCTGGCGCAAGCTTTGCCGGGGCTTAATTTTGGCATCGGGCAGCCGTCCATCGCCAACCTGTTCAACCGGCCATTCACCGCCACGGCTGACTTGGAGTTGCGGCACGGCGCTGACACCGCCACCGTGGTGATGGGTTTGAGCGCGAGTGATGGCAAAGTGCGGATGTATCTGGATCTGGGCAAGGCGCAAGGCGTATGTTTGATCCCGGCACCATCGCACTGTTGAGACAAATCGGGCAGGACCGGTTGATTTCGATTGACCGCCCTGATGAGCATAAAGATTTTGACATTTATCCCGGACGACACGCTTATGTTGAAAAACCAATCGAGGTTTCGTCCAACTCCGGGCCGGAGCCGGTTAAAACCCTGCAAGGACACGAAACCATTGATGGCCACTTGTGCAACCGATACCAGCTTGCGTTTCAAACCAATGCAGATTTTTCGGCGACAATATGGGAGGCCACCGATTTGAACAATTTTCCGATCCAGATGGAATTTGGCAAAGGCGACCTTCATGTGAAGATTCATTATCACGATGTCAAACTCGGCGAGCCGGATCCGGGACTGTTTGAGGTGCCGAAGGGTTATACCCGCTACGCCAGCGTGGATGATATGCTCTACGGAAAGCCGGCGGCGGCCTTGCCTGAACCCAAGGCCGAAGTGGACGCCCGCGTGCTGAAGTGGCATGAGGAACTGGCGGACAGTGGCGACGCCTACGGCGATTTGCGCATGGGCTTGCGCTACCGCGACGGCGACGGTGTGCCAAAGGATTTGCAACAGGCGCGTGAGTGGTTGCAAAAATCCGCCGACCAGGGTGACACGGAAGCCGCAACCGCCCTGGACAAGCTGACCAAGCCCCGATCCCTTGCCCCGACCGCGCCGGACGATTTCGCCACAAATGTCAGTGCCGCCGGCCTCGTCATTCAAAGTGCCAGATTTGGCAGCGGCGGGAACGTGGCCGATGTGACCGACCGGGTCAGTGACCTGCTGCATAAGCGGCCAGATGGCTTTGCCATCAATGCGGAGACAATGGGCGTTGATCCCAAGCCCGGAAAAAAGAAGCGCCTGACCATTGACTATTCATACGAAGGTGCCGACTGCCACTTGACCGTGCCCGGTGGAAGA
>JBAWFB010000296.1:0-3095 GCA_049591495.1 Solirubrobacteraceae bacterium
GATCGATTGCGCCCGCGCCGGCGCCAGCGAGGGCGAGATCGTGGAGTCGCTACAACAGGTGTTTGGCCACTACACCGAGTCCCCAGTCTTCTGACGCGAGAGGGACGGCGCGGAGCTGTGTCCTCGCTCGCTTATGTGCAGAGCACACCGCGCTCGCTGCGTCCTTGCTCCGCTTGCCCCTCTCGCGTCAGACGCTTGAGCTCAAAGGATCTGGGACGTGTCTGGCGAAGGCAATAGGACCGGCGGATCGCACCAGGAGCCCGGACTTCGCGAGTTCTTACGCACGGTCCTCGCAACTTCTTAGGTTTTCCGAGGGTTTGCGACGTTAGGGTTCTCTGAGCCCGGGAGATACGGGAGACCAGGCACACCGAGGAGCACACACGCACGCATGCCGCACGACCAACTCGCCAATCACATCGTCAGAGGGCACCTGCTGCGCAGGGCGCTCGTGTTGCTCGCGGTGAGCATCGTGCTTGGCACCGTCACCTCACTGGCCTTCGCGGCCAAGCGGATCGCCGCCGAGGACGCCGCTTATAAAGGTCCGGTCGCGCCACAGTGTGTGCCCTCGCAGCTGAACCGCACCGATCTGCTGCCGGGCACCCGGCTGGCGGTGACGCCGCTGCCGGACTCGCTCGACGCCTCCGATGAGACGCAGATCAGCTTCCTGGGGTATCCCGCGAGCGCGCTGTCGGCGATCTCAGTCAACGGGTCGAGCACCGGTGCCCACAGCGGGCGGCTGGAGGGCTACTCGCAGGGCGACGGCGCCAGCTTTGTGCTGTCGAAGTCGTTCCACGCGGGCGAGGTGGTGACCGTGCACGGGAAGCTGACCAGCAACGGCAAGACCGAGCCGTTTGCGTTTCACTTCACGACAGCGACGCCCGACCCGCTGGCGCACCCGGCCGCGACCCCCAACCCCGCGGCCAAGCCCGGGGAACTGTCGGTGTTCCACTCACGCCCCGACCTGCACGCGCCGACCGTGACGGTCAGCACCTCCTCGCCCGCCCAGTCTCCGGGTGACATATTCGTAGCGCCCTACTCCGGCCCGGGCCAGGACGGACCGATGATCTTCGAAAGCTCCGGCAACCTCGTGTGGTTCGATCCGATGCCGCCGGGCACCGAGTCGACCAACCTGCAGGTGCAGCAATACGAAGACAAACCGGTATTGACGTGGTGGCAGGGCTACATACCGCCGCAGGGCTTCGGCCAGGGCGAAGAGGTGATCGAGAACACCTCCTACCAGCAGATCACGAAATTCCGCGCCGGCAACGGGCAGCCGGCGGACCTGCACGAATTCCACATCGCTTCCAACAACACCGCGGTGCTGACCTCGTTTGACCCGATCCGCTGCAACCTGTCGAGCGTCGGGGGGCCTCCGAACGCAGCCGTCACCGACAGCGTGTACCAGGAAATCGACCTGAAAACCCATCTCGTCAGGCGCGAATGGTCGCCGCTTGACCACGTCGCCCTGTCGCAGTCCTACTCGAGCCCCGTGGGCTCGACGACGGAATGGCCGTTTGACTACTTCCACCTCAACTCGATCGCCCTGCGCCCGAGTGGCTCCGTGCTGATCTCCTCGCGCAACACCTCGGCGCTGTACGAATTGAACGGGAGCACCGGACAGGTGGCGACACAGATCGGCGGCAAGCACAGCACGGTGACACTCGGCGCGGGCGCCGCCACCGCCTACCAGCACGACGCGCAGGAACTGCCCAACGGCGAGATCAGCGTGTTTGACAACGGCGGCGTGCCGAAGGTGCACCCTCAGTCGCGCGGGATCATCATCTCGGTCAACGCGACCGCCAAAACCGACACGCTGGTCGGCGAGTACGAGCACACCGCGCCGCTGTCGGCCGGCAGCCAGGGCAGCGTGCAGATGCTTGAAGACGGCAACCTGATGATCGGCTGGGGAGCGGAACCCTACGTGTCCGAATACTCCGCCAGCGGTTCGCTGGTGTTCGACGCCCATCTCCCCAAAGGCGCGGAGTCCTACCGCAGCTACCGCTTCCCGTGGACGGCCACTCCGACCAGTCCTCCGGCGGTGGCGGCCGCCGCTGGATCGGGCAACACCACAACCGTGTATGCGAGCTGGAACGGCGCCACCACCGTGGCCAGCTGGCAGGTGCTGGCGGGAGCGAGCGCCAAGACACTCACGGTGGCTGCCAGCGCCGCGAAATCGGGCTTTGAGACCTCGATCTCGACGCCGGGCAAACCGGCCTATGTGGCCGTGCAGGCGCTGGGCGCCGGGGGCGAAGTGCTCGACACCTCCCCCGCGATCAAGGGGTAGCTAATAGATCTGGCCGAGCTCGGTCGGTTCTAATCCGATCTGCTCGAAGCCGGTCTTTTTGTGCAGACCGCAGTCCGGGCAGAGCCAGTTGTCAGGGATCTGCTCAAACCGCGTTTCCGCCGGGAACCCCCCGTGCGGATCGCCCTGCCGCTCGTCGTAGATGTAGCCGCAGGCCGTGCATTGCCAGCGTCTCATCGGGGAGCTTCCGGCGATGCTCAAGCGACGGTACTGCCCAGCGCCCGCTCGATGGCGGGCGCAAGCAGAGTCGCGGCGGCGATGGCTGTCTTGTGCGGCGAGTGGCGCGGCATCGCGATGTAGCTGAGCGCAAGCCGCACGAGCGTGTCGGCCAGCAGCTCGGCATCCTCATCGCGCACGTGGGGCCAGCCGGAGCGCATCGTGTGACGCAGCCGCTCGGAGGACCATTCGAGCACGGGACGGCTCTGCGTGGTGATCAGCGGCAGCATCCCCCCGGTGCCGTCGTCGGATAGCAGCAACCGCACCAGCGGGTCCTCCGACGCGGCGCGCAGAAAGACCTCCAAGCCGGCGCTCACGGCCGCGCTGGGGTCATCGAGGTGCACGAGAATCGCCTGCTCTACGGCGTCCAGGAAGCGCGCGCTCTCGCGGATCACGAACTGCTGGGCGAACTCATCGCGCGTGCCGAGCTCCTTGTAGAGCGTCTGGCGACTGACGCCGGCGGCACGGGCGACGTCGGACATCGTGATCTGCGCCCACGAACGGTCTGCCAGCAGCTCGCGTGCGGCGTCAAGGAGCGTGTCGCGCAGCAGCTGGCGCGCCGCGATCCGGTAGGGGC
>JBAWFB010000297.1:0-5026 GCA_049591495.1 Solirubrobacteraceae bacterium
TTGAACGTCATTCTCATAGCGACCCCTCCAAGACGGGCACGAGTGTGCGCACAGGCCGAATCGGGCCCGTGCGCGGGAACAGCGCCCTCCGCGAACGCGAACGGCGCGAGACAGCCAGCGGCAGCGAGGCCGTGGTGGCAGCAGAACAACCAGCTGAAAGCGCGCTCGACGCGCGCGCGAGATCAAGCCGGACCGTCCGTCCGGCGGGCCGCGGCAAATAGCCGCGGCGGAGGGAGCCGGCGCTTAGGCGCCCACCACTACCCCTACCCCCCTTGGGGGATCCCGGACGGCCCGCTAGGGCCGGACGGAGGGGACTAGGGCTTGCGTCCCAGAGAGAGAGAGAGAGAGAGAGACGCGTCAGCGACGCTGACGCGTCCTATTAGGGACCCGTCAATGCCACACGGACTCTCAAACACGTTATTCCCCAAAGAAACCACGCGAAAAACAACTCCCTCTCGTTGCGACCCGGTCCCTCTCCCAAGGGCCCTGCTTACGTTTCCAGTCGACCAAACAAGGACCGACCCAAAACCCGACCTTATGTATCGCCGTACCCACGACGAGCACGAACCTATATCCACTATATACCGTGCTGATGCAAGTTGTCAAGTGGTCTAGAAGAAACCCACTCTGTCGCCAGAGCTATCCCCGAGCAGGACACACGGAACGGAGCCGCGCAGCGACAGAACCACACACTGCGAGAGGGCCGCACAGCAGCAGAGCCGCACGCAACTCGGTACTACAGACAGCTCGGTGCCACACGACCGTGGCCGCACGCGGTAGCTTTAGTGCATGACTCTCCCCAGGCCTCAGCTCTCGCTGCCGGCCGGCCCCGTGAAGCCGAAGCTGCGCGGTGTGTTTCACCAGTATGCGTTCTTTGTATCGCTCGCCTGCGGCCTAGCGCTGATCCTCGCCGCCTCCAACGGGCGCGCGCGACTGGGCGCAAGCATCTACGCGGTGGCCGTGTCGGCGCTGCTGGGTACGAGCGCGCTGTATCACCGAGTGACGTGGCGGCCAAACGCGCGGCGCTGGATGCGCAGGTTGGATCACTCGATGATCTTCGTGCTGATCGCCGGGACCTACACGCCGGTGGCCCTGCTCGCGCTGAAAGGGTCCCTGGCGAGCACGATCCTGATCGTGCTGTGGACCGGCGCGCTTGGCGGCGTCGTCTTCAAGCTGCTTTGGATCGACGCACCGAAGTGGCTATTCGCGGGTGTCTACGTCGCGCTTGGGCTGGTCACGGCAGCAGTCTTCGGAGAGCTGCCCGCCGCGATCGGCTGGCTCGGCGTGGCCGGGCTTGCGAGCGGCGGTCTGCTGTACGTGGTCGGGGCGATCGTGTACGCGAGCGGACGGCCGAATCCGTGGCCCAAGGTATTCGGCTACCACGAGGTCTTTCACGCGCTCGTGATCGCAGCCGCGGCGCTGCAATACGCGGTGATCGCGTTCGCGGTGCTGCCTCACGGCTGATCGCACCGCCGCCGCGTGGACTCACGCAGAAAACCCTGTGGCTCCTCATTCCTGTAGCTCCCATCCTCCCCGTCCCGCCCCCTCAGTCCGCCGGCGTGTCCCGGAGTGACACATAGGTCGGAGGAGAAGCAGACAATGCCCCTCCCCGAACCAATCCAGCCCGATCACGTCACCTTGTCAGCTGCTAGCATTGCTAGCATGATGCAACGGGTGATGATCCAGGCTGACCGGACGTTGCTCGAGCGTGCCCAGCGGGCGGCTCACGAGCGAGGAGTGAGCTTTCCCAAGCTCGTCAGAGAAGCACTCGAGCGTGAGCTGGCCCTAAGTTCCACCTCGCCGAAACCGCTCTCCTGCGTGGGAATCATCAGCGCCGGTGGACAGGCGCGCGGTGGGACATACGAGCCCGACGCATGGCGCTGATCCTCGACACGGGCCCGCTGGTTGCACTGCTCGACGCGACCGATCCCGACCACGAGCGCTGCACCGATCTAATCCAGGGCAGTGACGAGCAGCGCCTGGTGCCGGTCTGCGTGCTCGTCGAGGTCGAGTACCTGTTGCGACCATGGCCAGGCGCGTTTGCCGCGCTGCTGAAAGAGTTCGGCGACGGCTCGCTGGAGCTGCTCGAGCTCCCCCGACGCTGGCTTCTGCGCGCCGGCGAGCTGCTCGATCGCTACAGCGATCTGTCGCTGGGCCTAGTCGATGCGACCGTGCTGGCAGCCACCGAGATGCTCGACGAGCCCAAGCTGGCAACCCTCGATCACCGCCACTTTCACACAGTCAGACCGGCGCATTGCGCGCGCTTGCAGCTGCTGCCGCAGTGAAGAGGCCACGGCTGGGACACATCCGCGCAAGCGCGCATTCCTCGCATGCCGGTTTGCGCGCAAAGCACGTGCGTCGGCCGTGGCGCAAGAGATTCACATGGAACTCCAGCTCGTGTCCGGGTGGGGTGAGCGAGAGCATCTGGTCGTGCAGCTCCCCAAACGGCGCTCCCGGCCGGAACAGGCCTAGACGCGTGCCGACGCGCGAGACGTGCGTGTCGACCGGGATATCGGGGAGGCCATAGGAGAAGAGGAGCACGCAGGCGGCCGTCTTGCGCCCCACGCCCGGCAGCTCGCATAGATAGGCGCGGCTCTGCTCGACGGGCGCCTCGCGCATCCACTGGAGCGACAACGGCTCGCGCGGTCGCCCTGGATCGTGGGGGTCGCGGGGCTCCCCGCCAAACGCGGGCCGGTCAGCGATCGCGGCCAGGATCGCCTGGATGCGCACCGACTTGACCTTCGAGATACCGCCCGGGCGGATCGCCTCCTCGATCTCCGCGACGGGCGCGGCGAGCATCGCGGCGTAGTCGATCGGCTGGGGGGGCGGGCCTGAATCGCCGAAGCGCTCACGCAGCCGCAGGAACGCCACGTCGCGGTTGCGGTCGTTGGTGCTCTGCGAGAGCACCGTCAGGATCAGCTCGTCGAGCGGACGCTCATGGGGCGCCATGCGTGGGATGCCGTACACCTCGCGCAGGCGGTCGCGGATACGCAGCACGCGGGCGCGCTTGGGGGGCTTCCAGCCTTTGAGCACGCGCTCACGCTACATCCTCTCCGACAGCTTGCAGGATGTCGTGGCCGCGGTCGGTGAGCCGCCAGGCGTTTGGCTCACCCTTGGCCTGGCCGGGACCATAGTTCTTGACCAGCCCGAAGCCCTCCAGGCGACTGAGCAGCTTTGACATCTGTCCCTGGTCGGCGACACCGGCCACCTCGGCGATCTGACGGTTGCTGGCGCCGGACCGAGCCCCGATCGCAGCGAGCACGCGTGCGGTACGGAACGTGACACGCATCGGCAGGTCCTTGAACGGATCGCTTGCGCGTGCGGGGGCGTGGCCGTTGTGTGCCTGTTTCGGAGACGGGACGGGACGCTCGAGCTCACGACGGGCAGCGGCAGGACCGAGGTAGGGATGGACGATCATGCTCATCAGCGGGTTGACGAGCTCCCCGAGTGAATGCCGCTCATCCACCCCGGTGCCGGGATCCTCCACCGTGGGGAACGGGCGCACAAGCACCCGCGCATGGATCACGGAGACCGCCCCACCAACCGTGCTCTGCGCGGTCAGGGGAGGCGGCTCGGTGGCCTTCTTGGACTCGGAGCGTCCCTCGTCCACGGCACGAACGAGCGCCTCCAGCACCCTCCGGCGACGCTCCGATACCACGGGTCCCGCCTTCAGCGTCTCGACGAACAACACCCGTGCGAGCTCGGGCTGCTCGTCGAAGAGATCGAGCAGGACGGTCAGCCCAGCGCGAACACGCTCGCGCCAGGGACCGTCGTGCTCGTGGGCGGGAAGCACACTCCTCGAAAGACGCTCGACCGCGTTGTCCACCGTCGCGGCGAAACACGCTTCGCGATCGCGGAACAGGTCGTAGAACGTGCGTCGCGAGACACCTGCACGTTTACAGACACGACCGACACTCGCGTCCTCCAAGCCCTGCTCAGCGAGTACGTCTGTGAACGCCAGCAACAACCGCCGGCGCTGCATCTCGACGACGTTGCCGCCTTCGCGAGCAGGCACGTCCTCCTGTGGCCCGCCTTTGCGTGACAGCGCACGCGCTCCCGAACTCTCTCGAGAAAGTGTCAGCCGTGGCACCTCACGCGTTCTCGGATTCCCGCGGGAGGACCTCAGCTCGTTCTTTGGCGCCGCCCCTTCAGACGGCGCCTTGCCTGTCGTGCGCATCTCATTTCTTCTTCTTGTGCTTGGTTGCTTTCTGCTTTGACTTCTTGGTTTTCTTGGTCTTGTGCTTGGGGCACCCGGTCGTGCTGATCGGTGTGGATTGGCTGATCTTCTTCCCGTTGGCCGCGACGAACGATGTCGGCATCAAGAGCTTGCTCGTGCACAAGTCTCCGTTGGCTGCTAGTGCGGAGTCGGGTCCTTGTGGGAGTTTTAGTTCGAACACGCCGATCGGGACGTCGGGGATCGTTCTGAATGTGCTGCTGGTGATCCCTGCGGAGCTGATGAACGTTTCCCCGTGCAAATACACGGTGACGCCCTCGCCTGATAGCGCGACGATAAGTTCGGGGAACTTCGCGCCACCATGGGAGACGAAATAAGCGGGGCCTTCCAAATGCACCGGTAGCACAGGTGTGGTCGCGGTTGCTGTACCGATCCTAGAATCCGCTGGGCATGCCGCGGGGTTCTGGTTGAACACGTTATCCGGGCACGCCTTTTGTAGCGTGGTGAGCCTGGAGGGTAGTTGCTTTGGTAGGTCTACCTTGACCTTCCCGATGTTTGCTTGGGATCCGAATGGAGCTTTTGGATAGGTGAGCTTTACGTTCAGGCTCGCACCATCAGCCCTGGAAGTTTTCCCAGACGTAGAGACTGAGAACACCGGTTTGAAACCGAGAGTCGCGCAGTTAGTGACCTGGAATGGAATATGGAGGTTAGACACGCTGCCCTGGCTGCTTGTCAGGCCACCGGTGATAGCCATTGGTTCGCAGTTGGTCGGGTTGAACGTGAAATCAGGACGGTCGACGGACACCTGCACGTGCTTGATCTGTAGCGGGATACCGTCGATGATTTGCGGTA
>JBAWFB010000298.1:0-6410 GCA_049591495.1 Solirubrobacteraceae bacterium
GGCCGACGCGGCCGGCGAGTCCGAGCGCCAGGCGCCGCCCGCGCGACCCGCGCCCGAGGCTGTGCCCGTCACAGACCCGATGAGCCCCTCCACCGCGATGCGCACGCTCGCCGAGGTGTTCCCCGAGGACGGCATCGTGGTGCTCGAGTCCCCATCGGCCACGCTCGCTCTGCGCAACCAGCTGCGCCTGTCGGCGCCCGGCAGCTACTACTTCTCCTCCGGCGGCGGGCTCGGCTTCGGGATGCCCGCCGCGGTCGGCGTGGCGCTGGCGCAACCGAGCCGCCCAGTCGTGTGCGTGATCGGCGAGGGCTCTGCCCAATACGCGATCCAGAGCCTGTGGACCGCCGCCGCCTACAACGTGCCCGTCACGTTCCTGGTGCTGCGCAACGACGAGTACGCGATCCTCAAGTGGTTCGGCATGCTCGAGGACATCGTCGGCGCGCCAGGTCTTGACCTGCCCGCGCTCGACTGTGCTGCCGTGGCCAGCGGCTACGGCGTCCACTCGCAGGTGGCGGGCAGCGTGGAGGAGCTCGGCGAGAAGTTGAGCAAGGCACTGGCCTCCAACAAGCCCGAGCTGGTCGAAGTGAGGGTCACCCCGGGGATGGCGCTTGCATGAATGAGACAAATCCAGACGTGATCGTCATCGGTGCCGGGCTCGCCGGGCTCGTGAGCACGCTCGAGCTGTTGCGCGCCGGCAACACGGTGCTGCTGCTCGACCGCTGCCACCCCGAGCAGATCGGTGGCCTGGCGCGCGAGGCGTTCGGCGGGATGTTCATGGTCGACTCGCCCGAGCAGCGACGCTCGCGCATCCCCGACAGCGAGCAGCTGGCGCTCGCGGACTGGCTGCGGATCGCCGACTTCGACAGCGAGGACGTGTGGCCCAGACGGTGGGCCGAGCAATACGTGACACGTGCGCGCGATGACGTCGGCGCGTGGCTGCGCGAGATCGGCGTGCGCTTCTTCCCTGTCGTCAACTGGGCTGAGCGCGGCAACTTCGGCGACGGCAACTCGGTGCCTCGCTTTCACCTCACGTGGGGCACCGGCAAGGCGCTCGTGTCGGCCGTGTGGGGCGCAATCGAGGCTCATCCGCGCCGTTCGGCGCTGGATGTGCGCCTGCGCTCACGCGTCACCGGACTTGTGTCCGAGGAAGGACAAATCGTCGGCTGCCGGGTGAGCGCCGAGCACGACCAGTCAAGCGGCCAAGCCAAAACCGATGACAGCCCATCAAGGCCTGGCGGCACCACCGGTGGTGGTTATGAGGTGCGCGCCACCAAGGCAGTCGTGATCGCCGCCGGTGGGATCGGCGGCAACCTGGAGATCGTACGGCGCGAATGGCCGACCGCCACGCTCGGCTCCCCACCCGAGAAACTGCTGATGGGCTCCCACTACTACGCAGACGGCGCGCTGCACGAAGAGGTGCGACGGCTCGGTGGCAACGTCACGCACCTCTCGCGCATGTGGAACTACGCCGACGCGGTGCGCCATCCCAAACCCCAGCGTGAGCTGCACGGACTGAAGCTGATCCCACCGCGCTCGGGCATCATGCTCGACCCCGACGGCCACCGCTATGGACCGGTGCCGGTGATGCCCACTTTCGATGCCTACGCCGCGTTGGAGCGCATGTGCGAGGACGAGCGCAAGTACTCGTGGCTGATCTGCAACTTCAAGATCGCCAAGCGCGAGCTGGACGTGTCTGGCTCTCAGCACAATCCGCATCTACGCGAGAAGCGGATCGTGCCGTTTCTGGCGAGCGTGCTGCTTGGCAAGCCCGGACTCGTACGGCACTTCCTCGAGGGCTCACCCGACTTTGTATCCGCTGGCTCGTTGCCAGAGCTGGCTGGCAAGATGAACGAGGTGACGGGCGAAGCAGCGATCGACGCGCACGTGCTGGAGCGGGAAGTCGGCCGCTACGATGCCACGATCGAACGTGGCAAGGGCCTGTTCAACGACGATCAGCTGCGCCGTATCGCCCAGTTGCGCAACTGGCGCGGGGATCGGCTGCGCACCTCGCGCTTCCAGCGCATCGTCGATCCCGGCGCGATGCCGCTGGTCGCGATCCGTCTGCAGGTCATGGCTCGCAAGAGCCTCGGCGGTATCCAAACAGACCTCGGCTGCCGCGTCCTGCGCAGCGAGGGCGGCGCGCCGATCCCGGGTCTCTACGCGGTTGGCGAGGCAGCCGGCTTTGGCGGCGGCGGGGTACACGGCAAGCGCTCGCTGGAGGGCACTTTCCTCGGTGGCTGCGTCTTCACGGGACGGCTCGCCGCGGCCACCATCGCGGGAGCCGAGCTGCCGCTGCGCATTCCGCCGCGCGTCGACTGACACGCGGGGTCTCCACGCGAGCGCTCCGACCTATCGATGACCCAGCCGTCAAGCCCAATCGTCGACCTGGCGGGCGCCCGCTTCGACTACGTCACCATCGGGCACGTCACACGCGATCAAGTCGAGCGCTCACCCGGCGGCACCGTGGCGCAGCCGGGAGGGGGCGCTTTCTACAGCGCCCTGCAAGCAGCGCGACTAGGACTGCGCACACTGATCGTCACGCAGGGAGTCCCCGGCGAGATCGAAGAGCTGCTCGCACCGTATCGGGACGAGCTCGACGTCCACGTGATCCCCGCGGAGCACACCACCACCTTGAGCACTCAGGGCTCCGGGCCGACCCGCTCGCAGCGAGTGCTCGCCTGGGCCGGGACGATCCTCCAGCCAATCGAAGTCAACGCTTCGATCCTGCATCTCGCTCCAATCGCGCGTGAGACACCCTTCTCGTGGCGGGGTGAAGCGGACTTTGTCGGAATCACCCCGCAGGGGCTGATCCGGCGCTGGGAGGAGCACCACAGCGTCCCGCTCGTACAGCTCGACGCCGGCTCGCTGCTGGGCGATACGCCGACGGTGCAGTTTGACCGCGACCCCCTCCCGGGCGAGATCTCCTCTGTCGATCTCGATCCGGCCTTGCTGCCAGCTCGCTTCGACGCCGCGGTCATCTCCGAGCAGGAGTGCCACAGCGCGCACGCACTGTTCGCCGCGGCAGAGCAGCACGGCGCGCATGTCGCCGTAACCGCCGGCTCGCGGCCCACAACCGTCCATCTGTGCGACCCCGGCACAGGCCCACAGGTGGTGCAAACCGCGATCCCTCGGGTGAGCGCAGTGCGCGATGACCTCGGCGCGGGAGACGTGTTCGCAGCGGCGTTCTTCGTCGCGCTGGCAGCCGGGCGCCCTGTGCTGGATGCCGCGATGTTCGGCAATGCCGCGGCCACGGTGCGCATCGCGGGCGTGGGACCCGGTGCGATTGGAGAGCGGGAGACGATCGAGGCGTTCACGCACGCAAGCGAGACGGGCTGGCAAACCTAGGAGCTGGAGCTTCTAAGCGCCAATCGATCGCACAAGACCGCCAGCGCCGGCGATTACTCGCGAAAGACGGCCTCGTGGGCCAGAACTTCGTCGAGCAATCGCTTCAAACCGGCCGGGTCCACCGCCTGCTCACACCCTGCAACGCGGGCGGCGAGCAGCAGACAGCCACCGACCGGCACCATCTCCACAACCGCCACACGCGCTCGGGGCGCGACGCTATGGACGGCCGCGGTCAGCGGCTCGACGAACAGCGCACCGGCCTTGAACGCGCTGCCGATCAGACCGACGGGAAAGTCATCGGCAAGGCCCGCCTGCTCGACGACGGCAACCACCTGTTTGCCCAGCTCGGCGGCGGCGCGCCGATACAGCTCGCGCGCCACCGCGTCTCCCGCGTGGGCGACGTGCGCCGCCTCGACGGCAAACGCCGCAATCTCGCCCTTTGTGAGCGGCTTGGAGTAGACGAGCGTCGCGAGCGCCTCGACGCTGCCCACTCCAAAGAAGCCCACCGCCGCGTCGCTCAGCGCCGTCTCGGGGCCCGAGCGGTCGCGGTCGGCGAGCACGGCCTTGATTGATTGGACGGCAAGCACATAGCCACTGCCCTCATCGCCGAGCACATGACCCCATCCTCCTGCACGCCACGCGCGCCCATCGGCACCCACCCCGAACACGTTGCTCCCCGTCCCGGAGATCACCCCAACTCCGGGTTGCGCGCCGGTTGCAGCAGCCCACGCTCCCACGACGTCATTGACCACCAACCAACTGCTCGGACGGAGCTCACGCACCTGAGCAGCCACCGCATCGGTATCGGTGCCGGCGATCGCCAGCACCGCCGTGTCAAGCTGCTCACGCACGATGCCGGCGCGCGCGATCGCTTCATCTGTCGCCTTCAGCAACGACTCGGTGGCTGTCTGCGCGCCAACTGCGTCGGGGTTGCTCGAACCGCCGTGCCCAAGATGCAGTGTGCGCTCGTGCATGTCCAACACGGCCGCGAGCGTCTTGGTGGCGCCCCCATCCACACCCATTGCGTATCGCGCACCCGTATTGGCGCCCAACGCGATCAGGGCCGACGGCAATGTCACCAGTGGATCGCGCTCCATCGCGTGATCCTTACAGGAGTTAAGATCCGAGGCGTGGCAGTCGACACCGTGTTACCGAGCGCCGGTGTCAACTGGGTCGAACCAGACGGCTGAATGGGGTCGAACTCAGGAGGAACGGAGACGAATTCAACCCGAGCCACGAACGGTCTTCCACGAGTGCCAGGTGATACGCAGGATCGCTCCTGTGATCGCCAAACCGATCAGCGGATCGGCGATCGGCACACCGATCGTCACCACAAACGCTGAGGCGATCACCGCGAGGCTCACATACGCGTCGGCGCGCGCATGATGACCGTCGGCCATCAGAGCGGCACTGTGAAGACGGGCGCCCGCGTCGAGCCGGATGCGTGCCGCGATGAAGTTACCCGCGAACCCAATCGCACCGGCCAGCGCCAGCAGTCCTAGATGGGTGGGCGCGGACGGGCTGATCAGGCGGTTGATCGCCTCATACCCGGCGACGCACGCGCTGATGAAAATCGCCGCCACAACCGCGAGGCCCGCCCCCCGCTCGGCCCTCTGTGAACGCAATGCGAACGCGATGCCGAGCGGGATCGCCGTGGAGGCGTCGCCGAAGTTGTGGATCAAGTCCGCCAGCAGCGCAATCGACCCGCTCGCGAGGAACACGAACGTCTGCGCGAGCGCGGCGATCGTGAGCACCGCCAGCGATATCGACACCGCTCGAATGCCTTGGCGCGAGCGCTTGATCGAATCGTCGATCAAGCCGTGGGAATGACCGTGAGACTCATCGTGACGATGCCCGTGAGGCTCGTCGTGGGAGTGGTCGTGATCTTGAAGGCCACCCCCCTCTCGCTGCACCGGCCACAACGCTAGCGCACCGCAAGACTGGCTGCGTGGCCAAATTGGGCGAAGGCGGAGTAACATCGCAAATCCCCCCGCGCGCGACCATGAAAGGCTCCGATGACTGCCACCCACAGCAACCTCGAAGACCAGCAGATGCTCGATCGTGAGATATGGGAGGACGGGCCTCCTCACGCAATCTTCAAAGAGCTGCGCCAGGGCTGTCCGGTCCACTGGAGTAGCGAAATCGAGGAATTCCCGGAGGAGGGCGGCTTCTGGTCGGTGACCACCGCCGAGGACATCCACACGGTCAGCCGCGACTGGCAGACCTACTCCTCTGAGCTTGGGGGCGTGACTGTCGTCTCAGCGATCTTTCCGCTGGAGTTGACGCGCGCGATGTTCATCGGAATGGACCCGCCTAAGCACGACCGCGTGAAGGCGCTGTTCCAGTCGGGATTCACACCAAAGCGGATTGCCGCACACGAGGACGCGATCCGCGAGATAGCCATAAGGACGCTCGACGGCCTACAGGGTCGAGAGAGCTGCGACCTGGTGAACGATGTCGCCCAACCGGTTGTCTCGCGTGTTATCGGGAGCTTTATGGGTATCCCCGAGGAGGACGATGCGACCTGGGCACGGTTGATGAACGCGACGCTGGGCGCAGGCGACCCAGACCTCAACCCCGAGGGCATCGAGGCCGTGATGGGAAAAGAGGTACCGGAGATATTCGAGCGCTGCGGAGCGATGATCGCGCAGCGGCGCGAGCACCCGACCGACGACCTGACCAGCGTGCTGGTGCATGCCGAAGTGGACGGGCAGAAGCTCGAGGAACACGAGATCGTGATGGGCTTCTTCCTGTTGGTAGCCGCCGGCAACGACAGCACGAAGGCGACCTATTGCAGCGGGATGCGCGCGTTGATGGAGAACCCCGACCAGCGGCAGCTGTTGCTCGACGATCCATCGCTCGTGCCGGGCGCGGTCGAGGAGTCGCTGCGCATGTTCCCCGCATTCGCCCACTTCAGGCGCACAGCGACACGCGACACAGAGCTTGGGGGCCGGCAGATCAAAGAGGGGGAGCGGGTTGTTATGTGGTACGCCTCCTCCAACCGCGACGAGACCCGTTACGAGAATCCCGACAGCTTCGATGTGCGCCGCTGGCCGAAACGGGGA
>JBAWFB010000299.1:0-58317 GCA_049591495.1 Solirubrobacteraceae bacterium
TTCAAGTCGCGCGCGACCGGTCGCGCACCATTGGCAGTGCTCGTGCTCGTGGCGAGCGTCGCCGGGTCGCTGTGGGCGAGCGCACCGGCGTTGGCCGTGTTCACGCGCCCCTTCATCCGCCAGATCACGGGCACCCCGACGAATCCGTTTCTTGGACCTACTGGGACTACTGGCGAATTGCTTCCTGGACCTACCGGCGTAGCGACCGATCCACAGGACAATGTCTGGGTCAGCGATCCCTACAGCGGGACTGTTGATGAGTTTAATTCGACCGGAACAGTTCAACTCGAAATCCCAAATACCGGCCATTTTCCCGTGGGAGGACCAGAACAGGTTGCTGTCGGAAACTCAGCAGCGGGTCCGGTCTATCTGGCCACAAACCACGGTACTCAGGCTTTGACTTTTGTCGACATCTTCGACAACATGGGCTCTTTTCAAGGCGAATTTGGCCCTTTCGGAGGGTACCTGAATATAGCAGTCGATAATTCGACTGCGCCACCTGATGGGCACGTCGGTGATGTTTACGTCGCTGAGACAGGAAGTGGAACAGCATATTCAGTGCAGCTCCTTGACTCAGCGGGGGATCCTGTCGATTTCAGTGGCACGGCCCCGTATATAGAGGGAAACAAGCTGGTCGGAACGCCGAGTAACCTCTTTCACGAAGATTCTTTTGCGCCGTGGGCTTTGGCTACCGATCCACAGGGCGACATCTACGTCGCCGTTCGGAGTCAAACGGTCGGAGAAAAAACCGTGGGCGTCGTGGATGAGTTCAAGCCCAGTGGGATCTTCGTAAGGTCCTTCGGTCCGGTTGGGGATAGTCAGCTGGAGGCTCTCGCCGTAGACCCAACCAACGGCCATCTACTGGCGGGTGAACAGGATGGCGCGGTCCAGGAATTCGATGCCGAAGGTCATTATCTCAACACGATAGGGAGCACCGCGGCGGGAGCACCGTTGGGTAGTGTGGATGGGCTTGCGGTAGACACCAACGGGAATCTCTACGTCGCGTCCGCGACCGCGCATGCCGTGGATGCATTTGGTCCCGGCGCGTTCCTCCCGGACCTCAGGGTGGACGAAGTAAGCGAACGCAAGCCGACGAGCGCGGTCCTCAACGGCGAAGTGGACCCTGAAGGCATAGCGGTCAGCGACTGTCATTTCGAATATGTGAGCGACGCGGCGTTTCATGCCACGGGTTTCTCCGATCTCAGCTCCGGCGGGGAAGCTCCGTGTGTCCCGGCGGCGGCGTCGATACCCGCCGATGCGAGCTATCACGCGGTCCACGCCGCGGTGTCCGGTTTGACTTCCGGTGTCACCTATCATTTCCGGCTGGTTGCCACCAGCGACCCGGCGCAGCTTGGCGGCACGGGCGATAGCGCGCCCTTGAGCTTTGTGGCGCCACACCCTCCCACGGTGGACTCGACCTCAGCGGCTAATGTGTTTTCGTCGTTCGCCGATCTTCACGCGGCAATCGACCCGATGGGCGCGGACACGACCTATCAGTTCGAATACGTCGATGCCGCGCACTACGACGCCGGCGCTCAGGATCCGTACGCCGCGGGCGGAGTCGCCCCCGCCGGTCCGGTGGATATCGGCTCTACCGGCACCGATGCTAGTGTCGTTCAGCAGGTCGGCGGTCTGCTGCCCGACACGATGTATCACTTCCGCGCGGTTGCGACGAACGCGCTTGGCGTGGCGGATGGTCCCGATGAGACGTTTGCGACGTTGCCGGTTGGGACGGTGGGATTGCCGGACGGTCGCGCGTACGAGCTGGTGACTCCAGCGAACAAGGGCGACGCGGAAGACATGTTTGGAGGAGAAGGGCTCGGATTCGTAAATTACGAAGGCTCCTCTTTTGCCGGAGGTACGGAAAACACTGATACTGGCTATTCCTCTGAAGATGGCAATGAGTTCCTGCTCTATACAACCGCCGCGTTTGGACCGTTTCCCTCCTCGGGTGAGGATTCGTACGTGTTCTCGCGTGGTTCTAGCGGATGGACATACAAGTCTCTAGCCTCGCCTAATCTCGGGGTTCAAAGCGTAGCGGCTGAAGCCTACGACCCAGTCAATTTCTCAGAGGTGGGCATCAATGACCGTCTTGGTGTTGGGACGTCAGAAGCAACGTCAGACGACTTGGTTGGTGAACCGGGTGGTCCGTACACAACGCTGGTATCAGGTGAGGAAGCCGCGCAAACGAGCGCTTTCATCCTTGGTGCTTCACAGGATCTGAGTCATGTCGTTCTTGCCAGTCAGGATCATGTGTTGGCGCCAGGCGATTCCACCCAGGATGCCGGCAGTTGGGCTTTGTACGAGGAGGTCGGGGGCCAGTTGCGCTTGGTCAACGTTAACACGAACGGGTCGCTGACCAGTCGCTGCGGCGCGGTGCTTGGCGTCGGTAGTGTTGGGCGTGCCGGCGTTACGCACAATGCGGTCTCGAGCGACGGGTCGAAGATATTCTTCACTTCCCCAGATCCGAACGCATCCGGGTTTCATTGCTGGAACGAAGGCGTTCCACCAGAGCTGTACATGCGTGTGAATGGCGAAACCACGGTTGAGGTCTCCGCTCCAAATCCTGGCGTGAAAGATCCCGACGGCCTGCAGCCCGCGGTGTACGTGGGCGCCTCGGAAAACGGGTCGAGGGTCTTTTTCATCACGAAGACCGAGCTGACAGCTGACGACAGCACCCATGACCCGGAGTTGTACGAATACGACACCGAAACCTCGACCTTGACGCGTATCTCACGCGGCGAATCGGGTACCGCGGAGGGCGACGTCGGCTTCGTGCCGGCCATCTCAAGCGACGGTTCGACGGTTTATTTCGCGGCGTACGGGCAGCTCGCATCCGGTGCGCCCGCGGTCTCGCAGGGCGGTGCGGAAATCAATCTTTACCGCTATGACACAAACACCGGTGCGACACGCTATATCGCGACGGTCAGCAATGAAGACTATCCAGAAGTGTTCATCGGAGAATGGTTCAATCACATTCCTGCGTACCTACCCCGGCCCGAGGTATCATTGCTTACTAAGGCAAATTGGTATACGACGCCCGATGGAAGATTCTTGCTGTTCGGATCTAAGCTGAACATCACCAGCTACGATTCGGCCGGTCACACCGAGTTGTACCGCTACGATTCTGCGGATGGGAGCATCGTGTGCGTGTCCTGCGACCCCAACGGCTCGCCACCAGTGTCTGACTCGCGGTTCGCACGTTCAGGTGTCCCTGGCGACGATCCAGCGGGTGCAACGCCGCGCGGGATCTCCGACGATGGTAGTTATGTTTTCTTCGACACGGGTGAATCGCTTGTGCCGCAGGACACCAACGGGCAGATCGACGTGTACGAGTGGCACGAAGGCGTCATCTCGCTTATCAGCTCGGGAACAGAATCCTCGGCATCGTTTTTCTTGGATTCCAGTGCGGATGGGTCGAACGTGTTCTTTGGTACGCACGCGCGCTTGGTTCCGCAGGACACAGATACCTCGGGCGACTTGTATGACGCGCGTATCGGTGGCGGCTTTGGAGTATCCGCGGGCACCGGCCAGTGTGAAGGCGACGCGTGCCAGAACCCGCAGTCGGCTCCGCTGGACCAGACGCCCGCGTCGCTGACGTTCTCCGGTCCAGGTAACCCCATGAGCGAACCTGCTCCCACGGTCAAGGCAAAGGTGAAGACTAAGACTAAGAAGAAGAAGCTCAAGCGCAAGAAGAAGCCCAAGCGGGCCAAGGGGTCTGTGGCGCGGGGCGGCCGGAGCGCCCGTGGCGCACGACACGTTGGTACGAAGGGGAGGGCCGGACGATGATCGCTCGTGTGGACGGCGTCAGGGGCGGTGCGATGATGCGTGTTTCGAGAATTGTGAATATGGTTGACACTGGTTCTCGTCGGGTGCTCTCCACGGGTGGTCTGGCGGCCGCTGGTCTTGTGTGTGCTGTGCTTGGTTTGTTCGTATATACGCCCGTTGCGGCTGGGGCTTTGACGCAGAGTCCGCAGTGGAGCGTGATGGCGGTATCCGGACCGACGAACTTCACGCCCGGCGACGTGACGGGTGACGATGTCTACAAGATCACTGTCATCAACACTGGTAACGCGTCCAGTAGCGGTGTCGTGACGATCACCGACAGCTTGCCGGAAGGCTTGTCGCTCGATCCGGTTGGGGTATCTGGGTCCGATCTCCCGCTGGGTAAGTACGATGGGATTGGTCCGGCGGTGAGTTGTGAAGGCTTGATATGTACGTATCCGGATGCCGTGGCGCCGGAGGAGACATTGACGTTGACTGTGCCGGTGGATGTCCACGCCGGTCCGGGCTCGCTCACGAACTTCGTGACGGTGTCCGGAGGCGGTGCGCCTGACGCGTTCGTGAGCACTCCTACGACCATCTCGAATAGTCCTGCCGGTTTTGGGATTGCGCCCGGGTCCGTCTCGACGTCGTTGTCGAGCATGCAGGCCGGTGGGCATGCGGATTTGACGACGTCGCTGCAGTTCAACACGATCAACGACAAAGGCCTGCTCGCTGCCGCTCCCAAGGAAACGGTGGATGAGCTTCCACCGGGGTTCGCCGGCGATCTGGTTGACATGCCGACGTGTGCGATTGCGCTGTTCTCGCTCGCGAAGTGCCCTATCGGGTCGCAGGTCGGGATCATGAGCCTGCTGTTGAACGCGTTCGGAAAATCAGAAATCTATATGGAGCCTGTCTACAATCTGGCTCCAGAGCCGGGCGACGTCGCAAAGCTTGGCTTCAACGCGATTGCCTTCAATGTTCAGGCCGATGTGACGGTCCGTCCCAGCGATTACGGACTGCAGACCAGCTTCCGGGACATCAAAGAGACGGGCGGGGAACTAGACGGCGCGTCTTTGACTATCTGGGGCGTTCCCACGGAATCGGTGCACGACCCATGGCGCTGGAACCCAACCGGTGGTGAAAATGGCAAGGGCGAATTCGGTTTCTCATCCGCTGACGCGAGGGTGCCCTATTTGAGTAGTCCCACGTCGTGTGCCGGCGCTCCGTTGCAGGCGACGCTTTACAGCAGATCCTGGGATGAACCGGAAAATGTTGTCTCTGCGCAAGCTCCGTTCGGACCACTCGTCGATTGCGATCGTTTGACGATGCCCTCGACGTTCGTGGCACAACCTACGACGAACCTTGCCTATAGCCCGACGGGTTTGAATGTCGAACTCAACGTGCGTCAAACGGATGAAAATGCGTCAGGGCTGGCCAGCTCGCACCTGAATAAGGCTGTGGTCACGCTGCCCGAAGGGATGACGGTCAACCCGTCCGCCGGTGTGGGACTCGGGTCGTGTACGCCGGAACAATACGCCGAAGAAGCAACCCCCGAAGCAGCGGCCGGCGGCGGCGGCTGTCCAAGCGATTCCAAGTTGGGTTCTGTGCGTATCCAGGCACCCGCCGTGAAGGAAGAAGCGTTTGGGTCGGTGTATATCGCGACGCCGTACGACAACCCGTTTCATTCGCTGTTGGCGGTTTACATGGTCGCGCGGATACCGAACAGGGGTGTGGTTGTGCGCTCTGCCGGAGAAGTGAGAGCGGATCCGTTGACGGGCAGGTTGACGACGGTGTTCGAAGATCTCCCGCAGCTGCCGTTCAACACTTTCACGTTGAGCTTTCATCAGGGTGCGACATCGCCGCTGGTGAGCCCTCCGGCGTGCGGCACTTATACCGCGACGGCTGAATTGACTCCGTGGTCCGATCCCTCGCAGGTATTGACGGATATCAGTCCCTCCTTTGAAATCTTGGCGGGTTTCAATGGCGGTGCGTGTCCTGTGGGTGGGATCCCTCCGTTCGATCCTGGCCTGATCGCCGGCACCGCGGATAACGATGCAGGGTCCTACAGTCCGTTCGATCTTCGTATCACGCGTGGGGATGGCGAACAGGAGATCACCGGTTTTGCCTCTCAGTTGCCTCCGGGGTTGACCGCTGACCTGACCGGTGTCCCGTTCTGCTCTGAAGCGGACATCGCCTTGGCGAGGGGAAAGAGCGGCGCACAGGAGGAAGCGGAACCATCGTGTCCCGCGGCGAGCCAGATCGGGCATACGCTGGTTGGCGCCGGCGTGGGGTCTGTCCTGGCCTACACGCCGGGGAAGATCTATATGGCCGGTCCTTTCGAAGGCGCGCCGTTCTCGGTCGTGTCCATCACCAGCGCGAAGGTCGGCCCGTTTGATCTGGGAACCGTCGTCGTGCACCTGCCGCTGCAGATCGACCCTGTTACCGCGGCGGTCAGCATTCCCGCGGGCGCGGCGGATCAGATCCCGCACATCATCGAGGGGATCGTGATCCACGTCCGTGACATCCGCGTGTATGTCGACAGGCCCGACTTCATGATCAACCCGACCAACTGCAACACGATGCGAATTTCGGCAACGGTCATCGGGTCCGGCGCGAGCTTCACGAACCCCGCCGACGGCGATCCCGTGAGCGTCGCCGACGCCTTCCAGGAGGCCAACTGCTCGCGCCTCGCGTTCAAACCGCTGTTCAGCGTCTCGACCTCAGGGAAAACGTCGAGAAGCCAGGGCGCGAGCCTGAGCGTGAAGTTGACCTATCCCAGCGCACCGCAGGGCACCCAGGCAAACATCGCGCAGGTCAAGGTCGACCTGCCAAAGCAACTGCCCTCACGTCTGACGACGTTGCAGAAGGCCTGCACCGAACAAGTATTCGCGACAGATCCAGCGAACTGTCCCGCGGCGTCGATCGTCGGGCACGCCAGCGCCACCACCCCGATCCTCCCGGTCGCGTTGAGCGGACCCGCGTACTTCGTCAGTCACGGCGGCGCGAAGTTCCCTGAACTCATCATCGTCCTGCAGGGATACGGCGTGACGCTTGACCTGCATGGCGAAACGTTCATCAGCAAAGCGGGGATCACGAGCAGTACGTTCCGCACGGTCCCCGACGATCCGATCGGCAGTTTCCAGCTGACGCTGCCGCAGGGTCCCTACTCGGCGCTGGCGGCCAACGGGAACCTCTGCAAAGCAAAACTGAAGATGCCGAGCGCGTTCACCGCACAGAACGGGGCTGTAATACACCAGTCCACGACGGTCGCCGCGACCGGTTGCTCCAAGCACAAGGCAAAGAAAGCAAAGAAAGCTAAGACCAAGAAAGCGCGCAAGCACTAGAGGAGAGGAACGCTGATGTTCTCACGCATACGAAAACGCTTCACCTACGCCAATATTCTCATGACCGTCGCGCTCGTGTTTGCGATGAGCGGCGGAGCGTACGCCGCCGGTAAATACCTGATCACCTCAACCAAGCAAATCAGTCCAAAGGTACTCAAGACACTCAAAGGAGCAACAGGCGCAACCGGAGCACAAGGCCCCGCGGGAGCACAGGGCCCCGCGGGAGCGGCAGGTAAAGAAGGACAGGCCGGTAAAGAAGGACTAGCCGGTAAAGAAGGACTAGCCGGCAAAGAAGGACTAACCGGCAAAGAAGGTAAAGAAGGGCCGGCCGGCAAAGAAGGGCCAGCAGGCAAAACAGGCTTTACCTCGACGCTCCCGGGCGGAGAGACGGAGACGGGCCAGTTCGCGTTCGCGCAGGCAGAAGCTCCTGAAGGGGCGGTGCTGCGCGATGCGATCTCGTTCCCGATTCCGCTCGCGGCCACGGTGGTGCCCCACTTCATCGGCGAAGAAGAAGGCGAAGGACAGAGCAAAGCAAACCTGCCGAGCGGGTGCAAAGGGACAGTCGCGAAGCCGGTCGCGGAACCAGGCAACCTCTGTGTATTCGCGTTTGTGGTACAGGCGGCCAAATTCGAAGGCCTTTATGACGCCGGTTCCTTTTCGACGTCCGTCACCGGATTGACCGGGGACACACTGCTCTTTACGGCGGAAAGAATTGAAGAGTCTAAAGGAGTATTTGAGGTACCTCAAGCGTTGGGAACTTGGGCGGTGACGGCCGAAGAAGAATAGCCGTCTGGAAACGTGTGATGCGTGAACACGATCGCCGCGAGGGAGGGGACGGGCAAACCAACACATGAGACCAGGCACAGAGTCCCTGTGCCTGCCGGATACTCTCCCTGGACACCGCTTCCACCTCTCCGCGGTGGCGTCCAGGGGGAAGTGACTATCGAGAGAGGTGTCAAAGATGTCCGCTAGAGGACAGGCTCGCCAGCATGAGAGGGAGCCTGGAGCGACCCACTCAAACCAGAACGGGTTGGGTCGTGAGAGGGTTGGTGAGGTTCAGCGTGCCCGGATGCTCGCGGGGATGTTCGAGTTGGTTGGTGAACGCGCGGCCGCGAGTGTGACCGTCGCTGACGTGGTCGTGCGCGCGGGAGTGTCACGCCGGACGTTTTACGAGATCTTCGAGGACAGCAACGATTGCTTTCTAGCCGCGTTCGACGAGGGCGTCGCGCGCGCTAGGCGGTACGTATTCGCTGCTTACGATCCCGGCGCGCCATGGATTGAGCGCGTAAGGACGGCCCTGACCGCACTACTCTCCTTCCTCGAGGGCGAACGCGACACCGGACGACTGCTCGTCGTCGGATGGCTCAGCGGCGGAACACAGGCGCTGGAGCGCCGCCGTCGCGTGCTCACCCAGATCATGATGCTCATAGACGAAGGGCGCACACATGCAAAGAACGCCTCACAATTGCCCGCGCTCACGGCCGAGGGTATCGTCGGCGGGATCGCGTCCGTCCTGCACGCACGACTACTGCAGGAGGATCCCGGAGGACTCCCGCAGCTAGCGGGCCCACTGATGAGCATGATCGTCCTGCCCTATCTCGGAGCATCGGCTGCCCGCAAGGAGACAGAGCGCCCCGTCCCCAAAGCACCGGCAAGCGCCCCCGACGCGACACCCAACCCACTCCTGCAACTGGAGATGCGCCTGACCTACAGAACACTGCGCGTACTGATCGCCGTCGCCGAGCATCCAGGCTCTTCAAATCGCCAGATCGCCGAGATCTCCGGCATCGCCGACCAGGGCCAAATGTCCAAGCTACTCGCCCGCCTAAAGCACATCGGGCTGATCCAGAACACCGGCGCCGGACCAGCCCGCGGAGAACCAAACGCATGGACTCTCACAGGCAAGGGCCGACAAGTACAAAAAGCCATGACAGAGCAACCCGCACACAACTGACCTTCTGTCCGCCGGCCCAGCCGGCGAGGAAGGACCCGCGGGCGAAGATGACTCGCGGGCAAAAGAATGATCCAAAGGCGAAAAAGACTCGCGTACCCCAACGGCCGCGGTGGCGGATGAGTTCCATGGTGTCCGCCAGCGCGAGCACACGGGAGTCCATCGAGGCGGTCGTGGGCAACCTGCGCCGGCGGCGCCAAGACATCGCGCTGGGCATATACGTGCACGTGCGCAAGGCGGTGCCGGACCTCAGGAGCGGCCAGGACCCTTCGTTGCGTACGGGGATGTTCGAAGCGATCACGGCGGTCCTGGACCAGCGCCTGGACGCGATCGAGCAAGGCCCGACCGGATCGCTCCCCCCGCTCCCGGCGGAGGCGGCTCTCCAGGCGCGCCGGGCGGCGCGCTCGGAGCTGGGGTTGGGCGTGGTGCTGCGCCGCTATATAGCGGGCCATCGGCGTCTCGGCATGCTCGTCGCGGAGGAGGTCGAGCGGATGGGGCTCTCCCAGGACCCGCGGTTGCTCCTGCACGTGCGCGACGCGCAGGAGGCGCACTTGGAGAAGCTCACGGCGGCGATCGAGCGCGAGTACGAGACGGAGCGCTTGCGGCTCCAGCGCGACCCCGAGCAGCGCCGCGTGGAGCTGGTCCAGCGCTTGCTGGCAGGTGGACCAGTGACGCAAGAGCGCGTGGCGGCGCTGGGCTACGAGCTGGAGACGTGGCATCTCGGAGTGATCGGCGTCGGGCCAGGAATAGAGGACACGCTGGCTGCGCTGCGCCCGTATGGAGGCCTGTTGCGGGTCTTCCCACGCGAGAACCTCCTATGGGCCTGGGTGGCAACTCCTGACAGGCCGAGTGAGACGGAGCTCACTCGCATTCGCACGACGGTACCGCTCGCTCCACGGCTGGCATTCGGCGAGCCGGGCCGCGGCGCGGAGGGCTGGCGTCACACGCACCAGCAGGCCCAGGACGCGCTGCAGGTGCTGTTTACACAGCAGCACGGCCATGTCCGCTATGCGGAGATCGCGATACTGACACCGTGGCTGGAGGACCACGCCCGCGCGGAGCAGCTGGTCGCCCTCTACCTGGCGCCGCTGGTGAGCGGCGGCGACCGCGGCGCCACGGCGTCTCGCACACTCGAGACCTACTTCGCCTCGGGCCGCAACATCAGCGCGGCAGCGCGCACGCTCGGTATTGACCGGCGGACCGTCGCCCACAGGCTGCGGACGGTCGAGCGGATCCTCGGCCACCCAATCGAGCAGCGCATGGCGGAGCTCGAGCTGGCGGTACGCCTGCACCGTGTGCTTAAGGCGCAGGCGAGCGCCTGAGGAAAAAAATGTCACTCGTCACGGGGCCATTGGCCGTATCGGCCTTGAGATATCTCGGTGGGGCCAACAGTTAACTCCAAGGCTCACAGCAGGAATCGCCTGTTACATCTTGACCCCGCACCATGGGGGCCATACGCTCACCCGTGATCGCGGCCTGGCAGTGTGACGCCGGGTCGTTTGCAAATTGGCAGATTCATGGAGGAGGTACAGATGAAAGTTCGATTGTATTCCCTCGGGCGCGTCACCGTGCTCGCAACCGCGTTTGGGCTGCTGCTCGCATGCATGTCCGCCGCGTCGGCCTCAGCGGCCGAAGTCGAATGGAGACAGGGCGGGATCGCTTTGTCGGCCGCCGTCGAATACAACTCGCCTGGGACCTTTAAGCTCATCGACAGCAGCAGGTTCAATGGGTCCCTTTCGCTCAGCTGTGAAGCCAGCATCGACGGAAAGGCCGGTCCGGGTGCAGGCGGCGAAGTGACCAACCTCGGCTTCAGCTCGTGTAACCGTCCGGCAACCGAATGCTCAGAAGCACCAGCCATCGAAATTGAAGATCTAAACCTACCCTGGCATTCCGAACTTGTGATCGCTGAAAAACCACACGATGTCATCAGCTCGGGCGGAAAAGGCAGTCCCGGACTGCGCATCTACTGCACGGTGAGCAGCGTCCCTCATGTGCTGGTGGATGAATGTAGCGGTACGCTGCGGACCAGCGCGGTTGACTCCACCTCCGGCGTCGAAGAGTCGTTCGACGGCGAACAGCTCAGCTGTAAACACTTGTCAGTGGCGAGCAAAGGCACCGTCGAAGGCACTCTCCTCGGCCAGTCCAACAGTGGCCCGAAGCTCGAAGTGACCCAGCACGAGAACTGGCTGCAGGGAGAAAAAGCCCTCACCGGGTCGATCGCGACGAAAACGTCAGGCACGATCAAGCTGTCGAACGGAGAAACCGGCGGCTGGGAGGTGGAATGCAAAGACAGCGGTGAAGGCACGGCGGGCACTTCCGGATTGGACGAACAGACGAAACTGTCGTTCTCCAGCTGCACCTTCGTCTCTAAAGGGCCCTGTGAAGCAGGGGTAGCTCCCACCATCGTAGCGGTGGATCTTCCTTGGCATTCTGAACTCGTTCTCTCCGAAGGACTCCCGCCACAGACGCACGACGTGAGCTTTTCGGGCGGGACAGGCTCGCCCGGCTTCCGGATGGGGTGCAGTGTCGGCGAGATATTCAAAACGGACGCCGACGAATGTACCGCGCCGGTTTTGAAGACAAGTGCCAAAAATGTCGGCGCCGGCGTTGAAGGACCCTTCGACGGCGAAAAGCTGACATGCAAAAGCACCAAAAAAGCTACGGGGGTGCTCGAAGGTACCCAGCTGATCGAAGCGAACACAGGATCAGCGCTCGAGGTCCCAGATCCCTGAGGCGACCGAGCGAACCGGGGCTGCGCGCCTACGTGGGCGTTAGTCGCGGTCGAGCAGTGTAGGGGCCGGCTCCCGCCGTGGGTGGGAGCCGGTCTTTAGCCTCTTCAGGTTGCAGCCGCCCGTTCAGGTTGCCGAGGTCCGGTACCACCGCGTCTGCCGTCCGGCCCCACCGGGTTCCTTGCGCACCAGCCCCTGTTCGAACAGTCCGCGTAGGAGCCTGGAGACGTGTGACCCGTGTCTGATCGCAAGCGCGTCGGCAATCTCTCTGTTGCATGCACCTGGGTGAATCTCGACGTAGGCGAGACATTCGCTTGCTCGGACCCCGTGGCCTGGGCCCGATGTGCACGTCTCGGCCTTCCACACTACGGGTAACACCTCTCGACGCGAACCATTGCCCGCGGCGCGCCGCGACAGCCAGGCTAGTGTCAGCTCGAGACTGAGTCCGCCCGAAGGCGTCGAGCCCGTCTCAGGCCAAGAGATTGCGATCAACTCGACCACGTCCTCGAGCCGCTCGGTGAGCGACTCGCTGTGGTGAGCGACGACGTGTTGGCGAGCGACCGCGAGGATCGCGTTCAAAGCGCCGCTGCTCGCCAGGGTCGGCGCCGATGAGACCACGTGCGCTGGAAGGTAGTCGACGATGTGAACCCGCAACAACTCCACGTTCTGTTCCCAGCGTTCCAGGGCCGGTCGTCCCGCGGCGAGCGCCTCGACCAGCCACACTCGCGCGAGCGTCGGCTCGGCGTCGAGGAATTCGAGCACCAGGGCGATCGCGCAGAGGAGACCGTCCTGCCACTCAGCCTCTCTGTCGAACGCGTCAGAGACGATTTGCTTGGAGTGCGCGAGCCCGATGTCCAGCAGTGCGCAGAGCGCGTCATTGAGCGATTCGAACTGCTGCACAAAAGTCCCCCTGGAGACGCGCGCGCGGCGCAGCACGCCCGTGAGCGTCGTGTCGGCGAACCCCCGTTCCGCGACGATCTCGGCCAGCGCCCGCAGGATTCGCTCCCGCCCCGGCGCCGAGCTGCCCGCACTTTCTCCCTTCGCCACGGCGCGCTGCGCCCCGAATTGCGTTGCACTCGTCAGCGAGGCCTCCTGCACCGCGCGCGAGCGTAAGCGGGCTGCGAGCGCCAGTCAAGAAAACAGGGTCTCTTTGTCCATTTTGAGCAGCGGGGCGGGCTTGAGTGCACAACTTGCCAACGCAAAAGGAGAAGAATGAACCGCCCCGGGAATTTTGGAGACGTGGATTTACCATGGATCAACCCCCCGCTTTTGTGGAGTCGTGGGTCCGCGGTCATGCGGCGGTTCTGTCTCGGAAAGCTTGACCCAGGACACGTGTGGCGCTCTATGCCGTGTGTGACTAGCCGGCATGGTGGGTAAGCACCCCTTGGAAGCCACCCATCGTGAGGCTCACATTCCAGCGAAGCTTCCGGGCGCACGGGTGGAGTGGGGACCTCAGATAATCTGCTACAGTCTGACTCAGATTTCAGAACCGCAAACTCAAGGAGCATCACCTCATGGGCAAGACCATAGGCATCGACCTCGGCACCACGAACTCGTGCATGGCCGTGCTCGAGGGTGGCGAGCCCACCGTCATCGAGAACGCCGAGGGTGGCCGCACCACCCCATCCGTAGTTGCTTTCACCGCCTCTGGCGAGCGCCTCGTTGGCACCGTCGCCAAGCGCCAGGCGGTCACCAACCCGCAGAACACGATCTTCTCGATCAAGCGCTTCATGGGCCGCAAGGAGGGCGAGGTGCGCGAGGAGGAGTCGATCGTTCCCTACAAGGTCGTCTCCGGCCCCAACGGCGACGCGCGCGTGGAAGCCGCGGGCCAGCAGTCTTCGCCGCCTGAGATCAGCGCGATGATCCTGCAGAAGCTGAAGACCGACGCGGAAGCGTATTTGGGCGAGTCCGTGGATGGTGCGGTCATTACGGTCCCCGCCTACTTCAACGACGACCAGCGCCAGGCGACCAAGGACGCCGGCAAGATCGCGGGCCTCGACGTCAAGCGCATCATCAACGAGCCCACCGCCGCATCGCTCGCGTATGGGCTGGACAAGGAATCAGACCAGACGATCCTCGTGTTCGACCTCGGCGGCGGCACGTTTGACGTGTCGGTGCTCGAGATCGGCGATGGCGTGTTCGAGGTCAAGTCGACCGCCGGCGATAACCATCTCGGCGGCGATAACTTCGACAAGGCGATCGTCGACTGGCTCGTGGCCGACTTCAAGCGCGACCAGGGCATCGACCTGTCGGCCGACCCGATGGCGCTGCAGCGTCTGTACGAGGCAGCCGAGAAGGCCAAGATCGAGCTGTCCACCACGCAGGAGACCCAGATCAACCTGCCGTTCATCACGGCTGACTCCTCCGGCCCCAAGCACCTCGACACGCGCCTGACGCGGGCAAAGCTCGCCGAGCTGACCTCCGCGCTGTTGGACCGCGTGGTGGCGCCCGTGCGTCAAGCGATCGACGACGCCAAGGAGAAGGGCGTCAAGGAGATCGACCACATCGTGCTGGTCGGCGGCATGACCCGCATGCCCGCAGTGCAGGAGAAGGTCAAGGAGCTCACCGGCAAAGACCCACACCGCGGGGTCAATCCCGACGAGGTGGTCGCTGTCGGCGCCGCCATTCAGGCAGGCGTGCTCGCCGGCGACGTCAAGGACGTGCTGCTGCTCGACGTCACCCCGCTGACCCTCGGTATCGAGACCAAGGGTGGCGTGATGACGAAGCTGATCGAACGCAACACCACGATCCCGACACGCAAGGGCGAGGTGTTCTCGACCGCCGAGGACAACCAGCCCTCTGTGGAGATTCACGTGCTGCAGGGCGAGCGCGAGATGGCTCAATACAACAAGTCGCTCGGCAAGTTCCAGCTCACCGGCATCCCGCCGGCGCCGCGTGGCATCCCTCAGATCGAAGTCGCATTCGACATCGACGCCAACGGCATCCTCAACGTGTCCGCTAAGGATCTCGGCACTCAGAAGGAGCAGAAGATCGAGATCAAGGCCGGTTCCGGGCTCTCTGAGGATGAGATCAAGCGGATGGTCACCGACGCCGAGTCACACGCCGAGGACGATCGCAAGGCACGCGAACTAGCAGAGGCCCGCAACAACGGTGAGAACGCCGCCTACCAGGCCGAGCGCCAGCTGGCCGATCTCGGCGACCAGGTCGACGCCGACTCCAAGGGGCGCATCGAGCAGGCCATCAAGGAGGTCAGGGAGACGCTTGAGTCTGAGGACGGCGATCCCGCCGCGATCAACGCGCGCACCGAGGCACTGCAGAGCGCTTTCCATGCGGTCTCCGAGGCGATGTACCAGAAGGCTCAGGCCGACGCCGCGGCAGCGGCCGATGGCGCAGGCGGTGGCGAGGCCTCAGATGACGGCGCCTCCGCTGAGGAGGACGTCGTCGATGCCGAGGTCGTCGACGAGGGCAAGAGCTGATGGAGGACGTCCATCCCGATGTGGAGGAGATCGAGGTTGAGCAGGTCGATGACGGAGAGGCCGCCGAGATCGAGGTGGAGCTTGACGAGCTGGTGAAGACCGCTGCTCAGCGCGACGAGTACCTCGCGCTCGCACAGCGCACGCAGGCCGACTTCGAGAACTACCGTAAGCGCGTCGCGCGCGACGCGGCGCAGGCGCAGGCGCGCGGAGTGGCCAAACTCGCCAAGGAGCTGCTGCCGGCGCTTGACAATCTCGACCGCGCGATCGAAGCGGCCGAGGATGAGGACCCGCTGTTGGCCGGCGTGCGTCTCGTGCGCTCGGAGATCGCCGCCGCGCTCGCGCGCGTCGGCATCGAGGCATTCACACCGCTGGGGGAGCCGTTCGACCCCAACCAGCAGGAAGCGATGGCACAGCAGCCCGTTGAGGGCGCGGTTAGCGGCACCGTCGCCGAGGTCTACCAGGACGGCTACCGCATGGGCGAGACGATCATCCGGCCCGCTCGCGTGCTGGTGGCCGCATAGTCGGGGGGCACCGATGGCGACACGTCCCGACTACTACAAGACGCTTGGGGTCGACAAGAAAGCGACTCCCGAGGAGATCAAGAAGGCCTACCGCAAGCTCGCGCGTAAGTACCACCCCGACCGTAACCCCGACGACAAACAGGCCGAGGAGCGCTTCAAGGAGATCTCCCAAGCCCACGACGTCCTCGGCGACCCAGAGAAGCGCAGACACTACGACAGTGGTACCGGCCCGTTTGCCGGAGGCGCCTCGGGCGGAGCGGGTGGGCCTGGATTCGGAGGTTTCGGCAACTTCGACTTCGATGCCTCCTCGATGGGCGACATCCTCTCCAACCTATTCAGTGGGGGTGGGGGCAGTGGCAGTGGCGGAGGTGGCGCAGCCGGCGGTCGTCGTGCGCGCTCACGTCCGCAGCGTGGACGCGACTTGGAGACCGAGGTGCGGATCTCCTTCGACCAGTCGATCTCAGGCGCGCAGATCCCGCTGTCGGTTCCAACCACGGGCGTGTGCCCCACATGTCACGGAACGGGCGCCAAGCCGGGCACAACCCCGAAGGTGTGCCCGCGCTGTGAAGGACGCGGGATCGAGAACGAGGGTCAGGGCATGTTCTCGATCACCCAGCCTTGCTCGCTGTGCGGAGGCAGCGGCACCGTGATCGAGGATCCCTGCCCCACCTGTCACGGCTCGGGCGGCGTGCGTACCGTCAAGAAATTCCGCGTCAACATTCCGCCCGGTGTGAAGGAGGGTTCGCGCATCCGTGTGCCCGGCAAGGGTGAGGCGGGAGCCAGCAGCGGCCCGCCCGGCGACCTGTACGTCGTCACCCACGTTGATCCCTCGCCGGCATTCAAGCGCAAGGGCGACAATCTCGAAGTCGAGGTCCCGCTCACGATCCCCGAGGCGCTGCTGGGCGCCGAGGTGCGGGTGCCAACGCTCGACGGATCCAAGACATTGCGCGTAAAGGCAGGCACACACCACGGCGCCGTGCAGCGCCTGCGCGGGGAGGGGCCGCCCAAGCTCGGCGGAAAGGACCGCGGTGACATCCACTACCGCTTCACGATCGACGTCCCCGAGCAGCTCACCGACGAGCAGCGCGCCGCCGCCGACGAGCTGTCGAAGGTCATGAACGGCAATCCCCGCGCTAAGTTGTTCTCGGAGGCGTCCTCATGACCGACTATGGATCGACGGGCAAGCGCGTCACCCGCGTTGAGGTGGACGCCGAGCGCGGGGTGTTCATGATCTCCGTGGCGGCTGAGCTTGCCGACATGCACCCTCAGACGCTGCGCATGTACGAGTCGCGCGGGCTGGTGGAGCCCAAGCGCTCGCCGAAGGGCACGCGCCTGTATTCCCAGCAGGACGTGGAGAGGTTGCGCCGCATTCACGAGATGACCGCCGAGCTCGGCCTCAACCTTGCCGGCGTGCAGCGTGTGCTGGATCTGGAGACCGAAGTGCAGGACATGCACGCGCGTATCGAAGAGTTGGAGCTGAAGGCGCTGCACGCTCAGGTCGAATTGGCCGAGGAGCTGGAGCAGGTCCGCCGCTCGTTTCGCGCCGAGCTGGTGCCGTTGCCCGATTCTCGCCCCGGGACGCAGATGGTGCGCGCCGCGGATGCGCGCTCGCCCTTCCGGGTACCGCCAAAGCAGGGCAACCGCCGCACGGCGAATGACCGGTGAAAGCGATCTGCGTATGCGGACAACCGACTCGAGACAGACGATCGGCGAGGAGAGCGATCGGCGATGACACCCCCTGACAGACAGCCACCGGGAAGCACAGCCGCGCAGGCGCCGCCTGAGGATGAGCAGAAGCCGCTGGAGCGCTTCGGGCGCGACCTGACAGAGCTGGCCGAGCAAGGCAAGCTGGACCCGGTGATCGGTCGCGACGAGGAGATCCGCCGCGTCATCCAGGTGCTTTCGCGTCGCACCAAGAACAACCCTGTGTTGATCGGCGAGCCCGGCGTTGGCAAGACGGCGATTGTCGAGGGTCTCGCCCAGCGCGTGGTCTCCGGCGATGTGCCCGAGTCGTTGCGCGAGCGGCGTGTGATCGCGCTCGATATGGGCACGCTGATCGCGGGAGCCGTCTACCGCGGCGAGTTCGAGGAGCGTTTGAAGGGCGTGCTGAAGGAAGTCTCCGAGGCGGAGGGCGCCGTGATCCTGTTCCTCGACGAGCTGCACACGATCGTCGGCGCCGGTGCCGCCCAGGGCGCTGTGGACGCCGCCAACCTGCTGAAGCCAATGCTGGCGCGCGGCGAGCTGCGCTGCGTAGGCGCCACCACGCTCGACGAGTACCGGAAGTACATCGAGAAGGACGCGGCCCTGGAGCGTCGCTTCCAGCCGGTGATGGTCGGCGAGCCGACTGTGCAGGACACGATCGCGATCCTGCGTGGGCTGAAGGAGCGATATGAGACCCATCACGGAGTGCGCATCCAGGACAGCGCCCTGATCGCTGCCGCCACGCTGTCGCACCGCTACATCGCCGACCGCTTCCTGCCCGACAAGGCGATCGACCTGATCGACGAGGCCGCCTCGCGGCTGCGGATCGAGATCGACTCGGTGCCCACCGAGATCGACGAGGTGGACCGTCGCGTGATGCAGCTGGAGATCGAGCTGACCTCGCTGCGCAAGGAGAAGGACGAGGCCTCAGCCGAGCGCCGGGAGGCGATCGAGACCGAGCTCGCCGAGCTGCGTGCGCGCTCGGATGAGATGCGCGCCCAGTGGCAACGGGAGAAGGACGCGATCCAGGGAGTGCGCGAGACCAAGGAACGCCTCGAGCAGGCACGGGTGGAGGCCGAGCGGGCCGAGCGCGAAGCCGACCTGCAGCGCGCCGCCGAGCTGCGCTACGGGGAGATCCCCGAGCTGGAGCGCGCGCTGGCCGAGCACGAAGCGGCCGAGCGTGAGCGCGCGTCCGGCGAAACGAGGACCACCGATGGAACAGACGGCGACTCCCGATCGCACGATGCGAATGGGTCGATTGCGTCTGGTGGGATGGGTGCCCCTCAATTCTTGAAGGAGGAGGTCGACGCTGAGGACGTCGCCGAGGTCGTGGGGCGCTGGACCGGCATCCCCGTGTCGCGCCTGCTTGAGGGCGAAGTGGAGAAGCTGGTCCACATGGAGGAGCGACTGCACGAACGCGTCGTCGGCCAGGACGAGGCGGTGGAGGCGGTGGCGACCGCCCTGCGCCGCTCTCGCGCCGGGCTGCAGGACCCCAACCGTCCAATCGGCACGTTCCTGTTCCTGGGTCCCACCGGTGTCGGCAAGACCGAGCTGGCGCGCGCTCTCGCGGAGTTCATGTTCGACTCCCAGGACGCGATGGTGAGGATCGACATGAGCGAGTACATGGAGAAGCACTCAGTCTCGCGCCTGGTGGGGGCGCCCCCTGGCTACGTTGGCTACGAAGAGGGTGGCCAGCTCACCGAGGCGGTCCGCCGCCGTCCCTACAGCGTGGTGCTGCTGGACGAGATCGAGAAGGCCCACCCCGACGTGTTCAACACGCTGCTGCAGGTAATGGACGACGGGCGTCTAACCGACGGCCAGGGTCGCACTGTGGATTTCAAGAACACCGTGCTGATCATGACCTCCAATATTAGGGTGGGTGGGTCCGAATCATCCACAGGCGATGACATGCGCGCCGAGCTCACCGCCCACTTCAAGCCGGAGTTCATAAATCGGCTGGATGACATCGTGCGCTTTGAGCCGCTCTCTCGCGAGCAGATATCGGAGATCGTGGACCTGCAGTTGGCACTTGTCGTCGAGCGGGTCTCAGAGCGCGGTGTGCAGCTACAGATCACTCCCGCCGCACGCGAGCTGCTCGGCAACATTGGCTATGACCCGACCTACGGTGCGCGGCCGCTGCGGCGCGTGATCCAGAAGCAGTTGATCGACAAGCTGGCGCTCGCACTGCTGGAGGGACGCTTCCATGCCGGCGATACCGTTATCGCGGACGCGGTCGACGGTCAGGTGGCACTTGCGGGTGCGTTGGTGCACGCGGGCCAATCGGAACCGTAGGAATTTGTTTAGTATCTCGACTGTATAAGGACGTGGTCCCTGTATCCAGCGAGAGGACGGTTCGATGCGGCAAATCGGTAGGCGTGGAAGTTCAACGCGCATAGACGCACGAAAATCAGCGCACGACGTGAGCTTGACCGCGCCGGCGATCGTCCTGACACTCGCCGCATTCTGCATGCTGCTTGTGCCCTCGCTGGCCGGCGCCATCGTCTCCCCGGCAACGCCCGCCGCGGCACCTGCGCCTGTCAACACGGCAGCTCCCGCGCTCACCGGCACCCCCGCGCTGGGACAGACTCTCAGCTGCTCCACGGGCAGCTGGGCCAATAGTCCCACCGGCTATGCCTACGCATGGCTGCGCAGCGGTGTGACGATTGCCGGGCAGACTGGCGGCACATATGTCGTGCAGCCCGCCGATGAGGGCCACACGATCTCCTGTCGGGTTACCGCGAGCAATGCCGGCGGTAACTACACGATTGTTGGCCTGGCCAGCGGCTCCTACAAGGTCAGCTTCTACCCGGAATTCGGGGGTGGCAACTATCTGGGGCAGTATTTCAACGGTAAGCCCTTGTACACCGAAGCCAATCCGGTGGGGGTTACCTCGCCCAACGCCACCGGCGGGGTTAACGCCGAACTGCACCCCGGCGGTCAGATAACGGGACAGGTGACCGATTCAGTCACGCATGTCCCACTCGCTAACGTAGACGTGTGCGCCGAAGAAACCGGCACCGAATACTACGGCAACTGTGCATTCACAAACGCAGAAGGTGACTACACGATAACGGGCCTGATAAGCGGCAGCTATGACGTTTACTTCTATTCGGGCCTCTTGGAAGGCGCTGGCTACGACTACCAGATCTATAACAACGCGACCTCTTATCCCGACGCCACGCCCGTGCCGGTGACCGCACCGAACACGACCAGTGGGATCAACGCGGAACTCGTCCCCGCCAGCAGCAGCGGCAGCGGTGAAATCGGCGGTAAGGTGACCGGCCCCAGCAAAGCCGCGCTAACCCACAGCGTTGAGGTGTGCGCGGCGGAGATCGATGGCGAATCCGGCGGATGCGCAGTCACGGGCGCCGGCGGCGAATACACCATCTCAGGTCTTGCGCCCGGCGAATACACGGTTGAATTCGCGTCGGGCTATGAAGGCGGCAATTACCTGACCCAGTACTTCGAAGGCAAGTCATCGCGTTCGGAAGCCAAGGCCGTGAAGGTCGGGGAAAAAGCAATTGACGCGGAAATGCAGCTTGGTGGCGAAATCACAGGGACGGTCACCAAAGCTGTTGGCGGAGCCCCGATCGGAGATGCCGGGGTGTGCGCTCACAAGGTTGGCAGTGTCAGCGAATCTGAGAATTGCGCGTTCACAAAGGCCGATGGTACCTATGCGATCGTTGCTCTTCCAAAGGGGGAATACACAGTTGAATTCTATTCCTACTCGGAAAACTACCTAAGTCAGTATTACGACAACCAGGCCGAAGTTGCGAATGCCGAAAATGTGCCCGTAGAAGTCGGCAAAACGACTGAAAAAATCGAAGCAGAGTTGGCGGTAGGTGGTGAGATAGAGGGACAGGTGACTGAAGCCGCTACGCACGCGTCGCTCGCTGAAGTAGAGGTGTGTGTGGACGGCGAAGGGGGCAGCAATTTGAACCTCTGTGGGACGACAAACGCGAAGGGCGAATACAAGATCTCCCAGTTGCCCACCGGCTCCTACAGCGTCCGGTTTGAAGCGGACAACGAAAGCGCCAACGATCAGCCTCAAGTGGACAGCGGTGTGTCTGTGACCGCCGGCGGCTCGCCCTCTAGCGCGAATGCCGAAATGCATCCCGGCGGGGAGGTCACGGGGCGGGTGACCGACGCCTCCACGCACGCGGGCCTCACAAGGATCGACGTGTGCGCCGAAGAGATCGGTGGCGATCTCTTCAAGTGCGCACTCACGACCGCCGGCGTCGCCTCGGCTCCGAGCGCTACGAGCAATGCGCTGACGGTCCCTGCCGGCAATTTCACTTTGACGAAGGCGCCGGTGTTCGACTCGAAAACCAACGACATCGACTTCTTCTTCAACTTCCCCACGGCGGGCACATTGCGCTGGAGCCTGTTCTTCCGTAACGCCGACGTGGGCTTCGCCGATTCGCTCGGAATCTCGCTCGGCGACACTTCGACAGTTGCCAAAGCTGCCAGGAAGAAAGGCAAAGCAAAGGCCAAGAAGTGCAGGAAGGGCGATATCAAGCACAAGAACAAGTGCGTGACCGTGCTGGTGCCGTTCGGCGGTGGCTCACAGAACGTCGCCGCCGGCACGGTCGAGGTCAAGGTGCATGCCGACGCGAAGGCCGTCAAGGCGCTCAAGGCCGGCCACGCACTGCACGTGAGCGGAACATTCACCTTCCAGTCGGCGTTTGGTGGCCCATCGGTTACCCACAGCGTCTCCACGGTGGTGCGCGGCAAAAGGCCAGCCAAAAAAGCTAAGAGGCACAAAAGGCGCTAGCGGAAGGCCTGGGCGCGCCGTGCGGGTGCGCCCAGGTGAAGCGATGATCAAGTGGCGCCCGGGTGAAACGACGATCGAGCTGCGATCAGGCGAAGCGACGACGGAGCAGCGATCAGGCGAAGCGACGGTCAGTGGCGATCGGGTAGATTGGCGATCGAGCTGCGATCGGGTAAAGCGATGATCGAGCAGCGATCAGGCGATCGCGTCCAGCCGCGCCACGATCTCGTGCGCGTAGCGCGTGTAATGGGCGTAATCGAAGATCGCGTCGAGGTCGAGGCCGGCTGCTCGCTGATCCTCAGCGAGCAGCTCACGCAGCGGGGTGCCCTCATCCCACGCACGCTGGGCGAGCTCCTGGGCGATCCGGTAGGCGTCGTCGCGTGACATCCCGGGGCGGCCACGATCTGGGTCGCCCTCGACGAGTGCGAGCAGCACGCGTTGTGAGAACAACGCGCCGTGGGTCAACTCCAGGTTTGCCAGCATCCGCTGCTCGTCCACCACCAAGCCCTGGGCGAGCGCGGTGGCGGCACGCTGCAGGTGGTCCACCAGGATGGTCGAATCCGGCAGGATCACGCGCTCCACCGAGGAGTGGGAGATGTCGCGCTCGTGCCACAGCGCCACGTTCTCGACCGCGGACAGTGCATTGGAGCGCAGCACGCGGGCCAGCCCGGAGATCTGCTCGCTCTTGATCGGGTTGCGCTTGTGAGGCATCGCTGAGCTGCCCTTCTGCCCGGCCCTGAACGGCTCGCGCACCTCGCGCACCTCCGTGCGCTGCAGGTGGCGGATCTCGGTCGCGAGCCGCTCCAACCCCGCGCCGGTGAGCGCGAGCGCCTGCAGCAGCTCGGCGTGGCGGTCGCGGGCCACGACCTGCGTGGAGACGTCCTCGCGCGCCAAGCCCAGCCGTTCGAGCACGCGCCGCTCGAACTCGGGACTGGTCGCGGCATAAGTGCCGACCGCGCCCGATATCGCGCCGACCGCGACCTGCTGGAAGGCCCGTTGCAACCGCAACGCATTGCGGTGCGCCTCAAACGCGAAGCCCGCCAGCTTCACCCCGAAAGTCGTCGGCTCGGCGTGCACACCATGGGTGCGCCCCACGCACAGCGTGTCGACTTGCTCGCGGGCGCGGTTCGCGAGCGCCTGCACAAGCGCGTGGGCGCCCGGCAGGATCGTCTCCCCCGCCGCGCGCAGCTGCAGCGCGAGCGCCGTGTCGAGCACATCCGAGGAGGTCAGCCCGAAATGGATCCAGCGTCCCGCCTCGCCCGCCGATGCCGACAGCACGTCGACAAACGCCGCCACGTCGTGGTCGGTGACGCGCTCGCGCTCATTGACGGCCTCGACCGTGAACGTTGCCGCGCGAATCGTTTCCAACTCCGCCGGGGTTGGGCCCTCGCCCTCTCCGAGCAGCGCCGGCAGCTCCTCACAGGCGGCCATCTCGACGCGTCGCCATGTCTCCATGCGCGCCTCGTCGGTCCACAGGGCACCCAGCTCAGGGCGTGTGTAGCGCGCGATCACCCGAGGATTATCGTCGATGGCACGCTGCGCGTCCCGCCGGGTGTGAGGGAGGAGGAGTGTGCCGCCCGCCGATCCTGTACAACGGGAGGAGAGCGCCCACCGGCGCGAACCAACTCGAGACAGACGGAGGAGCCATGCCCACATACATCATGCTCTCGACGCTGACACCGGAGGGCGTGCAAACCGTCAAGAACAACCCCGAGCGCATCCGCGAGGTCAACAAGGAGGTCGAGCAGCTCGGAGCCACCGTAAAGGCCCAGTGGGCGACGCTCGGAGCCGTCGACTTCATCTCGGTCGTCGAGGCGCCCGACGAGAAGACGATGGCGCGTGTGTCGCTCGAGCTCGGCTCGCGCGGAACAGGCCGCTACGAGACGCTCGCGGCGATCGGTGTCGACGAGTTCATAGCCTCTCTGTGACCACCATCTTTTGTGACCGCCATCTTCTGCGATTCCGACCGCCCCATATCCGTAAGGCCACGGAGGGCCTGTTAGCGGCGTGAAGATCCTCGTCGTAGGCGCCGGTGGGCGCGAGCACGCACTCGTGCGCGCGCTCGCGCGCTCGCCGCAGAAACCACAGCTGCTGTGCGCGCCCGGCAACGCCGGCATCGCGCGGGACGCACGCCTGCTCGACATAGCCGTCGATGATCTCGATGGCCTCATCGCCGCCGTGGAGCGCGAGGGTGTCGAGCTGACCGTGATCGGCCCGGAGGTGCCGCTTGTAGCGGGACTCGTGGACGCGCTCACGCAGCGTGGCCACGCCGCCTTCGGTCCGAGCGCCGCAGCCGCCCAGCTGGAGGGATCAAAGGCGTTTGCAAAGCAGGCGATGGAGCAGGCAGGTGTGCCCACCGCGCGCTGGCGGCAGGTGCAATCGCTTGAGCAGGGCATCGAGGCGGTGCGCGAGCTTGCCGGCCCGGGCGTTGTCATAAAGGCCGATGGGCTCGCCGCCGGCAAGGGCGTGACCGTCGCCGAGGACGCCCAACAGGCGCGCGCGGCGTTGAACGAGATCTTTGTCGAGGGCCGCTTCGGCGCCGGCGGGGCAAGCGCCGTCGTCGAGGAGCGCTTGACGGGCGAAGAGCTGTCGTTGCTTGCGCTGTGCGACGGGGTTCGCGCGCTGCCGATGGCTCCCGCGCGTGACTTCAAGCGCATCCACGACGGGGATCGAGGGCCCAACACGGGCGGGATGGGCTCCTACTCCCCCGTAGCCGGCGTCGACGCCGCGGCCGTGGAGGAGTTCGCGGCCATGGTGCACCAGCCGGTCGTGGATCTGATGCGCGCGGGCGGCACCCCCTTCCATGGGGTGCTCTACGCGGGATTGATGCTCACTCCCGCCGGCCCGCGCGTGCTGGAGTTCAACGTGCGCTTCGGCGACCCCGAGACGCAGGCGGTGCTGCCACGGCTGCGCTCCGACCTCGTCGAGCTTTTGCTTGCCGCCACGCGACCCGGCGGGTTGGAGAACGCGACGCTGGAATGGACCGACGAGTGGGCGGTCACGCTGGTGCTGGCCAGCGCGGGCTATCCCGCGTCGTACTCCAGCGGAGACGAGATCCGCGGGCTCGGCGATGTGCCGGCGGGGATTGAGGTGACGCACGCCGGCACCGCACGCGAGGGAGGACCCCCCGGTACTCGCAGCGGAGGGTCCGGCCCCGGCGATCGGGAGTCACCCGGTACCGGCGGCGGAGGGTTCAGTGTCGGCGATCGGGAGCTGCCCGGTACCGGCGGCGGAGGGTTCAGTGTCGGCGATCGGGAGTCGCCCGGTACCGGCGGCGGAGGGTTCAGCGTCGGCGATCGAGAGTCCGGCGACGCGCGCGAGGCGGCGGGTGTCGAAGGCGAGACGATCGTGACTGCCGGGGGGCGGGTGCTCAACGTCACGGCGCTCGGCCCGAGCGCCAGCGACGCGCGCAAGGCGGCGTACGGGGCCGCCCAGGCAATCTCCTTCGAGGGCATGCAGTTGCGAGGTGACATCGCCGCAAACGCCGAACGTGAGAGGATCCCCACCGCGCGATGAGCGACGCCGCCCCCACACCGATACACCTGGCCGAGGCCGAGGAGCAGGCGAAGCTCGAGGAGTTCGACGTCGCGGGACCGCTCGTGGGGATCGTGATGGGCTCCGCCAGCGACATGGACGCGATGGAGAAGGCCGCGAAGGAGCTGCGCGAGCGCAATATCCCGCACGAGGTGCAGGTGATGTCCGCCCACCGCGAAGCCGACATGGTGGCGGAGTACGCAAAGGGCGCGAAGTCGCGCGGCTTGCGTGTGATCGTCGCCGGCGCCGGCATCTCCGCCGCGCTCCCGGGAGCGGTGGCCGCGCACACCGACCTGCCGGTGATCGGGGTGCCGCTATCGGGGCGCCTCACGGCCGCGGGCGGGCTCGACGCGATTCTCTCGATCGTGCAGATGCCGCCGGGTGTGCCGGTGGCGTGCGTGGGACTCGACAACGCACGCAACGCGGCGATCCTCGCGGCGCAGATCCTCGCAGCCTGACCGAGCGTCGCCTCGCGGCCTGACCGAGCGTCGGCGCGCCGCGACCGTTGGTAGCATCGCGAAAAGTGACCGCCCTCGCCGACCTGCCTCTGATCGCCAGCGGAAAGGTCCGCGAGCTTTATGACTTGAGTCCCGCCCACCCCGACCGTCTGCTGATGGTCGCCAGCGACCGCATCTCCACCTACGACGCGGTGCACCCCACGCCGATCCCCGACAAGGGCAAGGTGCTGACCGGGCTGTCGGCGTTCTGGTTTGAGAAGACCAAGGGGATCGTCGCCAACCACACGATCTCCGCGACCGACGGCGTGCCGGACGAGGCGCGCGGCCGGTCGCTGGTGGTGCGCCGGTTGAAGATGCTGCCGGTGGAGTGCGTGGTACGCGGGTACATCACCGGGTCGGGCTGGAAGGACTACCAGTCGACCGGCAAGGTGTCGGGCATCGAGCTGGCGGGCGGCCTGCGCGAGTCAGAGCAGCTGCCGGAGCCGATCTTCACGCCGTCCACCAAGGCAGAGGTGGGCCACGACGAGGCGATCGACTTCGAGCGCGCCGCCGAGCTGGTGGGCGACCGCGCTCTGATGGAACGTGTGCGGGACATCTCAATCGACCTTTACTCCTACGCCGCCACCCACGCACGCGAACGTGGGGTGATCCTGGCCGACACGAAGTTCGAGCTGGGGCTCGACGAGGACGGCGAGCTGGTCGTGGGCGACGAGGTACTCACACCCGACTCCTCGCGCTACTGGCCGGTCGAGGGCTACGAGGTGGGGCGCGGCCAGCCGAGCTTCGATAAGCAGTACGTGCGCGATTGGGCAGCGGGCAGCGGTTGGGACAAGAAGCCCCCGGCCCCGGCGATCCCCGAGGACGTGGTGGCGGGCACCCGCGCGCGCTACGTGGAGGCCTACGAGCTGATTACCGGCGAGCCGTTCCAAGCGTGGTTGGACCGCACGGGATCGGGGAGCTGATGGCCATGCGCGCGCGCCGCGGCACGGGTCGCGTGATTCGCCGGGCGGCCTGGCCCGAAAGATGAGGGCACGCGTGCTGATTCGCCCCAAGGCGGGCATCCTCGACCCGCAGGGCGAGGCGGTGCAGCGCGCGCTGCCCGCGCTGGGCTTCGAGGGCGTGGCGAACGTGCACGTCGGGCGGCTGATTGAGCTGGACGTCGAGGATGCAAGCCAGCTCGAGCCGATGTGCGAGAAGCTGCTGGCCAACCCGCTCGTCGAGGACTACGAGATCGTCCTCGACGACTCCTGAAGGCTTCTGGGGGCCATGTGACAGGTGCCGGAGGGCCGAGGAAGCAGGACGGAAGCTTCGGTGGGCCAAAGCGAGGTCCGATGACGCAGACCGATCGAAGATCGGCCAGTGTCAGTTCGGGGCTCCCCAGATGAAGTTCGGGGTTCTCCGGTTCCCTGGCAGCTGCGACGAGGTCGATGCGCTGCACGCGACGCGGCGAGTCGGCGACGCGGAGCTGTTGTGGCACGGCGAGCGCGACCTGCGCGGTGCCGACGCGATCGTGGTGCCGGGCGGGTTCTCCTATGGCGACTACCTGCGTGCCGGCGCGATCGCGCGCTTCTCCCCTGTGATGGAGTCGGTGATCGACTTCGCAAACCACGGCGGGCTCGTGCTGGGAATCTGCAACGGTTTCCAAGTCCTGTGCGAGGCCAAGCTGCTGCCTGGGGCGCTGCTCCCAAATACCAACCTCCGCTTCACATTCAGGCAGGTCGCGCTGGATGTGGTCAACGGCGAGACCGCGTTCACAGGTGCATGCGCGGCCGGCACACGCCTGAGCATCCCGGCGAAGCACTCGTGGGGGCGCTACTACGCAGACGACCACACGCTCACGGCGATGCGAGAGGGTGGTCAGGTCGTGCTGCGCTACGCACCCGATGAGAACTTCAACGGTTCGCTCAGCGACATCGCCGGCGTGAGCAACGAGCGGGGAAACGTGTTCGGCCTGATGCCTCACCCCGAGCACGCCGTCGATGAGTTGACGGGCTCCACCGACGGGCTGCGCCTGTTCGAATCGATGCGGTTGACGGTGGAGGGCGCAAGTGTCTGACAGCGTGACGCTGCCGGATGTCGAGGATGCGCTTGCGCTCGGTCTCACGCGCGCCGAGTACGCGCTGATCTGCGAGAAGCAGGGTGGCCCGCCAAACCAGGTGGAGCTCGCGATGTACTCGCTGCTGTGGAGCGAGCACTGTGCCTACAAGCACTCCAAGAAGCTGCTGCGCACACTGCCCACCGAGGGCCCCCATGTCGTGATGGGTCCCGGCGAGAACGCGGGCGCGGTGGACGTCGGCGAAGGGCTCGTGTGCGCGTTCAAGGTGGAGTCCCACAACCACCCCAGCGCGGTGGAGCCGTTTCAAGGCGCGGCCACCGGCGTGGGGGGCATCCTGCGCGACATCTTCGCGATCGGCGCGCGCCCCGCGGCGGTGCTGGATTCGCTGCGCTTCGGAGAGCCCCACCTCACGCTCGCGCTCTCCGCCGAGGATCGCGCAGAGGAGCCTGAGAAAAGCGACGGCGCTCGGCGCGGTGCTCGCTCGCGCTACCTGCTCGACCGCGCGGTCGCCGGCATCGCCCACTACGGCAACTCGATCGGGGTGCCAACGATCGGCGGCGAGGTGTATTTCGAGGAGCCCTACGAGCAGAACTGCCTCGTGAACGCGATGGCACTCGGATTCGCCGAGCGCCACAAGCTCATCACCAGCGCAGCCGTCGGGATCGGCAACACGGTGGTGCTGTTCGGCGCCTCCACCGGCCGCGACGGGATCGGCGGAGCCTCCGTGCTCGCCTCGGCTGAGCTGGGCGAGGACGACCACAAGCGCCCCACCGTTCAGGTGGGTGATCCGTTTGAGGAGAAGAAGCTGATGGAGTGCTCGTTGGAGCTGCTCGCGCGCGGGCTGCTGGTGTCCCTGCAGGATCTCGGCGCGGCCGGTCTCACCTCCTCGGCCTCGGAGATGGCGTCCAAGGGCGAGGTGGGAATCGACATCGACGTCGCCAAGGTCCCCCTGCGCGAGGCCGACATGCAGCCGTTTGAGATCATGGTCAGCGAGTCCCAGGAGCGCATGCTGTGCGTGGTCGAGCCACCCAACGTGGCCGCGGTGCTGGAGCTGTGCGAGAAGTGGGAGGTCGGCGGCGCGGCGATCGGAGTTGTCACCCACAGCGGCCACATGCGCGTGTTCGACGGTGGCGAGCTGGTCGGCGAGATGCCGGTGCGGGCACTCGTCGATGACTGCCCGCTCTACGACCTGCAGCCGGTCAAGCCGACCAGCACGACCTACCCAGCGCCGAAGGCGCTGCTCTCCAAAAAAATCTCCCCGCCCGAGATCCTGCGCGCGCTGCTGTCATCCCCCAACATCGCCTCGCGCCGGCCGCTGTTCGAGCAGTATGACGCGGTCGTGCAGTCGCGCACGGTGCGCAGACCCGAGCAGGCGGACGCCGCCGTGCTGGCGATCCGCCCGCTTTCAGGAGCGGGCGGCCCAGTGCCGGCGATTGCCGTGTCGATCGACTGCAACGGACGGCGCGTCGCCGCCGACCCCTACACCGGCACGGTGGCCGCGGTGCTCGAGTGCGCGTCGAACCTCGCCTGCGCCGGCGCAGAGCCACTGGGGACGACCAACAATCTCAATTTCGGCAACCCCGAGAAGACGCACATCGCGTGGCAGCTCAGCGAGGCGGTGCGTGGCCTCGGCGACGCCTGCCGCGCGCTTGCCGCGCCGATCGTGGGCGGCAACGTGTCCCTCTATAACGAGGGCGCCAGCGCCGGCCCGATCTACCCGACGCCCGTGATCGGCATGGTGGGACGGTTGCCTGACGCGCGTCGTGCCGGACGCCTCGGCTTCGCCCGCAGCGGCGACGCCGTCGCGATCGTGGGTCCATTCGAGCCTTCGCCCGCCGCGAGCGAGCTGGCGAAGCTCACCGGCGAGGAGCTGCCCGACGGGCTGCCCGCGATCGACATCGCGGCCGTCGCCTCCGCGCAGGCGGCGATCCGTGAGGCGGTGCGCAGCGGCGCAGTCTCAAGCGCCCACGACATCGCCGAGGGCGGGCTCGCCGTGGCACTGGCGGAGTGCTGCCTGGGTGGTGGTGTCGGGGCGCGAGTAGAGCTCGACGACGAACGCGTCGAATACCTATTCGGCGAGGGCTCCGGTGGTTTCGTGGTCAGTGGCAACACACACGCGGTGCAAGCCATGTCCGAGCGGACCCCGGTCAGGGTCATTGGAGTCGTGGAGGGAAGCTCGCTAAAGATCGGCGCCAGCATCGACCTGTCCTTGTCGGAGCTCACCCACGCACACGGCGCCCTCAGCCAGCTGTTCGCGTGAGCGCTGCTACCGTCAGCCGAGCAATGCCTTTTGCTGGGGCCGCAAGCCCCCGTCCGGAGGACCGCGACGGACCGCGCGACGAGTGCGGTGTATTTGGCATATACGCGCCCGGCCACGAGGTCTCACGACTGTCGTATTTCGCGCTCTACGCGCTGCAGCACCGTGGTCAAGAGTCCGCGGGGATCGCGGCAGCCGACCGAGGCGGCAACATCATGACCCGACGCGAGCTGGGACTCGTGAGCCAGGTGTTCAGCGAGAACGACCTGCGCACCCTGCGCGGCGAGCTTGCGATCGGGCACGTGCGCTACTCCACCACCGGCTCCAATGCGTGGGAGAACTCCCAGCCGGTACACCGCTCGACCGGCACCAACGGCTCCAGCCGCGAGCTGGCGCTGGCGCACAACGGCAACCTCATCAACGCGGTGGAGCTGCACGACGAGCTGGCCGCCCACGGCGTCACGTTCAGCTCCACCTCGGACTCTGAGATCGTGGCGGCGCTGATCGCCACCCACCCCGCCGAGCGGATCGAGGACGCGATCGCCGACGTGCTCCCCCGCCTCAACGGGGCGTTCTCGATCGTCGTGATGACCAAGGACCGCGTCGTCGCGTTCCGCGATCCCCACGGTCTGCGGCCGTTGTCGATCGGCGTGCTGCCCGACCCTGGGAGTGCCAACGGCGACAGCGCGGAGACGCTGCTCGGCGGTGGCTCGGTGCGCTACTGCGTCGCGTCGGAGTCCTGCGCGTTCGACATCATTGGCGCGACACTGCTGCGCGACGTGGCGCCGGGCGAGATCGTGACGCTCGGCGAGCACGGTCTCGAGAGTCGCCAAGTCGTGAGCGGCGCGCGCGAGTCGTTTTGCGTGTTCGAGTACATCTACTTCGCGCGTCCCGACTCGCGCATGAACGGCCAGGTGCTGCAGGTTGCGCGCGGACGCATGGGCGAGATCCTCGCGCGCGAGTCACCTGTGGACGCCGACCTGGTGATCCCCGTGCCCGACTCCGGCAACGCCGCCGCGCGCGGCTACGCACGCGCCAGCGGCCTGCCCCAGGACGACGGCTTCGTCAAGAACCGCTACGTCGCGCGCACGTTCATCGCGCCGGGCCAGGAGTTGCGCAAGCATGGGTTGCGTCTCAAGTTCAACCCGCTGCCCGAGGTGGTCGGCGGCAAGCGCCTGGTGGTCGTCGACGACTCGATCGTGCGCGGCAACACCACCCGCCAGATCGTGCAGATGCTCAGGGACGCGGGCGCGCGCGAGGTCCACATGCGCATCTCCGCGCCGCCGATCAAGAACCCGTGTCACTACGGCATCGACATGTCCACGCGCGAGGAGATGATCGCCCATGAGCACACGGTGCAGGAGATCGCCGCAGAGCTCGGCTGCGACTCGCTGGCGTATCTGTCGCTGGACGGGGTGTACGAGGCGGTGGGCGCCACCAAAGCGACGCACTGCGACGCGTGCTTCACGGGCGACTACCCGCTGCGGGGCAGCGACGAGGCGCAGGGCAAGTACGCCCTGGAGATCGCGGGCGCCTGACGCCGCCACTTTGGGTATCGTCCTCGATGGTCATGTCATCCAGCACTGACTTCGCCGGGCTCCCGCTTCCCATCGCTGTGCTCGTCTCGGGCAAGGGCACCAATCTCCAGGCACTGCTCGACACCGTCCACGGCCGCGAGGTGGAGATCGTCGCGGTCGCCTCCAGCGTTCCCGATGCGCCGGCGCTGCGACGGGCGCGGGAGAGGGGTGTGCCGACAAAGGTCTTTCAACGTGGCGACTACGCCAATCGGGAAGAGCGCGATGAGGTCATGGCGGAGTGGCTCATAGAACGCGGAGCTCGATTGAAAGTGCTTGCCGGGTTCATGGAGCTGCTGAGCGCGCGCTACCTCGACCGTTTTCCGGAAGCGGTCATCAACGTGCATCCATCTATGCTCCCGGCCTTCCCGGGTCCGCACCCAATTGAGGATGCACTTGCGGCGGGCGCCGATGAGTTTGGTGTCACGGTGCATTTTGTGGACGCCGGTATCGATACGGGACAGGTCATCCGGCAGGAGTCGATACGGCTACCGAATGCGATCGACCCGGCGAAGGTGCTGAAGGCGCTCCGGCCGCTTGAGCACCGGCTCCTGCCGTCGGTCGTGAGGGAGATAGCAGCGCAAAGGCAGCCGATTGCCGCTTGAACGTGCGGAGCCGGGCGATGTTCGGGTCCGCCGCGCGCTGCTGTCGGTGTCCGACAAGGCCGGGATCGTGGAGCTCGCACAAGGGCTGGTCGCACTCGGCGTGGAAATCGTCTCGACCGGCGGCACCGCCCGCGCGCTTGCCGACGCCGACGTTCCCGTGCGCGCGATCGAGGACTTCACCGGCTTTCCAGAGATGATGGACGGGCGCGTCAAGACGCTGCACCCGCGCCTCTACGCCGGACTGCTGGCCGTGCGCAGCGACGAGGCGCACCTGCGAGCGGCGGCCGAGCACGAGATCGAGCCGGTGGACCTCGTGTGCGTGAACCTGTATCCATTCGAGCAAACCGTCGCACGCGGCGCACCCGCGCACGAGATCGTCGAGAACATCGACATCGGCGGCCCAACGATGATCCGCGCGGCCGCCAAGAATCACGCGTTCGCGGCCGTGGTCGTCGATCCCGCCGACTACGAGTCTGTGCTCGCGGAGCTGCGCGCCACCGACGTGCGTCTCTCGATGGCCACGCGCGAGCGGCTGGCGGCGGTCGCGTTCGCGTGCACCGCACGCTACGACGCCGCCATCTCGCGCTGGTTTGCCGCACGCACCTATGAGGGTTTCCCACCACGCTGGGCGGCCAGCTACGAGAAGGTGATGGACCTGCGCTACGGCGAGAACCCCCACCAGCAGGCGGCGTTCTATGCCGAAGCCGGCGCCCCCACGCACCTGCTCGACGGCGTGCGCCAGCTGCACGGCAAGGAGCTGTCGTTCAACAACCTGCTCGACCTGTCCTCGGCACGCGAACTGGTGGAGGACTTCGACGGGCCGGCCTGCGCGATCCTCAAGCACAACAATCCCTGCGGCTGCGCGCTCGGGCAGACCGTCCAAGAGGCCTACCAACGCGCCTTCGCATGCGATCCGATGAGCGCCTACGGCGGAGTGATCGCCGTCAACCGGCAGGTGGATCTCGCGTGTGCTCAGGCGCTGTCGGGACAGTTCATCGAGGTGCTGCTCGCGCCCGGCTTCGACTCCGACGCGCTCAGCGTGTTGACCGAAAAGAAGAACGTGCGCCTGCTGGAGCTCGCCCACTGGCCCACGCGCGGGGAGGGAATGGAGGAGAAGCCGGTGCTCGGCGGCGTGCTCTCCCAGAGTCGCGACATCGTCTCCGAGGCACGCGCGCAGATGAGCACGATGACGAAGGCCGAGCCGAGCGAGGCGCAATGGGAGGACCTGCTGTTCGCCTGGAAGGTCTGCCGCCACGTGCGCTCCAACGCGATCGTGATCGCCGTCGGTGGCGCCACGATCGGGATCGGCGCCGGTCAGATGAGCCGCGTCGACGCGGTGCGCATCGCCGTTGAGAAGGCCCAGGCCGCACAGGGCGAGGGCTCTCCGGACCTGCTCGCCGGCGCCTCGCTGGCCTCCGACGCCTACTTCCCCTTCCCAGACGGGCCACAGCTTGCGATCGACGCTGGCGTCACCGCGATCGTCCAGCCGGGCGGGTCGGTGCGCGATCCGGAGGTGGTGGCGGCAGCCGACAGCGCCGGCATCGCGATGGTGGCGACCGGCGTGCGCCACTTTCGCCATTGACAGTCAGGACTCGATGCCCGCGAACAGTGCGGCGATATCGAGGCCGGCGACTCCGGAGAGCGAGGAAGGGAGAAGGCTTCCCTCGCGGTAGATGGCGCAGCGCGTGTAGCCATCAGGCCCGGGATGGGTGCGGACCTCGACCGCTCTGCCGGGCACGTCCACGAGCCAGTAGGTCGGGATGCCCGCCCGCGCATACAGCGCGACCTTGCGACCTCGATCGGCACGGTGCGAGCTCACGGCCACCTCTATCGCAAGCAGCGCGCCGCGCAGATGCTCTCCGGGTGGCGGCTCCTGCGCCGCGATCAGCAGGTCGGGCTCTGGCTCGGATTGTGGCCGGACCTCCAGGGGCGACTGAACCTGTGTCCACCATCGCGGCGCGGTCGCGAAATGGCGCATCAACCTCGTTACGACGGCTGTATGTGCCGGCGAGATCGGGCTCATCTCTACCAACAGCCCGTCGAGCAACTCGATGTGCAGGCCATCCAGCGCGCCGGTGAGGACCATCCGGTTGTAGGTATCGACGTCCAGTTGGTGCGGACGGGACTCGCCGTTGCTGTCTCTGTCGACGAGCAGCCCGCCGCGCAGCTCGACGTCCATCCCCTCGAGCGCCCCGGCCTCGACGAGCCGGCGATAGGTACCCACGTCCAACCGGTAGAGGGGCAGAGCGGTTGCGAGCTGTGTAGCCATGGGCTCACACTACCGATCCAGCAGCGACTCGCAGGACCTTTATGTGGCCAATGAACAACTGCCGGCCGCGTGTCGCGGGCGTGATCGTGAACGCCATAGCCCCTGATCCGACTCGGGACGCGGGGTGGGACAGGCGCTGCGGCTATGGTTGATGCGGATGTCAGCCGCCTCGGTCATTGCCCCGCCCGTCAACGCGACCGACTCCGCCATCTCCGTCACAGGCCTCGCCAAGAGCTACGGCGAGATCGAAGCCGTGAAGGGGATCGACTTCGAGGTCGCACGCGGGGAAACGTTTGGCTTCCTCGGCCCCAACGGCGCGGGCAAGTCAACCACGATCAGCATGCTCTGCACGCTCGCCCGCCCCACCGGTGGCTCGGCGCGCGTGGCAGGCCTGGACGTGGTGGACGAGCGCGATCGTGTGCGGCGCAACATCGGGCTCGTGTTCCAGGACACAACGCTCGACAACTACCTGTCAGCCGAGCAGAACCTGCGGCTGCACGCCGAGCTGTACGGGATGCCACGCGACACGATCGCCCCACGCATGCAGACGGTGCTGGAGATGCTGCAGCTGTGGGAGCGGCGCGAGAGCCTTGTGGGGACGTTCTCCGGTGGGATGAAGCGACGCCTGGAGATCGCACGCGGGCTACTGCACTCACCGCGCGTGCTGTTCCTCGACGAGCCCACGATCGGGTTGGACCCGCAGACGCGCAGCTCGATCTGGAGCTACATCACCAAACTGGAAGACGAGCGCGACGTGACGATCTTCCTCACCACCCACTACATGGACGAGGCCGAGTATTGCGACCGCATCGCAATCATCGACCAGGGCCGGATCGTGGCGCTCGACACGCCCGAGGCGCTGAAGGCGAGCGTGGGCAAGGACCGCGTGCAGATACACACGCCCGACGACGCGGCGGCGATCGAGGTGTTGCGCGAGCGTTTCGGGATCGAGGCGCAGATGGCCGAAGGCGCCGTCACGTTCGGGGTGGCCTCCGGCGAGCAGTTCGTGCCGCGCCTGTTCGATGAATGGGATCCCGCCCACCCCCCGATCCGCTCGGTCAACGTCGCGCGGCCCTCGCTGGACGACGTGTTCATGTCCTACACCGGCACCACGATCCGCGACGCCGAGGCGGGCTCGACCGACATGATGCGCAACATGGCGAAGATGATGAACCGATGAGCGCCACCACGGTAGCGCCCACGCACGAGATCGCCGCGATACACGTGCCGGGGCGTTCGCTGGGCAGCGAGCTGCGCGCGATCCGCGCGGTGTGGCGGCGCGAGCTGATCCGCTTCTCGCGCGACCGGCTGCGCATCCTCACCTCGCTGATCCAGCCGTTTTTGTTTCTGTTCGTGCTCGGCACGGGACTGTCGTCACTGGTCTCGACCAGCACGCACGGGGTGAACTTCCGCACGTTCATCTACCCCGGCGTGCTGTGCATGGCGGTGATGTTCACCGCCATGTTCTCCGCCGCCTCGATCGTGTGGGATCGCGAGTTCGGCTTCCTGCGCGAGATGATGGTCGCACCGGTCGGACGCAGCTCGATCGTGCTCGGCAAGTGCTTCGGCGGCGCCACCGTCGCCGCGTTCCAAGGCGTGATCGTGATGGCGATCGGCCCACTCGTCAGCGTCCACTACACGCTGACGCTGGTGCTCGAGATCTTCGCGCTACAGATCCTGCTGGCGTTCTCGATCACCGCGTTCGGGATGATGGCCGCCGCGCGCGTCACGCAGATGCAATCGTTCATGGCATTGATGCAGATGGCGATCATGCCGATGTTCTTCCTCTCCGGTGCGATGTTCCCGGTCAACAAACTGCCGACATGGCTGACGGTGCTCAACCGGATCGACCCGCTCACCTACGCGGTTGACCCGATGCGCCGCGCGGTGTTCGCCCACCTGCCGATCTCCCCCGCGGTCCGTCACGCCCTCGCTCCGGGCGTGACGCTGTGGGGCTGGCGCGTCCCAGGGGTACTGGAGGCCGCGATCGTGGCGATCATCGGCCTGGTGATGCTCGCGATAGCCATCGCGGAGTTCTCAAGCGTCGAGTAGTCCTGACGGTCTAGTCGGACACGGCCTGCATGGCGACGCCGAGCAGCGGGTCCTGGGTGGCCGTCTCCTGTGAGGCCTCCGAGGCACGGATGCTCGCACGCAGCTGCTCGGGATCTTTGAGCAACTGACGTTCGGTAAACGGCTGCAGCAGCCCGCGCAGCGCGATCATCGGACCGACCCAGCGTGGTGTCCACAGACGCGCGGAGCGCCGTTCGATTCCCTGTTCGATCGCATCCACGGCCTTCGATACCGGCGCGGGATTGCGGATGAAGGAGGGGCTGCTGCTGCGTATGTTTTGCGTGGAGGGCTGCGCAAAGCTCGCGCGCACCAGGTCGGTGTCGATGAAGCCGAAGTACGCGCAACCGACCGCGGCGCCGCTGGGGGCGGTCTCCATGCGCAGCGAGTCGGTGAGCGCCTCCACGCCCGACTTCGCTGAGGTGTAGGGACCCATCAGCGGTGCATGCGCGATCGCCGACAGCGAGGAGATGTTGAGCAGGTAGCCCCGGCGCTCGACGATCTGGCCGATCAGCGCGCGGTCGGTGCGCCACACGCCGAGGAAGTTCACGGCCAGCGTGCGCTCGACCTGCTCGATCGGCGCGGTGGACAGCGGACCGGTGAACGCGATCCCGGCGTTGGCGATCCCGACGTCGATCGCGCCGAAGCGCTCGACGGTGGCGCTGACGGCGCGTTGCAGCGCGTCGAAGTCGGTGACGTCGGCCTCGAACGCCGCGGCACGGTCGCCGAGCTGCGCGGCAAGTGCTTCCAGGCGCTCAGGCTCCAGGCCGACGAGCGCGACGTTGGCGCCCTTGGAGTGCAGCCGGCGGGCGGTCTCCGCGCCGATCCCGCGGGCGGCGCCGGTGATGAACACGGTGCGGCCGTTTACGTCATAGGGCTGGATGGGCTTGCGGCTCATGGGCGTGGGTCTCCTGTGGCGCGAGGTTGAGAGCGGCGTTCTGTGGACCGCAGCCGTGCTGGCTGTGCGGCCAAGCCGATGCTTGGTGATTCTGGCGGATCGATGAGCCGCATGGAGCGTCCCCGTCGCCATCCCCGTTTTGGAACCTCGCCGGAAGGGCTTGACAAACCCTCAATAACGATATATCGTGACCTTACTTTGATAGTTCACGATAGGAGATAGATATGTTCGCGAATGCGATATATGCAACAGGCGAGGGACGCTGCGGGCACAGCCACAGCGACCTTCACGATCTGCGCACGATGTGGCGCGCGATGGCAGGCGACCGCGGCCGTCCCAACGACGACCCGGGCGAGGGCCGGGGTCGCCATGGCCATCACGGTGGACCCCGAGGACATGGCTTCGGCGGTCCCGGCGGTGGATTCGGTGGGTTCCCGTTTGGCGGACCCGGCGGCGGACCATTCGGACGTGGACGCAAGGCGAGGCGCGGTGACATCCGCACCGCCGCCCTGCTGCTGCTCGCCGAGGAGCCCCGCAACGGCTACCAGATCATGCAAGAGGTGCAGGAGCGCAGCGAGGGCGCGTGGCGTCCGAGCCCGGGGTCGGTCTACCCGGCCCTTCAGCAGCTCGAGGACGAGGGGCTGATCCGCTCCGAGGAGATCGATGGTCGCAAGCAGCTGGCGCTCACCGACGCCGGCAGGGAGTACCTGGACAAGCGTGATCCTGAGGCACACGCGCCGTGGGAGCAGTTCTCAGGCGACTTCGGCAGTCAGGCCGCCGAGCTCGGCAACCTGATGCGCGAGGTCGGGTTTGCCTTCATGCAGGTGATGCGCACCGGCAGCGAAGGGCAGATGACTGAGGCGCGGAAGGTGCTGGTGGCCGCACGGCGGGATCTCTACCGGATCCTGGCCGATGGGGATCCTGAGAGCCGCTGAGCTTCACAGTGCGCTGTGCTGGAGGCGACGGTCTCCAGCCGTTTGCGCGGCGCGGTGGGGGTATGCGGTGCCTCCACCGCGCCGCTTCGCTCGCTTGATCCTGGCTGGCCAACTCGCCACAGCTCAGGTAGCCCGGTTTATCGGCAGGAGCTGGAGAGCGGGCACGCGTTCGAACTCACCGGCATTCGAGGTTGCAAGCGTGAGGCCGTGTGCCAGCGCTGTGGCCGCGATCCACAGGTCGTGTGCGCCGATGATTTCTCCCTTTGCCTGCAGTTCGGCCCAGATTTGCGCATGCACACGGGCGATGCGCGGCGTGATCGACAACTGCTCGATCACCGCGAGCAGAGCCTCAACGACTACCTGGCGACGGACCCTCACGTGGTCGGGCGCGGCGCGGTGAACTCCATGCAACAGCTCGCTGACGGTGATCACGCTGATCGTGTGCCGGGCATTCTCTGGCAGTTGCTGGAGGACCCGGCCGTCGCGCTCAGGGTCGACCAGGACCGAGGTGTCGATCAGGAGCCCGGCCACTTGCCGGTCTCAGTACCCAGACGCTCACGCTCGCGTTCTACCTCGCGCGCAAACTCTGCATCCATCGGTGGGAGTCCATCGATGAGCTCTCTGAGCGCCACGCCAGAGATACCCATGGGTTGGGAGGGGCGTCGCAGTTCAGCGACCGCTCTTCCGTTGCGGACGATCTCGATCTCCTCACCGGAATCGACTCGGTTGATCACATCGGAGAAGTGGCGAGACACTTCGGTGGCGGTCATGCGCACCATGTCCCCAACGTATCAGATAAATCTGATTACGCCCCCGGCGGCCGGGCCATGGAGATGGACGAAGGGCATGCGCCGTGCGGGACTCGAACCCGCCCCGCCGGATTAAAAGTCCGGAGCTCTACCCGATGAGCTAACGGCGCGCGCGCAAGTCAGTGTGCCAGATGCACAGCCGGCCGGGGTTCCCGCCATGGCCAGTCGCATGCGCTCTGCTCGGTGGCTGGCGTACGACTCGCGTTGCCATGCCGCACGCCGCGCTCAGCGCAGGCCCAACGTGTCCAGCGGCTCCTCGGTGGGAGCCTCGCCGGCGGCGACCCGCAGCAGCTCCTCGATGCGCGTCAGCTTCACGCGCGGGCGCCCATGAGGCTCACCCAGTGCCTGCTCGTGACGGTCGATCTCCGACCAGCCCTCGTAGGTCACCAGCCTTGGCACGCGCTCACGCAGCAGGCGCTCGATCGCGTCGGGGTCGGGGTTTGAGGGTTGCAGGAGGCGCCCCGCGGCCACGTCCTCCAACAGCGCGTCCACGGTCTCCTGGGCGTCCTTCTTGTTGGTGCCGATCACACCCGAGGGCCCCCGCTTGATCCAGCCCACCGCGTACTCGCCGCTCAGCGGCCCGCCGGGGCCGCTGACGCGGCCCGCATCGTTGGGGATCGTCGCGCTGCGCTCGTCAAACGGCACGCCCGGCAACGCGATCCCGCGGTAGCCGATCGCGCGCATCACCAACCCTGCCTCAAGCGTCTCCGTCTCACCGGTCGGCACGGCGCGCAAGCGGCCATCTTCTGTGGCCTGTAGTGCATTGCGCGCCAGCACAACAGCTCGAACGCCCCCCCCATCCCCAATCAACTCGATCGGTGACAACAAAAAGCGCAGGACCACCCGCCTGCTCTTGCCCGTTGGGGTTCGCTGCGCATAGCCGCGCAAGACAGAGACGTTGCGCTCAGAAGTGGGATCCATATTGGGATCCGCCACCGCCAGCGCGCGCTCCAGCTCCTCGGCGTCCACGATCACATCCGCGTCCGCCAGCTCGCCCAGCTCCAGCAGCTCGGGGTTCGTGAACGCTGCCTGCGCCGGGCCGCGACGGCCCACAACCACGATCTCGCGCACCGCGCTCGCGTCCAGCAGCTCCAGTGCGTGGTCGGCGATGTCGGTCACCGCCAGCTCCTCGTGAGTCAGCGTCAACATACGCGCGACGTCCAACGCCACGTTGCCGTTGCCGATCACCACCGCCCGCGACGCCGACAGGTCGAAGTCGTGCTCGCAAAAGTCCGGGTGACCGTTGTACCAGCCCACGAAGTCGGTCGCTGGATGGCTACCCGGCAGATCCTCGCCGGGGATGCCCAGCGGACGGTCCGCCGCGGAGCCGGTCGCGTACACGACCGCGTGGTAGCGCTCGGCCAGCTCCTCGCGGGAGATGTCGCGGCCCAACTCCACGTTGCCGAAGAAGCGGAAGCGGAGATGCGCCGCCGTCTTCTCATACACGCGCGTCACCGACTTGATCTTCGGGTGATCCGGTGCCACGCCCGAGCGCACCAGTCCCCAGGGTGTAGGCAGCCGCTCGAACATGTCCACGTCGATCGGATCAGCGTCCTCTCTGGACTGCTTCAGCAGGTGCCCCGCAGCATAGAAGCCGGCGGGACCTGAGCCGATGATTGCTATGCGGATTGTCATATGGGCGCGGCCCGACTCGAACGGGCGACCCCCTCGGTGTAAACGAGGTGCTCTGGCCAACTGAGCTACGCGCCCCAGGGTGGAGCCCATCGGGGACCACGAGGGACCACCTAGATTACGAACTTCCGGCCTGCGAAGCTATTGGGATGGCTGTTGGCGTGCGGGGACATCGACGGCGGCGCGTCGCGCTCGGGGTGGGTGTGCCCGTGGTGCTGGTCCTGGCGCTCGCACAGGTCCTGCTGCCAGGGCTTGCCGCCAAACGCGTCAGCGCGCGCGTCGCGCGCTACGGGACAGTCAAGAGCGTCCACGTCAGCGCGTGGCCCGCCATCGAGTTGCTGTGGGGCAAAGCGGACTCGGTTGACCTGCGTGTCGGCTCGTTCACCGCCACACCCGCCCAGATGGTGGCGCAGCTATGGGAAGCGCGCGGCGTCAACGACATGACGGTCAGTGTCGACACTGCAACCTTCAGTGAGTCCGCGCTTCCGCGTGGACTCACTATCGGCAACCTCCGCACGACCAAGCACGGCACCGCGATCCACACCAGCGCAACATTCACCCAGTCCCAGCTCGACGCCGCGCTGCCCAGCGGCGTTCAGATCGAACCCACCGCCAGCGGTGGCGGCGAGGTCGAAGCGCACGTCTCCGGCGGCCTGTTCGGCCTGCAGGCGTCGATCAGCGCGCTGGTGCGTCCAGTGGACGGCAGGCTGATCGCCGAACCGCGCGGGCTCCCGTTCGGGGGGCTCGCGACGATCACGCTGTTCGAAGATCCACATCTGAAGATCAACGCGGTCGGCATCACGGTCAGCAGCCGCTCGCCGCTCACCTACCGGCTGTCGTTGACCGCCAGCCTAACCTGAGCGCTCCCGCACGATCATCGGCAGTCCCCCGTGTGGTCCGATCGTGGGCATCTGGCGGATTCTCAGCGCGAAGTCGCCCGCCAGCTCCAACTCGAAGCGGCGCGCGATCAGCGTCGCGATCGTGCGCACCTCCAGCTGTCCGAAGCGCATCCCGATGCACGTGCGCGAACCACCGCCAAATGGGATGTACGCGCCCTTGGCCAGCGCCGCCTTCGCATCCGGCGCGAAGCGCTCTGGGCGGAACGCGTCGGGTTCGGGCCACACGTCCGGCAGGTGGTGCGAAGCCCACGAGCAATAGTTCACATACGCTTTGGCGGGCACCGTGTGGCCTTCGAACTCAAACGTCTCCAACGCCTTGCGCGGGCCGATCCACGCCGGCGGGTACTTACGCAGAGTCTCCTCCAATGTCATCTCCAGCTCCGCCAGCTCGCCGCTCATCAACTGCGCGGCACTGGGCGCACCGGTGGGTAGCATCGCGCGCTGCTCGGTAAGGATCCGCTCGAAGATCGACGGGTGGCGGGCCAGCTCGTAGAACATGAACGACACGGTCGATGTGGTGGTGTCGTGGCCCGCAAACAGCAGCGTCATCATCTCGTCACGGATCTGCCCATCGGTGAGGGTGCCGCCGTACTCGTCCTCGGCATCCAGCAGCAGGCTCAGCACGTCCTCGCCGCGCCGTCCAGTCGCGCGACGCTCGACGATCTCGCCGTACAACAGGCGGTTCAGCTTTTTGGAGGCCTGCTGCAACCGTGCCCACGGGGTGCCGGGACTGCGGATGAAACGGAACTGGTACGCCGACGCATAGAACCCCAACGCTTGCTCAAACATCGCCGCAGCATCGATCTCGCGGGCGGCCGCACCATCAGGGTCGATCCCAAACAGCGCCCGCATCGCGATCCGCGTCGCCAACCGGCGCGTCCACGCATACAGGTCAACCCGCAGCCCCGGGGTCCACTGCTCGAGCGCGCGTTCGGTCTCCTCCACCATCACCTCGCACGACGCTGCGATCCGCTCGCGGTGAAACGCCGGCAGCATGATCTGACGGGAGCGGCGGTGGTAAGGGTCGTCTGTCGTCAGCAGCCCGTCGCCCAACAACGCGATCAAATCGCGGAAGTGCGATTCGCGCCACTGGAAGTTCGACGCGTGGGACACCGTGATGTAGTGGTTCGCGGCCGGTCCCAGCATGAACACCACGTTCGAATGCAGCACCCGCATCGTAAAGATCGGCCCATAACGCGCGTAGCCATCCAGCAGCAGAGGCAGCGGATCATCGATGAAGCGCTTCGCGCGCGCCAACGAGAAACTGGTGTCCCCGGGCGGATACGACACGGTCGTCGCCCGCTCGTCCGCGAGGTCCTGCGTCAGGATCCGCCACGGGTTTTCGTGGCGCAGCGGTGGAGGCTCGAGGGCGGCTTGCGTTGGCTGGGGAGCCGGTTTGGGAGCCGCCGGAGACGACGGCGGGTATGAGCGAGCGGATGTGGTCACGCTCCAAGCCTAACCCAACCATCCCCGTCCTGGCTGGCCGGCCAGCTTGTCGGGGCTGTGGGGCCTCCAAGTGCCGGCCACTCGTGCCCTGCGATACTCTGTTCTGCGCACACAGGTGTGTCCCGTGCGCTCGCACGGGGGCGTAGCTCAGTTGGTTAGAGCGCTGCCCTGTCACGGCAGAGGTCGCGGGTTCGAGTCCCGTCGCTCCCGCCTTTGTCACCCCGCTTTCCGAGGTGGCTTTCGGATTTTTCACGACGTTCGCCGCCGCGACTTCGGTCGCGGCGGCGAGATTGCGGTACTCGGGCCGCTTGCGATCGAGGGCCTGAGCCGGCGAATCAAGCGCGCAGCGACCTACGAGCTATGGCCTATCTCGTGCTTCACCCCAAGGGTGCCAGCCGAGACGAGCTAGTCGAGGCAATCTGGCCCGCCCAGGACCCCGAGCGCACACGACCGCGTTTCTGGCAAAGCGTCACCGAGGCGCGTAAGGCGATCGGTGACGCATGGCTCCACGAGCGCGAGCGCTACCAGCTCGACCGCTCAAAGGTGCGCGTAGACCTCGATGAATTCGACCAACTCCTCACCGCCGCCAGAGACGACGCTACAAGCGACGCCACGACGCTCGAAAGTGCTCTCGCGCTCTGGCGCGGTGAGCTGCTTGAAGGCACGGACTACCTATGGGCCGATGGGGAGATGCGCAGCCTAAGCGCTACCCTGCTTGAGCGTGTAGGCCGCGTGCGACTCGCCATAGCGACGCTGGTGGCGCCCTCCAAACGGCAGAGCAGGCAATCGCACTCGACCAACTACACGAGCCGAGTTGGCGCCTGGCGCTCGAAGCCGAACACGCTCTCGGACTACGCGAGTCGATCCCCGCCGCTACGACGACCTGACCCGCTCCCTCGATGAGCAGCTTGGTCTTGAGCCCGCCCGCGAGACTCGTCTTGTATATCGGCAGCTACTAGGGCAGACCTAGAGTCCCTATATGTGCAATTTTGGCTTGGGGCACGAAACGCTGGTGCGGGCATTTGTGCTGCTCCCATCCAAAAAAGCAAATGTGGCACTAAAGATGAAGCCGCCACGCGGACATTTGTGGGGGAGAAGGATTCCGTTGGGCTTGAAGCTCACCAGCCTGCCGTGGACATGTTCGTAATAGATCAAGCCACGCGGCCCGAGCGTGGCATGGAGACGCACGACTGCGACATCGGGTCCGTCGGGCAGACTTGGGACTAGCGGTACGTTGATATGAATACTCGCGCCGTAAGGCGGCGGCGATGGGAGTAGCAAGCCGGTGAATGGGATCTGTGCAAAGACCGGGGTTTCGCCGGTAGCGTAGAAGAGTAGGGCAAGGTGTCCTTCTTGTTCGGGGGCCCGAAGGATCGCGACTTTGGCGGTCTCGCGAAGGATTTCTGGTCCGATTGGTATCTCGGCGGTGGCGCTGCCTTCTCCCATGCGTGAGTTGGCGGGGCAGCCTTCGGCACCGAGGGCTTCAAGTCGTTTCTTTGTGCAGGTCGCTAGGCCCAATTCGCCGACGGCGACCCCGAGGCTGCCTGGGTAGCTCACGTCAAGTTCAGTTAGCGGCGGCGGTAGCCCCCCATCGGGCACGCTGATTTGAGCGTTGAATTCGAGTGTGGTGCTTTGGCCCAACCGGTCTGGAAAAAAAGAGACCTGAAGCTTGGCTGACGGTGCGGCGTGTGCGGTGCCTGGTAGGCATACGCAGAGTGAGAATGCCGCGATGATCAGGTTTCGGCAAGCTCGTCTTCGCTCACGGTGCGCGGTCTGTCTCAATAGGACAGTTTGCCGGTTGTCTGGACGGTCACCGCGTCACTGCGGCGGTCGAATACGCCGTAGAGGCCGGCGCGCCCGCTGACATGGACGTAGCGGCCGGTGCCGTCGGTGACGATGAATGTGCCGCTGAAACTTTGGTATCGGCCCGCGCCGTGTGGTGTTGCAGTGCCGTGGCCTCTGATCGATCCGCCGTGGGTGTGGGTCGTGAAGCTGCCGGTGTAGATCGCGCCGGTCCTTAGCTCTGCCTGCATAGAGCCCGGAAGCGCCCCTGAGACTGCTCCTTCCTCGAATAGCTCGGAACCTTCTGCCTTGACGAGATGCAAATGCGCGGTGGTCGTCGCGTCCAACGACCGGGCAGCGCGCGCCGTGGCGCCGTGGCCTGAACTATAGGACTCGGTTGGACTGATCATTACGGTTACCACGATGGCGAGGACCGGGATCGCCCTGAGCATCCTGGAAACCCGCCGGCTGCGATCGTGGTTGGCTGCGATTCGGAATGGTTTGGACATAGGGGCCAAGAGTGGATGCCGAGAGTGGAGAACTTGGTTGCAGTACGAACCATATCTTGAAAGATTCCGGTAGGCCGGCAAACTTTCTTCCACGACGGAGGAGGTCCCGGAGTCAGGTCTGCACGCGCGTGGGCGTGGTCGATCGGCTATCGAGTCGGAGGCGATGTCTGGCGATAAGCAGACTTCTACGCCAGGCTGGTACGACGACGCGCCCGGGTGTGCGTCCATAGCCTGCCCGTTCGATTTGGCGCAGGATCTCGCGGTAGAGAGTGGTGCAAAGCGCCATTCCTCGTTGGCCGCTTGCGAGCATTGATGTTGCTTCGTTTGCTTGTTCGTATAGCGCGTCTGCGCGGGCGATCTGGTCGCGGATTAGGTCTGCTCGTGCGCCTGGCACGGGTGCTCCAAAGCGCTTGATCGTGCTTTGTGCGATATAGAGACGGTTGTGGGTGGCGTCTTCGTCGATGTCGCGCAGAATGTTGGTGCGTTGCATCGCTCTGCCGAGGGTGGCCATCTTCGTCTCAGCCTCGGGGTGAGTGCTCCCGAGGAGGCGTGTGAGCATGATCCCGACTGATCCGCCAGCTCGCTGAGAATAGAGTTCGAGGTCCTCTTCGGTGTGGATGACTGCGTGTGCAATGTCGTGCCGCATCCCTTGACAGAACTCCAGAAGCGCATGTTTGGGCAGCTTGTGGCGTTGTGAGAGGTCGGTCAGGATGCGTGTCTCGTAGGTGTCGGCGGGTTCGCCGCGGGCCCAGGCTTCGACGGCGTCGAGTCGTTGTGCAGCCTGCGGTTGATCGTTGTCTACAAGATCGTCGAGCTTGCGCAGAACGTCATACAGGCCGTAAACATCGCTTCGGATGCTGATTGGAAGTAGTCGTAGGCCAGGGGCGAGCGTGCTTTGGTCGGGTGTCAATCCCTCTGGTCCATGAGCGACTTTGCCGGTTGGCTTGTATGAGGGATGCACGGCGATGTCACTCGGTCGAGAACGCGGTCTTTGGCCTGAATCCGAAGGTTCGTAGAACGGCGATTATGGCGGCGGCGATTGAGATGGCAAGCGCGATCAGCACTATCCGCAGTCCCAGGGTCCACGCGGGGGAGAAGACGATCGGCGATCCCGTGCTGTGTCGAAGCCAACTGTCGATCAAGTATTGGCCGAGGATACCGCTGGCTACGCCGATCAGACATCCGGCAAGCAGTACGCATCCGCTCTCGTAGAAGACGAGTCGTGCGAGCTGACCGAAGCTCATGCCCATCGAGACGAGGGTGTCGAGTCTTCCTCTTCGCTGCCAGACGGCGGAGATCATCATCGCGATAACCGTCGCGATAGCTGCAATCAGCACGATCGCCGAGGTTTGATCTAGGCGCGAGAGAGTGCTGCCGAGGACGGTGCTGACCTGTTTCTGGCGTTCTTCAGCGGTCTGCACGCCCAATGCGGAACCGGCGGGGAGGGCATGTTCGACTGCGAGCTTGCCTTCGGTGATCGGGACGTCTGGTTTGAGTGTGACAGCCAGTTGGCTTGCGCTGGTTGTGTGCCACAACCGACTGTAGTCGTCAGCGTTTAGGAGGATCGTGCCGGGTAGCCAGCCGTAGTTTGAGATCGTCGCGGCGATCTTGAAGCTCGCTGGACCAGATGGTGTGGGCAGGATAAAGCGTTCACCGAGTCCTACGTGGTGTTCGGTCGCGATCGTCTGACTGACGACGGCCCAGCCCCCTTCGCGCAAGCGTCGTGCCGCGATACTTGGCTGACCTTTCACGAGCTGGCTTTCGGCGATCGGGCTTGGTACTTGCGGTGGGATGCCGATGACCCAGACCCTACGGTTGGGGAGGTCTAGGAACGAATCGCGATACGCCAACACCGAGCGCACCGAAGGAAGCTGTTGTAGTCGGTGTTGCGTCTCGGTGTAGGCGAATGGTTGAGTGCCGTACACGTTCTCGGCGCCCCCGGGTCTGATCCATATGTCGGCATTCGATCCTGTTTCTTCGGCGCCGGCACGGACAGCTCGCTGCACATCAGCGACGGCCCCGCTGATTGTGACCATCAGGAACACGGCGATAGTGCCGGTAGCGAGCAGCGCAACTGTCCGGGTAGGGGAGGTCTTCATCTCGCCACTTGCAAGGCGAACAGACGGGTCTCCCGATCGCTTTGACATGGTGCGCACCAGCTTGAGGATGAAGCTCACTATCGCCGGCATACACAGCACGAGACCAATCGTGAGAGCAACCAAAGCAACGACGGTGGCTTCAGTCCAGAGCAGGGATACGAAGACCGAGACACAGGACAACAGTGCTCCACAAGCAAAGACGGCCGATGCGCTAAAGCGTGGGCGGCGCAGGAGCGAGACCACTCGTTCAGCGTCTGGTTCGATTGCGCTGCTGCGCAACAAGGAGATCGCTGGTAGCGCTGCTGCGGCGAAGGCCGCGAACAAGCCGGCGCCGAGCGCGATCAGGATGGTCTGGAGGCTGACGATGCGCTGTCCACCGATCGGAAACGCAGCTGTGAGATAGCCAGGTGGTGCCCGGTAGGCCAGTAGCGAGATCGCATCGCCGGCCAGCAGGCCGAGGACCGAACCGATGAGACCGAGGATGAGGGCGTCGAAGGCAAGCGACGCGATGATCGAGCTGTCCGGCGTGCCCAACTGGATGAGATAGGCAATAAAAGCTCGCCGCTCACCGCTGGCAAGCAATAGCGCGTTGTAGGCCAGGATGATCCCGACGACCAAGCTGATCGCGCTGAACAATGCCGTCAGCTGCGCCTCGGGTTTTGCGGCATCGGAAAGCAATTGGACTTCTGTATCGACCGAACGCACATTCAATGTGCCACCGAAACGACGAGTCAGAGTGCGGCGGACCTGAGCTTCGCGCCCTTCGCTCGGCTGGATAAGGACCCTAGTGATCCGGTTGGGTAGCCGTGAGAGCACCTGTACGACTGGCAGTGAGGTCGCCGCGATTGGGCTTTCGGCAAGTGGGCCGAGCTGACTGTTCGGCACGATCGCGTCGAGCGCGAGATGTTCGGTGCGCTCGCCGATCTTGATCGCGACTATGTCGCCGCGCTTCACGCCGAGCGCTTCAGCGGTCGGCTGGGTCAATACGAGCAGTCCGCGTCGTGAAACTTCGGCATAGCGTTCAAAACGTGAGATCAACTCGCCGCCGAGCGTCGCGAGGCGTTCATCGGCGCCAACAAGCGTAAGGGGCTTGCTGGCCTTTGGTCCGACCACGATCACCTGTTGGGTCAGTACGGGTGCGGTGGTTTTAGTCCCGGGCGTGTTTTCGATCTGTTCGTCGATGTTCTCGCTGAATCCTTCGGGTGATCTGGCGGCGACTTCGAGCGTTGCGTGGCCGGCGACACCGTGTACGACCTGTTCAAAGGCGCCTGTGACGCTGCTGTTGGCGACCTGTACTGCAAAGAGGAGTGCGACGCCTGCTGCGACTCCGAGGACCGCCATTAGCTCGCGCAGTGGCTGGACACGTAGATGACGACGGTAGAAGCGAAACAGCGTGCCGAGGCTGATCATCGCCCGATCTCAGCGGTTTCGGGATCGTAGGAGACGAGCTCGCCGTCACGCATCGCGAAGGTACGGTGGGCATAGCGTGCGACGCGTGCGTCGTGAGTGACGAGAATCATCGCGACATCCCGCTCGCGGGGGAGACTGCTCAAGAGGCTGAGCACGACATCCCCGGTGTCTGTGTCTAGGTTGCCTGTCGGCTCGTCGGCGAGAATGAGCTTTGGTTCGCCGACGAGTGCTCGTGCGATAGATACGCGTTGTTGCTCTCCACCGGAGAGCTTCGCCGGTGGATGACCCGCCCGGGTCAGTAGACCAACCTTGTCCAATGCGGTGAGTGCGCGCTCGCTCGCTTCGCGGTGGTGGACACCTCGCAGGAGCAGGGGGAGCATCACGTTTTCCTCAGCATCCATTCCAGGCACGAGATTGAAGTTCTGAAAGACGAAGCCGAGCTTGGTGCGACGGTACTCAAGCACCTCCGCCTTTGACAGGTCTCCAAGGTCTCGGTTCTCGAAGCGGACTTCGCCAGAGTCGCAACGCAACAGCCCTGCGGCCAATAGCAATAGTGTCGTCTTGCCAGAACCACTGGGACCGAACAGAGCGACCAGCTCGCCAGCATGGATCGTAAGGCTTATGTCGTTGACCGCGCAGATGTCGCCGGCCCCGGTTGAGTAATGCTTGCGGGCGCTCCGAAGCTCAAGCATCGGCTACTGAAGGACGCGATGCGGATGTGGGCAGCGTGTAGAGCTTTCCCAGCTCGTCGGGCGGTTCTGTACCGATGAGCTTGCCGTTGCGCATATAGATGATCGGATCTACCCGCAGCAACTGGCCTGCGTTCGTGTCGGCGACAAGCACTGCCACCTTCGCTTCGCGCGCGAGCGCCGTAAGCAACTCCATGATCTGCTCCTGCTCGACGATCGAGAGACCCGAGACCGCACCATCCACGAGCAGGAGTCGTGGTTCGGTTACGAGCGCGCGTGCGATAGCGGCGCGCTGACGCTCGCCGTCTGAGAGTTCCTCTGGCGCCAGCTCGGCGCATTCATCGGCCTCACAAGCCAACAGAAACTTACGAGCGAGACGTCCCGCTGCCCGGCTCTCGCAACCGTCTATAAGCAACGGAAGTTCGACGTGCTCACAGACACTGAGACCAGGCACCCACTGCTGGCCACCCCAGACGCATCCTACTTCCCTGCGGCGGTAGCGACGGTGTTGGGCTACAGACATCTCGTCCAGCCGTTCGTCCTTGTAGCTAACTCTCCCACCCTCTGGAGACTCAAGTCCCGCCGCGACCCGCAGCAGCGTGGTCTTGCCTGCCCCGCTAGGACCGAAGATCCCCATGATCTGGCCACGTTCCAGCTCAAGGCAGACATGATCCAGCGCGAGCTTCGATCCCCCGCGCCGCTGGTAGGACTTGCACACGTCTTCAAGGCGAAGGATCACCACGACGGACCCTCCTGACCTATATAGATAGCTATGACATGGTGTCGCGACCGATAATGCCCACTGGTCCTCATTGACCTAACCTTTCGCGCTCTGGTCGTCGTGGCTGCTTCGTAGCCATCCCTTTGAACAGTTCCTCCCTGACGCCACGTCGAGCCTGCGCCTTTTGTGTCCCAGAGGGGTCGGCAATTGATGGCCAGATGGCCTCTGGTTGTGCGTGGAGCCACAAAAGCATCTCTCGCATCTCCCGAGCGTGCTGCAACTCTCCTTCGAGCAACGATATGTCGAAGCTCAGATTCAGGCGCAGGAGAACGTGATCAGCCCGCACAAGTGTTCGCTGGTGCGGAATCAGATCACGGACTGCCCTGAGCTCGTTCAAGCGCTTTGCGTAGCTCTCCTCGTAAGCATCTATCTGCTCAAGCGCGGTTCCCAAGCGCGCACGTCCGGCCAGCGTGATCTTGAGCAACTCAGTCCGGCGGGGCAATTTGACCGCGACTAAGATGGTTTCAAGCCACTCCTCGAACTCCCGTTCCCCGCTATCGGTGATCGAGAAGAATCGCCGACGCTTCTCCCGACCTTCCCTGCTGTCGCCCACAGGCTCGATCAGCCCTTCTTCCTCCAACTTCCCAATTGTGTTGTAGACCTGGCCAGAACTGACAGCCCACGCAGGCCCCACCCGCTCCCTGAGTCGATCTGCGAGTTGGTACGGGTACGAGGATCCCTCCAACAAGAGCCCCAACAGCGCGTGCTTCGTGGACATCCGACCCTCCTCCCAACCCTCTCATTGGCAGTACCCATGAACGGGAACATTCCGCACACACAAACCCTACATTGAGCCCGTGATCGGCGCCAGCCCGATACACGAATGCCTTCGTTAAAGGGTGCTGCTCCGGCTTCCCGTCGAGCGCAAATATCGCGGCAACAAGCGAGGTCATCCTCCGCACTAAAGCGCATAAACAAGCGGGATCTGGAGGGCAAGACCTAAGCTCATCAGTCTCAGTCGATCGCTCGTAGTCCGGGGACTCCAAATACCTTTCTTAAAGGTATTGGCAGAAGGCTCAACGCCATGCATCCTCTGTGGCATGCCCATACAGATGCGAAAACAGGGTCTCGCGATGGTACTACGACGGTTGGCTCGAGCGGCACGGTTCATCAAGCTCAAGCGAAGGATTGCGCTCCTGAGTCGACGGATAAGCGCATCCCACCAACAGCAAGCAGGAAATGTTTCTTACTCGCTTGTTGAGCAAGTTCTCGCCCCATACACGAGGCGGGCCGTTGCTCATCCTAAACGCCATCCATATGGAGCTTCGCGTGGCTTTCGAGCGTTCGGATGAGCGGCTGCTTCCCTGTGACGACGGCGACTTTTGATCCACCGATGAGTATCGACGGCGCACACGATAAACGCTGGCCACAGTCGGATGAGGACATGTATCTTGCGGTCACCAAGGCGTGGTGTCGGATGTTCTTGCGAACAGAGCGTCGCAAGCACCCTTTGGGTCCGTATGTATTTGGTGAGGGCTTCATAAGGTCGGTGGTGGGGGCGCCTATCGACGCGCTACGCGTCGCGGCAGTCTGTGCCCGGGTAGCTTGTCTTTATGTTCACGGTGACCGAGAGTCCTGGCCAGTTGAGTTTTTGCCGCGAGAAGCTCTCGATCCCGCCGCGGCATGGTGGTGTGCGATCGAAGAGCCCGATGGGCTTGGTGTGCATCATGTCGAGCTGAGCGGCGGTACTCTCGAATTTCTGTCTGTCGCGTACTTCGATGATCGCCCAAACCCAAAGGGTTTCACGGTAGGCGCGGGACATGTGTCCGAGAGTCCCTGATACGAAATCAGACGATGAGCTGTGGAGCATTCCGAGCTTGCGGGAGCCACGTTACTCCCAATCGCTAGAGCGCGGACTTGCCATTCTTGGCATCTTTACGCCCGAGCGCCCCGTCCTTGGAGTCGTTGATATCGCCCAGGAGCTCGGGATGACCCGTCCGACAACACATCGCTACATGATGACTCTCCAGGCCCTTGGCTTCCTTGAGCGAGCCGCGTCGCGTAAGTATCGCTTGGGCCTGCGCGTCACAGATCTCGGAATGTCTGCGTTGAACTCGACAGGGCTGCGACAACACTCGCATCCTCACCTTGAGGAGCTAAGGCAATATAGCACCTATACAACAAGTCTAGCTGTCCTCGATGGACCAGAGATTCTGTATGTGGATCGGGCTCGTAGCTTCCGACGGGGTCAGCATAAGATCGATTTGAATATAAGGCTTGGATCGAGACTGCCGGCCTATTGCACGGCGATGGGCAAGGTTCTACTCGCGAATTTGGCTGATGCAGAGCAGACTGAGATTATCTCTGCGATGAAGCTATCCTCGCGAGGCCCTAATACGATCAAAACAAAGAAATCGTTGCACGCCGAGCTGAAGCAGGTGCGTGAGGAGGGTCTGGCTGTAAACAACGAAGAGCTTTCCTCTGGCCTGGTGTCTATCGCCACGTCGATTCGCAGTGAGCATCGCGAAACAGTAGCTGCGGTCAATTTGGCTGCTCATACGTCGATGATCTCACTTCAGGCACTAATCGACCAACTCTTTCCGCACCTACAGAGTTGTGCTGATCAAATTTCTGCACGTCTCGGATTCCGGCGAAATAACCAAACAAGTATCTAATCGTCCAATCATTCATTACAAGAAGTGGGGACTCTCTACATTTAAAAAAGCATTCAGTTTATGCCGCGAGAACAATGCCTCATCCAGTGATAAATGGGCGGACATGTTTGAGAAGAGTCGGGTAGCTATCTGGTTCGTGACGTTGCCTGCGTGAAAATGATGGTTTGCATTAAACGGGCTGGCTGCTCTATGCGGCTAGTGTCACATTGACTTGTTGAGCGAGATCGGGGGCAGTATGGGTCGTGTCAGGTTGCTGGTGGTGTGTCTAATGATCTTTGTTGCACTAGCGGTAGTTAGCGTTGGTTTGGCCTTTGCTGCGGGGTCGTCGGGGCCTGCGGCTCGCACCGGGAGCGGAATCAATACGAAGATCCACCGCTCCTCTCGATCTCGTGGGCGCGCGCACAGGCCTGTTCGCTCTAAGGGTTCCCATCATGCTTCGAGAAGCTCACGGCATGGGCATCACGCGCACCCGTTAGGAAAGCGGGGTCGGGTGGCGCTGGTAACTGGTTCGAGCTCGCTGGTGGGGAGTCCGCTCGCGGCTCCCGGGGTTCAGCCTTTGATAGGCGGTGAAGGTGTGGTGAATGAAGAAAAGGCAGCACTGATGACTCCTGAATCCGTGAAAGAACGGACTGGCTCGGCTAATGTTTACGAAGGCATCTCTTCGTCTGAAGCGTTGGCGGTCTCCAACAAGAAGTTCCCGTCTCTTAGTGGGGAAGCTGATGGTGGTCCGCCCAGCCTTCCGGAAGGGCAGCGAATCGGGAGCTTTCCCAGCGACTTCGCCATGTCTATACAAGGAAATGACGGCAGCCGCGAAGTCCGTGAAGGGCTGGAACCGGTTGCGCTGGAAACGACACCTGGGCAGCGTGCCCCGATCGACCTGACCCTTTCTGAAATCAATGGTGCTTTCCAGCCTAGAAGTCCTCTAGCTCCCGTCAGCATTCCCAAGCGTCTCGCTGAAGGCGTCGCGCTCCCGGCTGCCGAGGTAGCGGTCACTCCTGTAGACGAACACGGCAACCCTCTTCCCGGTGGCGGAGTCCTCGACGGCGCGAGCGTGTTCTATGGAGCGAGCGAAAACGCGCAGGCAAGCGTGATGGACCTCGACACGATTGTAAAGCCGTCTACGTTCGGGCTCACAATCGATCAGAGCCTTAGAAGTCAGCGCTCGCCCTCCAAGTTGTTCTTCAAGGTGAGCCTGCCCGAAGGTGCGATGCTGACTCAGGAGGTCCCGGGCTCAGGACCCGTCCGTGTCGTGGCAGATGGACGGCCGATAGTCATGATCTTCACGCCTTCTGCCGAAGACGCGCAAGGGACAAAAGTTCCTGTCACGATGAGCCTTGACGCTAACACACTTGTCCTGACAGTGGAGCATCCGGTGGGAGCCTATGCGTATCCCATCATGGTAGATCCGCGGTACGAATATTATACAAACGAATTCACTTGGGATGAACAGCTGAACAAAAACGGGAGTCACCCGACTAACTGGCATTTTGAACCCTCGGCAGGCGGTCAATTTACAGATACCGAAAATGGTATAGGTCAGGGTTGGACAGTGCATATCTCCGGGAGTCACGGGGAACATGAACTCGGGGATATGGTCTACACCACTCAAGGCGAATCCCATATCTGGAACTTCAAATCGGAATCAGCCCAGCTCGAGAGCGGTACGCATGTAGAAACGCTTGTAAAGTTGGAGCACAAAGCGTCGGTCGAAGCTCAGCAGACGCTTTCCACTGAAGTAAGCGAACCAAAATCGAACAATGCTCAATCCTGTCGCACCGGCGAGACATGCCCGTCTGGTGATGCACCGGAAAATGGGAACTCTGCAGTGTACGAATCGGTTGCCTCTGGCCCGGGTACAGGAACGGCCGGCGAAAACGTACTTCGCAAAGCGGAAGTCGGGGTACAGCAGGATGGAAACCCTGAAGTCAGGTTCGACACGACAGACGAAACCGTCAACGGTCATCCAAACGCGCTGTATGGAACAAAAGCCTGGCTTGGTCCTCATTCGAATGCCGAGGTGAAGTTCACGGACTCTGATAAAGGCATCGGCATCGAAGGGTGGAGCGACGAACACACCAACGCTGCTGGTAGCTGGCTAGCTTGGTCTGAAAAGTCGATGTTGAGTGAAGGTCTATGCTCGGGAATTCAATGTCCGTTAGAAGTCGTTGAATACATCGGCTACAGCAGCGCGTTGCCAGACGGAGAACCAAAGATCGGCCTAAATGCATGGAACGCCCTGTACGGTTCCCATGCGACCGAAAACGAGGCGGAAAGCCTGCGCCGTCACGCGGTTCGCGTCGACAGTACCGCGCCCCACAACATCTCCCTGTCCGGCCTCGGGCCAGGCGGACAGGTCGGGGCCGGCGAATACACATTGAAAGCTGAAGCGACTGACGGAACGGGCACCACACCCAGCTCGGGTGTGAAGTCGATAGCTATCTACATTGACGGGCACGAAGTGGGTACACCGAGCGGGTCCTGCTCGACTGGGCCGTGCACCGCGACGCGAACGCTGAAGATATTCGGCCATAGCTATGCGACCGGCCGTCACACGATCAAGCTTGAAGCGACGGACAACGCAGGGAACGTTTCAAGCGAAACCTTCACGATGATCGTGCATCCCGCGAGTCCGATATCGCTGGGGCCGGGCTCCTTCAACCCCCAGTCAGGCGAATATTCGCTGACGAGTACGGATGTCTCGATGGGCGGTGGCCTGACTGTGAGCCGGAGCTACAACTCTGAGCAGCCGACGGCCGGCGCAGGTGGATCACTCGGACCTCAGTGGCAGATCAGCCTGGGGAGCCAAGAGAGTCTCGTCAAACAATCCACCGGCAGCTATGTCCTGACCGATGCGAGCGGCGCGCAGACCATCTTCGCCCCGAACGGCAGCGGCGGCTACATCTCTCCTTCTGGGGACTCCAACCTGAAGCTGTCGAGCACCCCTTGCGAAGTCGGAAAGACGGAATTCAGCCTCACGAACGCGGCTGCAAACACGACAATCTGCTTCAAGGTGCCGTCCGGCGGCAGCGGCGAAATCTGGACCCCACACATAACGCAGGGTCAAGCCCCGACTAACACGGTGACCTATTCGTACGAAACGGTTGAAGTGCCGGTCGGCTCCAAAAACATGGTTACGCGACCTCACGAAGCGCTTGCCCCTGTACCAGCCGGCGCGTCGTGCTCGCCGACGTTGAAAGCCGGCTGTCGGGCTCTGACGTTCAACTATGCCACTAGCACGACCGCGAAAGGTGAAGCGCCAGCAGAATGGGGTGATATCGAAGGTAATCTCACGCGGGTGTACTACACTGCATGGGAACCGACCAGCAAAGAAATGAAGAAAGTCGAAGTCGCGCACTACGAATACGACAAACAGGGGCGTCTGCGTAGCGTCTGGGATCCAAGGATCAAACCCACGCCGTTGAGAACTGACTATGGATATGACAGCGAAGGCCATATCACGGCACTGACGCCCCCAGGGCAGGAGACGCTAGGGATCGTCTATGGCATCATCGCCGGCAGTGCCAATCCAGGGGCCGTCCTGAAGGTCACGCAGGCGCCGGCAGCAACGGCTCTATGGACCGGGGAAGGGTTGACCAACACTGAACTACCCAAGGTCACGGGTGCGCGTACCACAGGTGTACAGATGGCGGTGACCGAAGGCAAATGGACAGGCGGCCCAATCGTCTATGGGTACCAATGGGAGGACTGTAATAGTGGAGGTGTTGGATGTGTGCCTATTTCGGGAGCAACGAATGCCAACTACACGCCCACCAGCAGGGACGAAGGTGCCCGACTGGCTGTGGTCGTGACAGCAACAAATGGTTCAGGATCGAGCTCGGTCACGGTCTCCGAACCGACAACTTTGACGTATGCGAGTTCGTTTGGGTCGTATGGGTCTGGTAATGGTCAGTTGCGTGAACCGGAGGGTGGTCTGGCTGTTGATGCTTCGGGGAATGTGTGGGTGTCTGACACGGAGAACAGTCGGTTGGAGGAGTTTAGTTCGAAAAACGAATTTGTTAGGACGGTTGGTTCTTCGGGTGAAGGCGCCGGCCAGTTCAAAACGACGTATGGTGTGACGGTTGATTCCAAAGGGAATGTCTGGGCGACCGATGAGGGGAACGATCGTGTGGAGGAGTTCAACTCCGAAGGCACGTTTATCAAGATGTTCGGTTGGGGTGTCTCTAACGGAGAAAGCAAATTGCAGGTCTGCACGAGTTCGTGTCGCGCTGGCTTGCAGGGGTCGGGCGACGGCGAGTTCAATGTTCCTGAAGGGATCGTCGTGGACTCCAAAGGCGACGTGTTTGTGGCGGACCGCGGTAATCATCGTGTACAGGAGTTCAACGAATCGCTTGCGTGGGTACGCAATATTTCACAGGCTGAAGAACACGAAGGCCCGTTCTACTTGGCCCTCGATGCGAACAACAATATTTGGGTTGCGTACTCGTGGGATAACAAGATCGGTGAGTTCAACAGCGAAGGCAAATTCTTGCGTAGCTGGGGCACGGCCGGTTCAGAAGCAGGCAAGCTCTCTGACCCCTACGGTGTCGCCGTGGGCGCGGAAGGAAACATCTGGGTCTCCGAATACGGAAACAACCGCGTCCAAGTGTTCACGCCCGCGGGCGAATATCTCTACGGGTTCGGCAGTAAAGGCAACGGTGCCGGCCAGTTCAACGAGGCACCACACGGCCTAGCTTTCTCGGGCTCATACGTATACGTGCTCGACAGTGGGAACTGGTGGGAAAACACAGGCAACAGCCGCATCCAGAAGTGGACA
>JBAWFB010000300.1:0-1594 GCA_049591495.1 Solirubrobacteraceae bacterium
CAGGAGTGTTTGAAAGCATGAACCACCGGAAAAGACCGTCACTGGAAAAGGTGGTGCAGCCGTTCTGCCGGTGCCACTTTTCTACCGACAACCCGGAAAATTTTTGCCCGGTTTTCCGAAGGGAAAACAGGATGAGAAAGACCCTTTATGAAATGCAGACAAGTTGATGTGTTGATCATCGGTGCCGGGCCGGCGGGGGCCATGGCGGCAGCCTTGCTCCAAAAGCAGGGCTTCAAACTGCTCGTCGTGGAGAAGCAGGCTTTCCCCCGGTTCGTCATTGGTGAAAGCATGCTGCCGAGCAGCATGAGCCTGTTGCAGGAGGCCGGCCTACTCGACGCCGTCGAAAAACGAAACTTCATGCGCAAGCACGGCGCGGTGTTTCTGCGCGGCAACGAGACGTGCAACTTCGATTTTTCCAGCCAGTCCGCCCACGGCTTCACCTACACCTACCAGGTGCCGCGCGCGGATTTCGACAAAACACTGGCCGACACCGTCGCTGCGCGCGGCGTGGAAATTTTATACCGGCACAGCGTGACGGCGGTAAGCTTTGTCCCGGCCCACGCGTCGGTCACCATCGAAACCCCGGACGCCGCCCGGTTCGAGGTGCAGGCGAAATTTGTTCTCGATTGCAGCGGCTACGGGCGTGTGCTGCCGCGTTTGCTGGATCTGGAAAGCCCCTCCCGCTGCCCGGCGCGCGAGTCGCTGTTTGCCCACGTCACCGGCGATGTGCGCCCGCCGGAACGCGAACAGGGCAAGGTCTGGATCTGCATCCACCCCGAAGACGCCTGGATCTGGATCATCCCGTTTTCCAACGGCCGGACCAGCATTGGCGTCGTGGCCAGGCCGGAATTTTTTCAAAAATTTTCCGGCGACGCGGAAACGCAGTTGCGCGCGATGGTGATGAGCGATCCGAACGCGGCGAAACGGCTGGCGAAAATGGAGTTCGCCTTTCCGCCCCAGCGCACCAGCGGTTATGCCTGCGCGGTGAAACAGCTTTTCGGCGACCGGTTCGCCCTCGCCGGCAACGCCGCAGAATTTTTGGATCCCATGTTCAGTTCCGGCGTGGCGCTCGCGCTGGATTCAGCCCGGCAGGCAGCGCAGGTTTTGACGCGGCAGTTGCAGGGCGAAACGGTGGACTGGCAGGCGGACTATGCCGACCATGTCCAGCACGGCGTCAACACGTTCCGCACCTTCGTGACCGCCTGGTATGACGACCGGCTGCCGCAGATTTTTTTCGCGGCGAACCGCAATCCTGACATCATGCGGCAGGTCTGCTCCGTGCTTGCCGGCTATGTCTGGGACAAAACCAATCCCTACGTCACGCAGGCTGACCGTGCACTCGGATTGCTGGCCAGGATCCTAAAAGTTCAGAGTCCCGCCAGGGTTGCCTGAAATAGAATAGCGGCATCCGGGTTTTGCCGTCGCAATGCCGGCAGGCGCAATGATCACACAGTCCCGGCAGCCGTTCGGTTTTAATGGCCTGGCCCAAGTTCCTTTGATCTTATGATTTCAATGGTTTTCAGGAGTCAATGCGCGGGCTGAGGTGTCCACGAAATGTTCTGCCCTCAATCTTTACGAAAAATCAAAAACAGCA
>JBAWFB010000301.1:0-7903 GCA_049591495.1 Solirubrobacteraceae bacterium
GAGCGCGAGCGCGCGCGCGAGCGTCGAGCAGTACTCCTTGGCAAGCCACTCGGCCAGCGCGACCAGGTCGATTGGCAGGGTGGGTGGGCCTTCATCAAGCGCCCTCAGCGGTTCGAGCAGCTTCTCCTCTGAGATGTCGCTGTGCTCGGAGAGCGCCGTGACCACACCGAGGATCTCACGCCGCCCGAATGGCACGACGAGCATCGAGCCGACCGTCACCTCCTCGCGTAGCGTCGGGGGCAGGCGATAGTCAAACGGCCCGCGCAATACGCGGGCCGTTGTCATCGGCTCGACCTGAACGATCGCAGACGGGTGGGTGGGCACTTCATCACCCTAAAGACGGAGCCGGACCACACCGCCGCCGTCCACGCCTGGGAGCGTCGAGCCTGGCCGCCAGACCGCGAAGATCCGCGCGCCAGGCCGCGAAGATCCGCCTGTCAGGCCGCCGCGCCCGCGGTCGACAGCCCGGCGGCGGCACGCAGCGCCTCGGCCTTGTCGGTCTTCTCCCACGTGAAATCGTGGTCCTCGCGCCCGAAGTGTCCATAGGCGGCGGTCTTCTGGTAGATCGGGCGGTGCAGTTTGAGCTCCTCACGGAACGCTCCGGGACGCAGGTCGAAGTGCTCGTCGACGAGCTGTGCGATCTTGGCGCGGGCGATCTTCTCGGTGCCGAACGTCTCGACCATCACCGACACGGGGTGAGCGACGCCGATCGCGTAGGCGACCTGCACCTCGGCCCGGTCGGCAAGGCCGGCGGCGACGATGTTCTTGGCGACCCAGCGCGCGGCGTAGGCGGCAGAGCGGTCGACCTTGGAGGGATCCTTGCCGGAGAACGCGCCGCCGCCGTGGCGGGCCATGCCGCCGTAGGTGTCGACGATGATCTTGCGCCCGGTCAGCCCGCAGTCGCCCATCGGCCCGCCGATGACGAAGCGCCCAGTGGGGTTGACCAGGAAGTTCTTCATCAGCTTCTTCTCGTCGAAGAGGTCGGTGGGCAGCACGGGGCGCAGCACGTGCTCGAACAGGTCGGGCTTGATCAGCGTCTCGGAGTCGATGCCGTCGGCGTGCTGGGTGGAGATCAGGATCTTTTCGATCTCCACGGGACGCCCGTCCTTGTAACGCACGGTGACCTGCGTCTTGCCGTCGGGGCGCAGGTAGGGCAGCACCTCGCCCTTGCGCACCTCCGCGAGGCGCTTTGAGAGCTTGTGCGCCAATGAGATCGGCAACGGCATCAGCTCGTCGGTCTCATTCGAGGCGTATCCGAACATCATTCCCTGATCGCCGGCTCCGGCGACGTCTAGCTCGTCCTCGTCGGCGGGGTCATGGCGGGTCTCATAGGCCGCGTCGACGCCCTGGGCGATGTCGGGCGACTGCTTGTCGATCGCGTTGATGACCGCGCAGGTGTCACAATCGAAGCCGTAGGCAGCGTTGTCGTAGCCGATCCGGCGCACGGTCTCGCGCGCGACGTGCGGGATGTCGACGTAGGTGTTGGTGGAGATCTCCCCTGAGACGACGATCAGGCCGGTGTTGACGAGCGTCTCGCACGCGACGCGGCCGTAGGGGTCGTCGGTGAGCACGGCGTCGAGCACGCCATCTGAGATCTGGTCGGCGATCTTGTCGGGGTGGCCCTCCGTGACCGACTCGGAGGTGAACAGGAACTCGCTGTCGGAATGGTGGCTCATGGCTTGGGAATCGGCTCCACGGTCGGGGCTTGAAGTTGAGCGGAAGTGTATGCGCTACGGCGACTGGACCCGTGCGCTCCTCGAGATTCGCCTATGCGGCACGCGTGCGCGTGTCCGTGCGAGTGCCGCGCTCGACGAAGTCGATGATGAGGGGCACACCGTCCATGCCGTAGCGGGCGCGCATGCGGTTCTCCACGAAGTAGGCGTAATCGCGCGTGACCCGCTCACGCGAGTTGACCTGGATCGCAAAACGCGGCGGACGCTCCTCGATCTGAGTCATGTAGATCAACTTCAGACGGTGCTGGCCCGAGCCACGGCGCGTACCTACGGGGGGTTGACGCGCTTGAACGACCTCGGCGAGGAAGCGGTTGAGCTCGGGTGTCGGGATGCGCCCGCGGCGGCGGTCGCCGAGCGCGAGCGTCTCTGAGATCAGTCGCGCCACGTTGCGACCCGTCTTGGCGCTGGCGGTCAGCACGCGCGGGCGCAACCGCAGCTTTTCGGCCACGCGAGCGCGCTCGTGGTCGAGGTCTTGCTCGGTTCCTTCGTTGAGATCCCACTTGTTGAGGACGATCGCGGTGGCGCAACCGGCCTTCATCGCCAACTCGGCCACGCGCAGGTCCTGTGAGGTGACTCCGTCGGTGGCGTCGCACACGACGAGCGCAACATCGGCCCGCTCGGCCGCGCGTTGGGAGCGCAGCGTCGTGTAGTACTCGACCGAGTCGGCCACCTTCGACTGGCGGCGCATACCGGCGGTGTCGATCAGCACGAGCCGGCGGCCGTCCACTTCAAGCGGCGTGTCGATCGCGTCGCGCGTGGTGCCCGCGACCTCCGAGACGATCACCCGCTGTTCACCGAGGAAGCGGTTGACCAGCGAGGACTTGCCGACATTGGGGCGGCCGATGATGGCCAGGCGGATTTCCTCCTCCTCGACCTCCGTGTCCTCCTCGGGCGGCAGCAGCGCGACGATCCGGTCGAGCAGGTCGCCCGAGCCGAGCCCCTGAGTGGCGGACACGGCGAGCGGCTCACCGAGTCCAAGCCGGTGGAAATCGGCTGCGAGCGGCAGATCCGCGACCCCGTCGCACTTGTTGGCGGCCACGATCGTGGGCAGCGGCGAGCGGCGCAGCATGTCGGCCATCTCCTCATCGCCGGGCCGCACCCCGGCGCGGGCATCGACGACGAGCACCGCTACCAGCGCGTCGGCCAGCCCGGCACGCGCCTGCTCGCGGATCGAGCCCGACAACGGATCCTCGTCCTGAAAGTCGACCCCGCCCGTGTCGATCAGCGTGAAAGTGTGTCCGTTCCACTCACACTCGATCTCGTTGCGGTCGCGTGTGACTCCGGGACGCTCGTGCACGACGGCCTCGCGTGAGCCGCTCAGGCGGTTCACGAGCGAAGACTTGCCCACGTTGGGATATCCGACTATTGCGACCTTCTGCATTGGAGGAGTATGACCGGCCGAGAACGTGGACCGGGAGCGGCGAACGTCAGGCGGACGCTCTGAACACGCCGACGAGACCCGCGACATGCTCGACAACCTGCTCGATCGTCATGCCGGTCGTGTCGAGCACGACCGCGCCGTCGGCCGTCCCCAGCGGGCTGTGTGCGCGCGTTGTGTCGCGCTCATCGCGCAGGGCCTGCTCGGCCATCACTATCGCCTGATCGCCGCCCAGCTCGACTGCACGCCGGCGGGCGCGCTCGGCGGGATCGGCCGTTAGATAGATCTTCAGCTCGGCGTCGGGCGCGACGACCGTTCCGATGTCGCGACCCTCGGCCACCGAATCTCCGGTTGCTATCAGCCCGCGCTGCTTGGCGACGAGCGCTTCGCGTACGCCTGGGTCGGCGGCGACGTGCGAAGCGGCCTCGGAGACCTCGGGCGTGCGGATCTCCGCGGTCACGTCGCGGCCGTCGAGCAGCACCCGCCGCTGGGACCTGCCGGCGGTTGCGCCTTGACCCTCGGCAAACTCGATCCGGGCCGAGCGGGCGAGCGTGGCGGGAGCCTGGCCCGGCGCTTCGAGTGCGAGCAATCCCACACAGCGGTACATGGCACCGCTATCCAGATAGGTGAACCCGAGCCGCTCTGCGAGCGCGCGCGCCACCGTGGACTTGCCCGCCCCGGCCGGACCGTCGATCGCGATCAGCATCCAGGCTTCACACCGCGCTGAGCGCCTTCCCAGCCAGCGCGGCGACGCTCTCCACAGCAGCGGCGTACTCGGCGAAATCATCGGCCAGCAGCGCCTGAGGACCGTCGCAGAGGGCCTCGTCGGGGTTGGGGTGCACCTCGACGATGATCCCGTCGGCACCGGCCGCGGCGGCGGCGAGCGACATTGGGGCGATAAGCGAACGCCGTCCAGCCGCATGACTCGGGTCCACCACGACCGGCAGATGCGAGAGCTCTTTGAGGACCGGCACCGCCTGCAGGTCGAGCGTCGTGCGGTAGGAGGTCTCGAACGTGCGGATGCCGCGCTCGCACAGCATCACGTTGGGGTTGCCTTCCTTCAGCACGTACTCGGCCGCCATCAGCAGCTCGTCGAGCGTCGCCGATAGCCCGCGCTTCAGCAGCACGGGACGCCCCGAGCGCCCGATCTCGGCCAGCAGAGAGAAGTTCTGCATGTTGCGCGCGCCGACCTGGATCACGTCGGCCACCTCGAGCACCGCCTCCAGGTCGCGCGCGTCCATCAGCTCGGTCACGATCGGCAGACCCGTGCGCTCCTTGGCCTCTGCGAGCAGCCGCAGACCCTCCTGGCCGAGACCCTGGAAGGCGTAGGGAGAGGTGCGCGGCTTGTACGCACCTCCGCGCAGCATCGCAACTCCCGCGTCCTTGACGACGTCGGCGGTCGCGAGCACCTGCTCGCGCGATTCGACGGTGCAAGGGCCGGCGATCAGCGCGAAGTGCCCGCCGCCGATCTTGCGCCCTTGGATGTCGAGCACTGTGCGCTCTCCATGGCGGATCTGCGAGGAGGCGAGCTTGTAGGGCTTGAGGATCGGCACGACGCGGTCCACCCCGGGTTGGCCCTCAAGGCCGAGGCTCTCGACGCTGGCGTCCTGCTCGACGTCCCCGATCGCCCCAATCACCGTTACGCGGGCGCCCTGGCTGCGGTGGGCGACCGCGCCCGCTCGCTCGATCTTCTCAACCACCGCCTCGATCTCATCGGCGCTTGCGGTCTCCTTCATGACGATCATCATCTGTTCATCCTTTCAAGTATTGAAAATCGTAGGTGTTGTGCGCGATTCCGTGAGGGTTGGCCACCGCTGCCAAGCGCGGTGGCCTTACGTGAGCCGGCTGATGCGGCGCTCGGTCCTGTGGGACCCCGTTGCGGCCTAGCGACCTCCGCTCACGGACGGAGACACAGCCGAAGCGCCTAGCTAAATCGCCAGGCGCAGCGAAACGACCAATACGACGTGCGGGCACGCGCGGAAGCGAGTGCGGGAGCGAATGTCGAGGCGGTCGTCTGCATGATCGTCTAGAAGGTTTGTAGCAGACGCGGAGGCCGTAGTCGAGCCGCGCAAGCCCACTGTCTCCAACTGTTCACACTCTCACTCTCGCTCCGTCTCACCTCGCTCCGGTTGGTGCTCGTTTGCGGTGAGCGCTTGCGCTTACAGCACTTCGCCCATCGCGTCGAGAAAGATCGCGTTCTCCTGTGAGGTGCCGTAGGTGACTCGCAGCGCGCCTGGCTTGCCAAGTGCCGCCCCACCGCGTACGAGCACGCCGCGCTCGACCAGGCCGCGCATGACCTTCTCTTCCTTCTCCAGTACACGCTCGGGATCGTCCTCACCGAGATCGAACCAGCAGAAGTTCGCCTGTGATTGCGCCGGCGCAATGCCAAGCGCACGCAGACGCTCGTCGACCGAGATGCGCTCGGCGATCGTGCGCGTGACGCGGTCTGTGACAGCGTCCTGGTGGGCGAGCGCCTCAACCGCCGCGGTCTGGGCGACCGCGTTGCAGAAGAACGGCTGGCGGATCTGATTCACCGCGCGCGGCAGATCCCCCGAGCCGCAAAGCGCGAAGCCGACACGCAAGCCACATAGCCCATAGACCTTTGAGAAGGTGCGTAGCAAGACGAGGTTGGGATGGTGCGCGAGCAGCTCGATCGAGGCGTCGGGGTCATCAAGCAGGTTGAACTCGCAGTAGGCCTCGTCCACGATCACGCACACGTGGCGTGGAACCTCAGCGACGAACTCTGCAATGTCTGTGAGCGGCAGCGCTGTGCTCGTCGGGTTATTGGGGTTGCACACGATCACAAGACGCGTGGCGACGGTGATCTCGCGCAGCATCGCCGGTAGGTCGTGACACTCCTGCGTATCCAGCGGCACAGTCACCGCCCGCGCGCCCGAGGCAGCGCTCAGATGCGGGTACACCGAGAACGACGGCCACGCGTACACCAGCTCGGCGCCGGGCTCCAGCAGAGCCTCGCCGGCCGCGAGCAGGATGTCGCACGAGCCGTTGCCGATTGCGATCTGCGATGCGGGCACTTCGTAGCGGCCGGCCAGGCGTTCGCGCAACAGCGAGTTGGTGGGATCCGGGTAGCGGTTGAGCGTTGGCAGGGCACCCTGGATCGCCTCGATCACCGCAGGCAGCGGTGGCCACGGCGACTCGTTAGAAGCGAGCCGCACCTTCGGCGCGCGCTCGGCATAGCCCCCTGCCGCCGGGTAGGAGGGAATCCGGGCGATCCTCTCTGAGAACTCGATTGCCATCGTCAGACCATTGTGGCGAACGACCCAGCGTGGCGGAGTCGAGCCGCCATCGCAGGCTTACGCAGTGACGCTCGCGGCGCCCTCATAGCGCCTCAATTGAGCGCCTCAATGTCCTGCACGAAGTCCGGGTATGACACCGCCGCCGCCTCCATTCCGTGCACGGTGACGCCCTCGCGCGACGCGAGCCCGGCAACCGCGCCCATCATCGCCAGGCGATGGTCGCCGGCCGCGTCGATGCTGCCGCCCTTCAGCCCTCCGGTACCGGTCACGACGAAGCCGTCCTCGAGCGCGTCGATGTTGGCACCGAGCCCGCGCAGCCCTTCAACGACCGTCGCGATCCTGTCGGACTCCTTCACGCGCAGCTCCTGCGCGCCTCGCACGACGGTTTCCCCTTCGGCGAAACAGCCGAGCAGGGCGACCAGTGGGAGCTCGTCGATCGCAAGCGGCACCTCATCCGGTTCGACATGGGTGCCCTCGAGCGCCCCGTGGGCGACGTCGAGATCGCAGATCGGCTCCTCGGCGATCAGCTCGCCGCTCTCGTCCTCCAGATCGCCCAACACGATCCCGCGCATGCGCTGCAGGATGCGCAGGAAGCCGGTGCGCGTCCAGTTGGCGCCCACGTCGCGGATCAAGAGGCGTGAGCCTGGTATGAGCACGCCCGCAGCAATCGCGAACGCAGCGGAGCTGGGGTCGCCGGGGACGACCACGCGGTCGAGCACCAGCTCGTCGGCGTTCACGACGGTCACATGCCTGCCGTTGCGGTGGATGTTGACCCCGGCCCGCAGCAGCATCCGCTCAGTGTGGTCGCGACTGCGCGCCGGCTCTCCCACGGTGGTGGCGCCATCGGCGGCGAGGGCCGCGAGCAGGATGCACGACTTCACCTGGGCGCTGGCGACCGGTATTTCGTAGGAGATCGAACGCAGGCGGTCCCCGTGGATAACAAACGGCGCGAAGCGACCCTCGCGTGCCTCCAGCCGCGCACCCATGAAGCGCAGCGGCTCGGCCACGCGGTCGATTGGGCGACGACGGATCGACTCGTCGCCATCGAGGGTGAACGAGCGTCCCTCCTGCGCCGCGAGCCATCCAGGCAGCAGGCGCAATGGCGTGCCGGCATTGCCCACGTCAATTGGGCCGGGCGGCACGCGTGCCTCGCGCAGCCCGGTGCCGCGCACCGTGATCACTCCGTCGCGCTCGTCCACGAGCGCGCCCAGCGCCCGCACCGCCGCGAGCGTCGAGTCGGTGTCGGCGGCGTGCAGGTAGTTCTCGATCCGTGTCGGCTCCGAGGCCATCGCGCCGAGCAGCGCCGCGCGGTGGGAGATCGACTTGTCAGCGGGAGCGGTCAGCTCGCCGTGCAGCCCGCTTGAGGGCTCGAAGCGTACGTCCATAGGAGGAGTAGCCTACGAGCCCGGCGCCAGGCCGGCCTGCCGGAGCCGCTCGCGCCCCGCACGCGCGCGCTCGTTCCACGCCGCGAGCGACGCGGCATCCTTGGCGCGAAGCGTGTCACGTATGACCTCCAGCTGGCTCAGGGCCTGCTC
>JBAWFB010000302.1:0-4976 GCA_049591495.1 Solirubrobacteraceae bacterium
GCCGGGACGCGTGCCGCTGTATGTGAACGCTGCCAACGCTGTGCTCGTGCCCTCCGAGCGGGAGGGCTTCGGACTGGCAGTGCTCGAGGCCCTGGCATGCGACGTGCCGGTGCTGGCCACCCCCGTGGGAGTCCATCCGCAGGCGCTCGACGGGCTCGCGGGAACGTTGTGCGCTCCGTGGGAGCTGGAGCGCTGGCGCGCCGCACTCGAACCGCATCTTGCCCAGGAGCAGGGCGTGCGTGCCCTCGAGCGGGAGCAGCACACAATCCAGCAAGGGCCACGTGAGGTCACGGATGGCCCACGCGTCGCCGGCCGCGCACGAGCGGAGCGGTTCTCCGCAGCGAGAATGGCCGAGCAGGTAGCCGACGCATGGCGCTCACTCGTCGCGGGGGGCGGGTAGCATGAGAGACGTGGCAGGCGCACCCGAAGGGCACACGGCGGACGGAGCCGAGCAGAAGCCGCCGGCAACTCCCCAAGCGGGTACCCCGCAGGCTGGGGGGCAGACGGCCGAGCAAACGCAGCAGACGACCGTGCAGGCCGATGGGCAGGGCCAGCCAGTGGACGGGCAGAGCCCGTCGGCAAGCGAGCCGAGTCAGCAGGCAGCTGAGCAGGCCCAACAAACCCCCGGCTTTGGCGAACGCGGGCGTATGCGTCGTCGCGCGCGCTTTCTGCGCAGAGCGCGCGAGCTGGCCTACCGCGACCTCGGCGGGCTGGTGTTCGACCTGCACCGCTTTGGCCAGCGCAACGACCAGCTGGTGCTGGCCAAGCTCGCGATGCTGCGCCAGATCGACACGGAGGTGCGCGAGCTCGAGCGGGCGCTGGGCGAGCGCCGGCCGGTTACGGTGCTACGCGAAGTGGGAATCGCGGCGTGTCCGCGCTGCGCCGCGCTGCACGACAGCGACGATCGCTTCTGCCCGGGATGTGGGCTGGCGTTCGACACCAATGCCGACCTTCCCATCTCCACCGCGCCGATGGCCCCGCAGATGCAGACTACGACCCCCACGCCAGCGCCAGCGCCTGACCGCAGGCCGGCTGTGGCGCCGGCGCCGAAGCAGACCGCCCCCCCGGTCGGCGCCCGGCCTGTGTCGCGTGCGCCTTTCAAACCAGCCCACTCGCCCCCGGCTTCCTCCGAGCCCGACAAGCCGGACAAGACATCTGAGGACGAACCGACCCAGGTCTTGCGACCGCAGGAGTCCGACAAGTGAGCGTGGCTGCGCCCGTGAGCGTCGAGGCGGGTGCTCCGCGGCCGGGGATCCCGTTGCAGGAGGTGTGCCCTTTGTGCGCCGCCCCGCTGAAGCCCGAGCAGGATTGGTGTCTGCGTTGTGGGACGGGCGCGCGCACACGGCTGGCGGCGCCACCGAAATGGAAGGCTCTGGCGATCACGCTGGTGCTGCTCGTGGTGCTGGCGCTCGGAGTGCTGGCGGTGGCGCTCGTGAAGCTCGCAGGGTGAGCGCCGACGCGGAAGTCGACGTCGCGGTCGTGGGTGCCGGCGCGGCGGGACTGTATGCGGCGTTGTGCGCAGCGCGCGAGGGCGCAAGCGTGGCGTTGCTGTCGGCGATGCCGCTGGCACAGACCGCCAGCTACTGGGCGCAGGGCGGCCTTGCCGCCGTGCTGTCGGCCGACGACAGCCTGGAGCTGCATCTGAGCGACACCGAGCGCGCGGGACGCGGCGCGGTGCGCCGTTCGGCGGCCGAGACGCTCGTGCGGGAGGCGCCCGATTGCGTGCGCGATCTGGAGCGCCTCGGGTTCCACTTCGACGCGGACCGTCACGGACGCTTGGCGCTGGGGCTGGAGGGTGGGCACTCAGTCAGGCGGATCGTGCACGCGGGCGGGAGCGCGACGGGACGGCGCCTCTTGCGTGAGCTCTCGGCCCTGGCGGTGGCACAGGCGGGCGTGCAGGTGATCGAGGGCGCGCGTGTGACCGGGCTCCTTCAGGCAGAAGGCCGCTGCCACGGGGTGGTGTGTGGGCCGCTCACGGACACCTCCAGCCACCGTCCGGCGAGCCGGACGGTGGCTGCGCGCGCGGTTGTGCTGAGCACGGGCGGCGCGGCCGCACTGTGGGCGCGCACCACCAACCCACCGGGCTCGATTGGTCAGGGTCTGTTGCTGGCGCACGCCGCCGGCGCGCCACTGGCGGATCTCGAGTTCGTGCAGTTCCATCCCACGGCGGTGATCGACGTGGAGGGCAGGGAAGGCTTCCTGATCACCGAGGCGATCCGCGGCGAGGGTGCCACGCTTCTGGACCCGGACGGGGAGCGCTTCGTGGACGAGCTTGCGCCGCGCGACGAGGTGTCGCGCGCGATCCAGACCCGCCTGCGCGAGACGGGCAAGCGCTCGGTGAGCCTCGACATGCGCGCGATCGATCCCGCGCTGTTCCCCAATGTCGTCGGAGCTCTGCGCGAAGCGGGACTGGACCCAATGCGCGAGCTGGTGCCGGTGGCGCCGGCAGCGCACTACACGATCGGGGGAGTCGTCACCGACCTGCACGCGCGCTCGCCCGTCGCGGGGCTGTATGCGGTGGGCGAGACCGCGTGCACCGGCCTGCACGGGGCCAACCGGCTCGCTTCTAATTCTCTCAGCGAGTGCTTCGTGTTTGGTCGCAGGGCGGCGCTGGCGGCGCTGGATGAGCCGGCGCTCACGAGCCCCAGGTCCGAGCCCACACCTGGGCCCACTCCCCCTCCCCGATCATCCGGCTCGGCGCCGATCGCCCCCGCCGATCGGATATCTAAGGGGTCTTCAGTCGACGTGCAGTCAACGAGGACGGCACTGTGGAAGCACGCCGGCATCGAACGCACGGCTGAGGGATTGCGGAGTCTGCTCGAGGACCCCCACCCGCTGGCGCGCCTGATCGCGCGCTCGGCGCTGGAGCGCGAGGAGAGCCGCGGAACGCACACGCGCACCGACCATCCTGAGCGCGACTCGCGACTGGATGGCAGGCACGTGGTGGTGTCGGAGGCAGGCGAAGAGCTCGGGTGGGAGCTGTGGTCCTGACTGACGCGCGCTGACCGAGCGGGCGTGTTATTGCTCGAGAACGCCATCCGGCCACCGAAGGTGGCCTCCTCCTCCCCAAACACGCGAAAGGCAAAAAACTAACTCAGGCTTAACGGATTACTTCTGTGCGCCTTAGGAATGGCTTGGATACTCGATGAGTCCGGTATTTCTGACCGGCATCGGTGTTGGAGGTAGCAGAATTATGTACCAGTTCAGCCGGGCCATCTACAGGGATCTTGCTCCGTATATCATGGAGGCGAGGTCCGACACCGGTGGTACCGCCAATCACAAGCACGTGCTGGACGCGTGCGAGTCGGCCGTCGAGCGGCTGGCCACCGACCGCCACTACTTCGCAAAGCCCGCGCGCACGCTGTTTTGCGACATCAGGACCTATTTCCCGATGGGCGCGCAGGAGCGCGTGCTGCAGACAGTCAACTGCTACATGGGGCTTGCCCAGCGGTTCTTGATCGAGCATCCAGTGGAGGCCCACGCGGCGGTCACAGACGAGCCACCCACATGTCGCGCGACGACCCGCAAGGGATCCACCTGCCAGCGCGTGCCGTTGCCTCACAACGGTTACTGCCCCTCCCACCAGCACCTGGCCGACACCGAGCACAACGAGCGTCTCGCGGCTGCCTGAGCCGGAGGATCAACCGTCGCGGCCTGAGCCGAAGGATCGATCGCCACACGCGTGCGGGCTCTTTTTTCCAGGTGCCTAACACTTCATTCTGTGAAGTGCTCCTGGTGTGTGAACCAACTTTTCCGGCGCATACACTTCATTTTGTGAAGTGTTAGGCATGCGATTTGTAAGGTGTAGCCCCCACCCCCATTAGCCTTACCCACCATGCTGCTCGGGGTAGATGTGGGTGGAACGTTCACCGACGCGGTGCTGGTGGACGAGGACGGCACCACGTACACCGCCAAGGCACCCAGCACGCCGCGCGAAGAGCAGGCGGGTGTGATGGCGGCGATCGAGGCCGTGTTGGCGCGCGCCGGGACAGACACGACGCGGGTGAAGCGCTTCGCGCACGGTATGACCGTCGCGACGAACGCACTACTCGAAGTGTCGGAAACCCGTCCGTCTGCCCAGACCCGTCCGTCTACCCAGACCCGTCCGTCTGCCCAGACCCGTCCGTCTACCCAGACCCATCCGTCTACCCAGGCCCATCCATCCGCCCACTCACCCACACGCGTGGCGCTGGTCGCGACCGACGGCTTCACCGACATCGTGGAGCTGGGACGCCAGGCACGACCAAGCCTCTACCGCCTTTGCGAGGCAGCTCCAGCGCCACTCGCGCCGCCCGAGCTGCGCTTCGGAGCGCCCGAGCGGATGGGCCCGGAGGGGACGTTGCGGCAGCTCGACCCACAGGCCACCGAGACGATGCTGGAGCGGTTGGCAGAAGCCGAGCCAGAGGCCGTGGCGGTGGTGCTGCTGCACTCCTATGCTCGCCCGGCGCACGAGCGCGCGCTGGGCGAGCTGATCGCGCGGCGCCTGCCCGACGCGCACCTGTCGTTGTCGCATGAGCTGGTGGGCACGTTTCGCGAGTACGAGCGGGCCGCCACAACAGAGGTGGACGCGGCGCTGTCACCGCTGCTGGCCAGCTATCTGGAGCGGCTTGAGGCCCACACGAGCGAGCGCGGGTTGCCGGCTGTGCAAGTGATGCAGTCCTCCGGCGGGCTCACCGGCGCGCGACGGGCCGCCGGACATGCGGCTCTGACGGTGCTCTCAGGGCCGGCCGGCGGTGTCGCAGGTGCGCTGCTGTTGAGCGAGGCCGCTGGTGAGCGCAGCGTGTTGTGCTTCGACATGGGCGGCACCTCGTGCGATGTGTGCGCGATCGATGACGGACAGGTCGCGGAGACGACCGAGCGCACTGTGGCGGGGCGACCGCTGGCGCTGGCAGCGCTCGACATCCACACGGTTGGCGCGGGCGGCGGGTCGATCGCATGGCGCGACGCGGGCGGCGCGCTGCGCGTGGGTCCCGAGT